>JAPPOT010000195.1:0-9988 GCA_028817855.1 Myxococcales bacterium
GCTCAGCACGACGTGATCTGCGGCCATGAGCTCCACCCCGAGCAGGCGGGCCACGTTGCGCAGCTCGCGCACGTTGCCGGGAAAGTCGTAGATGAGCAGGCGGGCGATCGCCTCGCCTGCCAGGGGCGGCGGCCGGTCGCCGTTGCGGGCATCGAGCAGATCCTCGCGGCCGAGCAGGTGCAGCTCCTCGCTCAGAAAGTGCAGCAGCAGCTGGGGGATGTCCTCGGGCCGGCGACGCAGGGCCGGCACGCGGATCTCGTAGCCGGACAGGCGGTGTTTGAGGGCCGCCCGAAAGGAGCCGGTCGGGCTGTCGTCGTCCAGCTCGCCATCGGTCGCCGCCACCACGCGCACGTCGACAGGGCGCTCCTGCTCGTCGCCCAGGGGTTGGATCGCACCGGCCTCCAGCGCGCGCAGCAACATCGGTTGGACCTCGGTTGGGGTGTCGGCCACCTCGTCGAGGAAGAGGGTCCCGCCGCTCGCGCGCTCGAAGAAGCCGCGGTGGCGGGACAGCGCCCCGGTGAAGGCGCCGCGCGCGTGGCCGAAGAGCGCCGCGCCGGCCGTCTGGTCGCCCAGGGTCGCCATGTTGACCGCCACGAAGGGCTGCTCGGCGCGCACGCTCAGGGCGTGGATGGCCCGCGCCACGCACTCCTTTCCGACCCCGGTCTCGCCCTGGACGAGCACCGGGATGTCGAGCGGGGCCACGTGACGCAGGCGCTTGCGCACGGCCTCGATGCCATCGCTGTGGCCGAGCAAGCCCTCGATTTCCGTCGGCTGGTCGCCCGACGTGGCGTGCAGCAGCAACACGATGCGGCTCGACAACTGCACCACCACGCCGGCGCGGATCGCCTCGGCGTCCAGCACCTGGCCCTCGGTGGCCGCCTGCCCGTCGATGCAGGCCTTCTTCGGCAGCCCCTCGAACGCGACCGAGCCGGGGGTCGGACCGGCGACGATGCGCAGGGGCTTGCGGCTGAGGTAGGGGTCCGCCAGCGGGTGTGCGGGCGAGCCGCCGGGTGCGGCGAAGCGGGGCTCGGCCCGGCTGAGCAGCGCCGGCTGGCGCACCAGCAGGGGGGTCAGGATGGCGCGCTCGCCGATGCGCCTGGGATCCGGATGGCATGCCAATGTGAGACAGGGAACAGTCGCGCCCACCCGGATCTTGGGACTGGTGGCCGTCTGGAGGGTGGACATCAAGAGCGGCCGTTCGTCGGGCGGGGTCATGGGCAGCCTCCGCAAACGGCGCGCCATCCGACCCCGGCCACTAAATCTGGCCGACAGGTAGGCACCACGCGCGCATTGGCGCTATGTATTCCCACCGAACCGCGTCGGTCACCAGAGGTCTGTCGCGGTTCGGGAGGGACATGGCCCGGCAGGGGAACCGAGCAGCCCGTCCCGAGGTGGGGCAGGTAGTCGCAAACCGTTACCGCGTCGAGAGACTGCTCGGCGAGGGCGGCATGGGTGCCGTGTTCGAGGCGCGCAACCTCGTCACCGACAAGCGCGTGGCCATCAAGTGGATGCTCGGCGACCGCAACGCGGCCACGCTCGAGCGTCTCATTCGCGAGGCGCGCGCCGCCGGGCGCGTCCACCATCCGAACATCGTCGACGTCTACGACGTGGGCGAGCACGAGGGCTCGCTCTTCCTGGTGATGGAGCTGCTGCGGGGGCAGTCCCTGGACTCCCTGCTCAAGAGCGGCGGCGCACAGCCCGTGGGCCAGGTGCTCTGCACGCTGCTGCCCGCCATGCGCGGGGTCGAGGCCGCCCACCGGATGGGCGTGATCCACCGCGATCTCAAGCCCGCCAACGTTTTCCTGTGCTGCGACGACACGGGTCGGCCCCTGGGCGCCAAGGTGCTCGACTTCGGCGTGTCCAAGATCGTCAGTCAGGATCAGGCCGAGGCCACGCTGACCCATAGTGGTGCGATCCTCGGCACGCCGGCGTACATGGCGCCGGAGCAGCTGGACGAGACGCGTACCGTCGACGAGCGCGCCGACGTCTATGCCTTCGGTGTGATCCTGTATCACGCGCTCGCTGGTCGACGTCCCTTCGAGACCGGCGGCTACAGCTCGCTCGTGCTGCAGGTCAACAGCGCGGAGCCGCCCTGGCTCTCCGACATCGCCGAGCAGATTCCGAAGGGGCTCGCTTCCGCCGTGCACCGCGCGCTGGTCAAGGACAAGGACGAGCGCTTCGCCACCATGGGCGAGCTGATCCAGGCGGTGGAGCGCTTTGCCGGAGAGCAGCCCCTGTCGGTGGCTCCGTCCGCGCCCCAGGTGCCGGCTTCCGCTGACTCGCGCGGCGCCACACCCGCCGCGCTGCCGCTCGCGCAGCCGTCGCGGCGACCTCTGTGGGCCGCGTTGCTCGGCGCGCTCGTGCTGGTCGCGGTTGTCGGTGTGGTCGGTTGGCTGTGGAGCCGTGGTGGGGACGTGGGCCCCGGGCCGATCGCCACCGAGGTGAGCGAGCAGGGTACGGCAGTCGAGGCGCCCTCCGAGTCGCCCATCGCCGAGCGTCCCCGCGCCGAACCCGCAGCTGGGCCCCCGGCCGCCGAGCCCGCGGCCACGCCGGTCGAGCCGCTGCAGCCGACTGCCGACAGGCGCGCGCCGAGCGCGCGTCGCGCACGACGGAAGGCGGCGAAGGGGCGGTCGCCCGAGCCGGCGCCGAACATCATCGAGCTCAGCAGAGAGGAGTTCTGATCGCGGTTCGCGCATGGCGTCGCCGTGGCATACGGCTTGCAGCAATTGCTGTGCCAGCGGGCAAGGGAGAAACACCAGTGCGGAGATCACAGAGGTTGTCGACGTTCGGTTCGCCCGCGGCCGCGGCTTCGACGCTCGGACTGACGGTTCCGACTGTGCGCCGACGGTCCGCCTGACTGTTCTGACTGTTCTGACCGTTGGACTGATGCACCCCGTCCCTCCGAGAGCCCTCGTCGTGAGCGCCGCGCTACTGCTGTGGGCGTGCAACTTCGACATGGAGGACATCCCCACGCAGGAGTCCGAGGACCTCGGTGCGGAGCGCGCGGCGGATGCGGGACTGAACGACCGACGCGGCATGGACGGCGGCGTGGATGAGGACCCGCAGCCGCCGATTCCGGACCCGGACCCGGACCCGGACCCCGATGACGACGCGACCGATCCTCCGCCGCCCGACGCCGATCCGGAGGCGAAGGCCGTGGAGCGACGTGCTGCGGGAGCCGACGACGGTGGTGAGGGGGACCCGAGCGGGCCGTGCGACGACGGCACGCTGGAGTGCGTGCCGGTTTCGGGAACCATCCTCGGCGATCTGCTGGCGCTTCCTGGCGGCCAGGTGCGCTACAGCGCGGATGGCTACGAGGTCACCGCGGTGTCCGACACCGAGGGCAACTTCCGCGTCTGGCTGCCGGCGGACACGCAAGTGCTGGCGCAAGGGTCGGCACCTGGCTTCATGGATTCGCTGGATGCGCTCTATGTGCCGCCCACCGGCACGACGGGCGTGGTCGTGTGGCTCTACAGCGACGAGTTCGCCCAGAGCTCGGTCGCGAGCCTCGGCCTCGTCCAGGACTGGAACAACGGCATCGTGGTCGCTGCCTTCGCCCCGCTGCTGAGCGGCGCCGGCATGACGATCGACGGGCGGAGCGACGCCCCGTGGGTCTGGGCGGCCGATGGCTCCCAGGTCTTCTCCGATCGACTGTTGCCCAACGGCCGAAACCTGATCAGCTGGACCAACGTCGAGCCCCAGCCGCTGCGCTTGACGCCCTTCGGTCCGCCCGGGACCGTGTGCGAGCAACTCGCGCCCGACATCGAGCTCTTTGCGGCGCCGCGGACCGTGACGGGCGTGCTCATTCGCTGCCGGGCGGTGGCCCAGTGATGCCCTGCGGCCGTTGGAGGTTCGCGTGCTGTGTGCTGGCCGTGCTGGCGCTCGGCTCCGGGGCGCGTGCCCAGTCGGCGGTCGGGGAGCCGGCGCGGAGCGAGCCCGGGTCTGAGTCCGCGGCCGAGCCCGGGTCCGCGGCCGAGCCCGAGTCCGAGACGTCCGAGCCCGAGTCCGGGTCCGGGTCCGAGACCGGGTCCGAGCCCGAGACCGGGTCCGAGCCCGAGACCGGGTCCGAGACCGAGGCTGGGTCGGAGACCGCGCCCTATGAGGGGGTGATCGACGAGGCGCTCGGGCACTACCAGCGCCGTCAGTGGGAGCTCGCCCACGAGGCCTTCGCGCGCGCCCATGCCTTGCTGCCCAACGCGCGGACCGAACGCGGCATGGCGCTCAGCGCCTACTACGCGGGTGATTACCTGGCGGCGGCGGAGGGCTTCGAGCGCGCGCTGGCCGACAGCCGGCGGCCGCTGACGGAGGTGCAGCGCGTGCAGGCGCGCGAGTTGATGACGACCGCGCGGCGGCATCTGGGGCGCGTCGCGATCGTGGTCGAGCCGGCCGATGCGGACGTGCAGCTCGAGGGGCGCGCCCTGCCGCCGGCCCATCGCGACGACGTGCTGCTGCTGCCCGGCAACTACCGCGTGCGGGTGACCGCGCCGGGGCATGCCGAGTCGGTGCAGCGGGTCGACGTGGGTGCGGGCGACAAGCTGATCGTGCGCATCGACCTCGAGCTGCTCGAGCGCCACGAGCCGGTGCCGCCGGTGGCCGTGCCCGCGCCGGTCGAGCACACGACGGTCGTCTACGAGGCGCCCGAAGCGGGCGGGCCGTGGCCCTGGATCGCGGCTGGCGCGACCGTGGTCAGCGCGCTCGGCGCCGGCACCTTCGCGCTGCTCGGCAACGAGGAGTTCCGCGACCTGGAGAGCCGCTGCCGCATCGAGGGCTGCGACGAGGCCCGCCGCCGCACGCTGTGGGACGACTCGGACGTGGAGAGCTACGAGACGCTCACCAACGTGGCCCTGGTCGTCACCGCCGCAGGCGCGGTCACCACGGCGACGCTCTTCCTGCTCGACCTCGACGCGCCCAGCGAGCGCGCCGGTGGCCGCGTGCAGCTCCGCCTCGCCCCGGGCGCGGTCGGCCTCTCCGGCCGCTTCTGAGCATCAGGCTGACGGTGCGGCGCCATCATCGCGGTCCTGTCGGTGTGCTCGGGCTGCTCGCGGTGGCGGGCTGCGGCGCCGCGGCCCCGGCCAAGCCGGACGCCGCTCGACGCGGCGAGGGAGACGTCGGGGCCCTGCGACCCGCCTCCCTCGGCGCGACTGGCGCTGCGACGAGAGTCGACCCTCACTCCGAGAGCCACTCGATCAGCGTCGTGCGCGCCTCGGGGCTGAGGCTGCGTACGTGCACCGGCGGCATGGCGAGCAGGTCGCTGCCCGGCAGGCGCAGGCGCTCGATGGCGGCATTCCTCTGCGCGTCGGACAGCTCGCGGTCCACGTTGAAGCGCGCGCGGCTCAGGTCCGGGTCGAGGCGGTCGTTGTGGCACTGCCCGCAGGCCTGCACGAGGATCGCGGGGGCATCCAGGCCCGGCTCGGTCGCGAAGCCCATCGCGGCGCGGTCGTAGGGGTCCTCGAGGAAGACGTCGCGGATGTCCGGGAGCTCGTCCTGGGAGAGCTGGCCTTCCCGGAAGGCGGCGTAGGCCCCGGTCATCGCGGCGAGCTTGTCGGGGTCGGTCACGCGCACCCCGGGGAACGGCACCGGGATCGCCTCGCCCCGGCGCGCGCGCTCGTAGGCCTGCCGCCAGGTCGCGCTCTGGTGCAGCACCCAGTCCTCGGGGCGCTCGGCGTCGGGCGCCTGCTCCCACGCGACCGCCATCTCGGCCTCGATCGCCATCGCCGCGAACTCGTTCGGCTGGTTCACGCCGAGGTTCGCGTACTCCACCCACAGCTCCAGGCCGCTCGGGTTGGCGCGCTGGGTGATCACCTCGGCGGACATGCCGCCGTAGGTCTGGTCGCCGTGGGCCGCGCGGAAGTCCTCGAGCAGCAGCCGGCCACCCGCGGTGCCGTTGAAGAGCCAGTGCGTCCACGGCGTCTTGAGCTCCTGCATGCGCACCAGCTTCGGCGTGCCCGGCCCGTCCGGCTGGTGGCACTGCCGGCAGTCGACGGTGGTGTTCTTCAGGTCCTCCTCGTCGTAGAGGGAGACCTCGGTCCAATCCGACTCGGTGGCGGGCGAGAGCAGGTCACCCGGTAGGCAGCCCTCGGCTGCGTCGTTGCAGGGCTGGCGGTACTTGAGCAGGTAGAAGCGGAGCTCGCGGTCTTCGCGATCGCGCACGACCAGCTCCGCGGTCTGGTCGCCGCGCACGAACGCCACGGCGACCAGCTCGACGGGCGGCGTCAGGTCGGGTCGCTCGAGCTGGAAGGACACCACACGCGGGTTGATCGCGGATACCGAGCGCGCCCCCACCGCGGTCGAGTGCGCCGTAATCGACAGGCCCCGCAGCCCGCCGATGTCGGCGTCGGCGACGCCGAGCGTCTCCTGCAGCTGCGCGATCCCGGTGATTGCGGGCGGCTCCGCGGCGCAGAAGAGGTCGCGCAGCACGTCGTCGCCCGCGCGCGCGCACAGCTGCTGTCGCTGGGCCTCACCCGACAGCGCGTGCTCGAGCGGATCCGGCCACGCCATCCGGTCGGCGACCTCGGCAGGCAGCGGCACCTCCTCGGACGCCGGTGCGCAGCCCGCCACGGCCACCAGCACCAGCGCCGCCAGCCACGGCCCGCATGCCCGCCCGCCGGCTCGCCAGCGCTCAGGCCGCCACCGTCGCCTTCTGGCGTTCCACATCCGGGTACAGCTGCGCATGGGCGAGCGCCCATCATAGCTCTCGTCCGCGCGCGCGTCGAAGGACCAGGCACGGTCTGGACAGTCACTTCATGCCACGCCGCCGCGAGCCCGCGGCTTCCGGGAGTCGGATGGCTACGGCTCGTGGTGTTGACCGACGGTCGGCCTGATCCCGGTGGCTGCGGTGAAGCGAGTGCTCTAACAACGACGTTGTGAGTGCCTTGCGCGCCCGATCTCACACCCGCTGTGGCGATCTCCTCCTCGAACGGGAGCCGCGACTTCCTTTCAACACGTCGATTGTCCGAGCCCGCCGGTTGTGGAGGGCGCTGGCGCGATGGGTCGGGTTGCTCGTCGTGGTTGCGTGGGCGGTCGGCTGCTCGGAGAGCCACACATCCAAGGGCCCGCCTTCGACCGGCGGTAGCGGCGGTGGCGTCAGTGACTCGGGAGGGGCCGGCACCAGTGCAGGCAGTGGGGGCCAGTCGGCCGCGAGTGGAGAGCCAGACGCCGCAGCGGGCGGCCATGCTGCCACCGGCGGGGGCGGGGCGAATCCGTCAGATGCCGGCGGCACTCCACCGCCATCGGGCGGCGGCGGTGGAGGACGGGATGCTGCGCTGCCCGTGGGCTGCGACCCCGATGGCGGCTACCACATCACCTTCACGCTTGACGGTGCGCCGCTCACCTTCGACGACGGGTGTGACGGTCCATCGAGCCTGCCGCGCGGTGAATTCCACCGCAACTCGGAGCTCGACAACGCCGTACGCATGGTCGCGTGCAGCGGCAACGACTCGCGTGCCCCGAGTGTGACGATCGACGACTCCGATGGCATACACGGAGCCTACGACGTCGAGGATCCCGCGGCGTCGGGCCACGTCGGCGACAGCACCGGCCGCATGCGCTACGTCAACATCGACATGGGGGGCGTGCGGCAAGAAAGCCTGCGGCTTCGCTACACCAAGTTCGAGCCAGTCGGCGGGGTGATTGAAGGCTCCTTCGACTCCGGTGTCAATGGCGTCGACTCGGGTGCGGACATCGCCGTGATGCGCGGCGAGTTCCGCATCTGTCGGACCAATCCAGGGGGGTGACGATGTCCTACAACGATTTGGTTCCAATACCGCTTCGAGTGCTGCTGCTCTTGGCGCTCGCGGCGATTTCCGCGTGCGATTTGCAGAGCGAGCCCGAGCAAGAATCCGCGGTTGCCGTGAGCTCCTCTGCGCTCGTGATTCAGCCGAATGAGCGGTGGTTTCCGATCGGGCCAGCGCCGCTCGCGGGGCTGGTCGTCAAGAACCCAACGAGAATCTGCCGACGGCTACGCCTCGCCCGTGGGCAGTGACGGCGTGCTCAACCTGGTCGTGACCCTTGCGGCAACCAGTCCGGCGCATGGCGGTGACCGTGTCCTGTGCGCCGCGAACGTGGCGTTCGCGACGGGCGAAGAGGCGGAGGTAATCGCATCGAGGGCCGAGGGCGCGATCAACGCCAGTGCCGACTGTCAGGGCGCGGGCGTCGTCGCCGAAGTTCCCGACGTCGACATCGACGACGAGGATCCCGTCAATGGGTCGCCGTACGTGCGAGTCAGCGCTCCCGGTCTCACGGGTGGTGAGCTCGTGGTCTCGCTACGCGCAGACCCTTGCGCCAGCGACGTCTGCTACGTGCTCGATGGCCTCGGCGAGAGCTTCACGCGCCAGCTCGAGATCATGGCGACCACGGTCGTCACCGACCCGGGTGGTGCCAAGGGTGGCGAGGTCCGGATCGTCGAGCACTCGGGCCTGGGAATGTGCGACATCGAAGTGACGACCACGCCCGGGCAGTCGGCCGAGAACGTCGCCACGGCCTTGCTGGCCGCGTACGACGCGGCGACGGCTGGCCCGGGCGTGCTGGGCTGCCCTTCTCAGCAGAACCCCGGAGACCTCGTCCGCGAAGGCGCGAGCCTCGTCAGTGTTGCCGCAACCGGCTTGAGCGTGTGCACGACCGATCCGGGCGTGGGCTTTCGCGCGGGCCCACATGGCATCGCGCTTCCTCCCGCGAGCGTCTCGTGTGGAGACATGGGGGGGTTGGATGACGCGGCGTGGCCGATGTTCCGCTACTGCCCGGCGCATCAGGCCCGCGCGCCGTTCGTCGGCCCTCAGACCGACACCCTGGACTGGACGTCGTCGGTCAGTGGGGACGTGCGTTCATCGCCCGCGATCGACGCCGAAGGCACTGCCTACTTCGGCACGGATGGAAATCGCATCTACGCCGTCATGGCCAACGGTGCCGAGAAGTGGCCCGCGGTATCCACCTCTGGCGATGTGAAGTCCTCGCCCGCGCTGTCCTCGGACGGCCATCTCTATGTCGGCTCCGACGACAACAGGTTGTACAAGGTCGATGTCGAGACCGGCGCGGTCGAGTGGACCTTCTCGACCGGAGGCGACATCTCCTCGTCACCGGTCATCAATGCTGCGGGGACGATCTACTTCGGCTCGCACGACGAGTGGGTGTACGCGCTCGCGCCCGACGGCAGCCTCCTGTGGCGCCACGCGACGAGCGGAGATGTCAGATCCTCGCCGGCGATCTCCGCCGATGGAAAGACGCTCTACATCGGTTCTGACGACGACTTCCTGTACGGGCTTCACACGGACCCGGCGCTCTCGGCGGCGCAGCGACTCAAGTGGAAGACCGAGCTCGATCACCTGGACGTCAAGTCGTCGCCGGCGCTGGGGCCCGCACCGGACTTCACGGTGTATGTCGGATCCGATGATGAGGCGCTCTTCGCGGTGCGGCCCGAGGACGGTGTCGTCCTCTGGCAGGTGGAGGTGAGCGGGGACATCGTCTCGTCGCCTGCGATTGGCGCCGACGGCACGATCTACTTCGGCTCCAACGACAACAGGCTTCGCGCCGTGGATCCGGACGGCAATGTCCTGTGGACCTTCTCGACGGGTGGCGACATTCGCTCATCACCTGCGATCGGCGCTGACGGCATCATCCACGTGGGCAGCAATGACGACTACCTCTACGCCCTCGAGCCTGATCCTGCCCTGAGCCCAAGCCAGCGCGTGCTGTGGCAGCGCGACCTCGGCCGCGACGTGCGCTCGTCCCCCGCGATCGGCTCCGACGGCGCGCTCTACGTCGGCTCGGACGACAACGAGCTCTACCGCTTCGCCCCATAGGCAGCTGGGGTACAAGCGGACCGCCGGACGTCGAGCTCCCTACAACTGCCAGCCCTGAGCGCCGTACTCGTGCAGGGCGCAGTAGGCCATCTCGCCGGAGAGCACGACTCCGCGGCAGTAGCCGCCGAAGAGGTCGTGAACCTCGGTCGTGGGTGAGGTCGGATCGCTGGCATCGAGCACGGTCAGGCCCCGAC
>JAPPOT010000195.1:9998-21628 GCA_028817855.1 Myxococcales bacterium
GCCCCGACCGCTGGTCGGCAGCACCAGGCGGTCGCCGCTCGTGCGCGCGTCGTCGAGCCCGAAGTCGCTGTGGAGGTCGACGCGGGAGGTGATCTCCAGCGCGTCGCCCGACATGGTGAGCACCAGCAGCTCAGAGCTCTCCACCAACCTATCGTAGTCCAGGTGACCGGCAGGGACGCCGACCGGCACGTCGTCGAAGCCGCCGTAGAAGCTGCCGGCACCCAGGTGCACGAAGATCACTCCCTCGCCGGCCAGGGCGCCGAGCAGGCCCGACTCGCCCTCCTGCTCGACCGTCAGCTCGTCGAGCACGGTGGCGCTGTCGCCGGTCAGCTCGACCCGCGCGAGGCTCTGGTGCATCAGGTGGCACTGGCCCCGGTCGTAGTCGTAGTCGATCGCGGACGGCTGCCCGTAGCACTCCTCCTCCGGCATCTCGCCATCCACCTCGAGCTCGAGGGCGACGACCACGGCGCGGTCCTTGCCGTCGTAGCTCACCACCGGCCCCGGTACGTTGATCGGCTCGGCCAGCTGCGGCTCGCCGCCGCTCAGATCCAGCCGGTCGAGCAAGAAGGCGATCTGCTCGGCGCCCTCGTCGACCGCGACGGCGTGGCTCGCGAGCAGCACGTCGCCAAAGCGCTGGAAGCCGCCGTGGGCCATGGCGGTCGGCCTTCTGACCGGCATGCGCACGAGCGGGTCGCTCGGATCGCTCACGTCGATCAGCTGGAAGCTCGCGGTCGAGACGGGTGGCCCGTCGCCGTCGGGCCAGTCCTGGTCGGACGTGTGCAGAACCAGGAACGAGCCGACCCGCGCGGCCGCCAGCTCTTCGCCCCCGACGTCGAAGGGCAGTCTATTGGCGTTGATGTTGAATGTCAGATCGAGCGACCCCACGTGGGTCGGCGACGTCGGGTCGTCCAGGTCGAAGACCTGCAGCGCGGCCTGGACCTCCTCGTCGTGCACCTCGTGGATGAGATAGAAGTGCCGGTCGTCGCTCAGCATCGCCTGGGGATAGAAGTCGAAGGCCTGGCACTCCTCGCCCCCGCCGCCGTACTTGCCGGTCGTCTCGAGTACCTCGCCCAGGTCCAGGCTGCCGAGGGGCACGAGCGCGTCGGGCTGGTCAGCCGGCACCACGTCGAGCACGAAGCGTCCGTTGTCGAAGCCGAGCTCGATGCGCACCAGATACTCGCCGACGGGCGCGATGTGATCGACCTGGTGGGCCAGGGCCGCGCGGGATCGCTCGGCGGGCGCGTCCCGATCGTCGATGTCGAAGCTCTGCACCGAGGACTCGGAGACGGCCAGCAGGCGATCGGCGTGGAGCAGCGCGCGGCGCGCGCGGTCGTCCTGCTCCGCCAGGCCGCGGGCGGTCAAGGTGTCGCCCTCGAGATCGATCAGCTGGACGCCAGCGCGGAAGCGCTCATGGCAGCCGTCGTCGCCCTCCCAGCCGCTGAACGGCACCAGCATCAGGCCGAGGTCGTCGTTCACCACGAAGGCCTTGTGAATGCGGTTCTGGCTCTCGGCAAAGTCCGCCCAGACGCCGCCGAAGTGCACGCGCGAGATCATTTGCGGGTCTGCGAAGTCGCTGACGTCGAACAGGCTGGCGTTGAGCGCACCCTCCTCGTTGCCCTCGTCGAAGCCCAGGCCCAGCACCCGGTCGCCGCGCGGCACCATGTGGTAGACCCAGCCCGGGATCTCGAGCTCGCCGATCTGCATCGGGTTGGCGGGGTCGCTCAGGTCGAGGGTGAAGAGCGGGTCGGTGCGCTCGAAGGTGATGGCGTAGCCACGCTCCCCGTCAAAGCGTACGCTGCGCAGCTCCTCGGGCCGCGGCAGCCGCATCTCGGCCATCCCCAGCGGCGTGATGTCACTGGCCGAGCTGACGGTGAAGGTCTCGATCACCGGCGGGATCTCCTGCTCCCAGGGGTGCTGGCTGACCACGCGCAGCACGCCCTCGTGCTCGTCCAGCTGCCAGCGGCTGCGGATCTCGCCGTTCACCTCGAAGCTCGCGCCCTCCGCGAGCATTCCGCTGTCGTCGCTGATGTCGAGCACCTGCACCGTGGTCTGGGGGTCCTCGCCCCAGGCCGGGCTGGCGATGTACATGCGCTCGGTGGTCGAGTACACGCTGCGCTCGTGCTCGTTGTAGATGTCCGGGATCTCGAGCACGGCCTGGTCGACCTGCGCCAGCTCGCTCAGGTCCGCGATGTCGAAGGAGGTCACCGTGGTGTTGGTCGCCTCCGCGCAGCCCCAGCACCCGGACTCGTGGGTCACGATGTAGAGCAGGTCGCCCTTGCGACGCGAGTCCTGGATGCGGCCGGGCAGCTCGACATCGCCGATCAGGACGGGCTCGCCGGGGTCGCTCGCGTCGACCGCGGCCAGGTAGCTGGAGGTGCGCCAGCTGTAAGTCTCCTCGTCCTCGTCGAACACGTGGCGCCCGTAGCCGTGGTACATGATGAACGCGACGTCCTGCTCCAGGTACATCTCGAAGGGCGTGGCGTGCAGCCGGTAGCGTCCCAACACGGCGAGGTCGTCGGGGTCGGCTGCGTCGATGATCGTCATCCCGCTGAACTCGGACAGGGCATAGAGGCGATCGCCAGCCAGCTGGACGATGTCGGCCTCGAGCAGCACCTCCTGCGCATCGCGCGGCTCCTGTGAGCTATCGCCATCGCCATCGCCGTCGCCGCCCGTATCTCCGTCGTCGGCGCTGTGACTGCCCGGAAGGTCGAAGCCGCCCCGCGGGTTGTCGACCACGTAGTCGTAGTCGTCGCTGCCAGGTGGCCTGCCGTTGTCATCGCCGCCGTTGCCCCCGCCGCCGCCACCGCAGGCCGCGAGCAGTGCGATCCCAAACATGCTCACAAAGATCGAGGAAACCCGCATGCTGCACCTTCCCCGCGGTCCAGCCGCGCGTCGCTCCATGTGCCCAACGTAGCCACGGCCGCGACCCTGTCAGCGTGACAAATGGGTCGCACCCACGGCGGAATCCCACGCTTGTCCTGGCGCAATGTCCAGAGGGCCGCAGTCAGCTGCCCGGCGAAGTGAGGCAGCGCTGGCGCCGGGATCGTGCGGCTACGGGCCGGCGTCAGGGCCCGGGGCGGGGCTGGATTGAGTCGAGGGGTCAGCTTGGGTGACCCGCGCACCGTCGACCGCATCCTCGAGCGTCTCGACCACGAGCAGCACGCCGCCGTCCATGGTGAGCTGCTCGGCACGCTCGGGACGATCGTCGCGCGGCACCTGCCCGACGCGCGCCTGCAGCCCGTCTTCGAGCGCCACTTCGACCACAAGAAGGCGGACGTCCGCGCCACCGCCGTCCGCGCTGCGCGCTGTCTGGTGGATGTCCCGTGGGAGGCGGTCGCGGCCCGGCGCGATGACCGCGCTGCAGGAGTGCGCGAGGCCGTCACCTGGGTCTTGGGTCGCGGCGACACCTGCCCAAGCTGGATGTTCGATCGGCAGGTCCGACTCGAGCCGGTGCCCGAGCACCTACGGATCGAGGACGACGACGAGCTCGAGCATCTCTGAGGCGTTCTTGGGTGCGCCAGACGAGTCCGTGGTGCTCACGGACGCCCCGGTCCGAGGTGTCGGGGCCGGGCGGGTGCGCGACCCTGCTGCATCAGTCGTGCAGCAGGCCGTGGACGCGCAGCGCGTGCACCATCAACCAGCAGGTCAGCGCCCACGCCAGTCCCGCGGACCATCCGGCCAGCACATCGGTCGGGTAGTGCACGCCCAGGTACACGCGACTGAGGCCCACCAGCACGGCGAGGATGAGCGCCACCCCGAGGACGAAGGACTTCAGGCGCTTGCGGGGGGAGAGCTCGGCGAGCACGGCGCCGAGCGTGAGGTAGACGATGGTCGAGAGCATGGCGTGGCCGCTCGGGAAGCTGGGGCTCACCACGTCGGTCAGGTGCGGCACGACGCCCGGGCGCGGGCGCGCAAAGAAAGCCTTCATCAGCTGGTTGATGATCGCGCCCCCGGCGGCGGAGGCGAGCACCAGCGCGACCACGTCCCAGCGCCGGGCGAGCACGAAGTAGCCGAGGATGCCGAACACCAGCAGAAGGAGCACGCTCAAGCTGCCCAGGGCGGTGATGTCACGGCTGGCTTCGACGAGCCACGCGGGCCCCCGTGGCGTGGACGGCGCGTCGGGACGGCGGAGCTGCTGCAGGATGCGTTCGTCAAGCCCCGGCTGCTCCGCCTCGGTCACACGATCGGCCACCCTCAGGAAGGTCACGCCGCTCGAGACCACGACCAGCATGACAGCGAGCACCAGCGGAGTGCGGAACTGGGCCCAACGCACGTCCCTTTCCATCGATCTCGCCGCCTCCGCCCGACTGCCGACGTAGACACGGCAGCCGCCTCGGCCAGCTCCGTCGCCGTTTCCGCGGCGGTTGTCGCGGTGGTATGCAGTCCGCATGCAGTTCGGGCGAATGGTCCTGTTCTTCTTGCTCGCGGTCCCGGGCTGCGCGCGCGCGGGCGAGTCCAGCGGTGCGGCGGAACCCGCAGCCGATCACCAGCCCCGGTGCGCCGAGCTCGCCATGCAGCCACCACCACGCGATCAGCTCCCACTGATGCGCATGAACCCGAAGTACCCGGCCGAAGCCAGGGCGAAGGGCATCGAGGGCCACGTCCTGGTGGAGTTCTCCGTGACCCCGGAGGGCACGACCGATTCCTTCCTCGTGCTCGAGTCCGAGCCGCCCGGGGTCTTCGACCGCGCCGCGCTCGCCGCGCTCTATCACTGGCGCTACTGCACCAGCCACGTCGAGTATCCCCCTGGACCTCGAGGTCGTCGGTCCAGGCGGCGGCAGGGGTGATCGGGTAGCGGTCGTTGGTGGCCCAGCGATGCACGCTGCGAAGGATGATCTGGGCGTCGACGCTCAGCGCGCCGCGGATCTCGATGGACATTCCCGGGCGACCGTCGCCGTCGGGGTCGAGCACCCCATCACCCTCCCTGGGCAGGGGATTGGCGCGCGACACCTCGCGCAGTGGTTGGGGCGAGTTGCGCGGCTGCGGCACGTAGCTCTCCTCATCCACGCCCCACACGGCCCAGTGGGGTTCCATCGTGAGCTGGCACAGACCGTCCGCGTCCTTGACCATGGTGCCCTTGCGTCCGATCTGCGAGTTGGACCCGAGCATGGCTCGGGCGGCTGCCTCCGTGGGCCGGCGCATCACGGAGCCGCGGTCCTCGAAGCCGCAGCTGAGGTGGTCGATGACCTCGATCTCGGAGCCCGTCTGACGCAGCTCGAGGTAGTCGTAGTGGTTGCCGCATTGCTCGAGGCCCAGGGCGCGAATCACGGTCAACATGCGCGCGATCCAGATGCCGCTGGCGTTGCACTCCGCGCCCGCCTCGGCGATCCCCGAGTCGGCAACGGGGTCTACGGGGTTCGCCTCGTCCGCGGCGCTCGGCGCGCGCCCGACTCCCGCGTCGAGCACGTCCGCCATATTCGCCCCGACGACTCCCGCGTCACCGATCCCGTCGGCATCCGGCATCGGGGCGGAAGCTCCGGGGACGGTGCGCGCCGACTCCATCGTCGTGTCGGTGTCGACGTCACCGCCATCGGACGGCGACGCCCCCCGCGAGCACCCCAAGGCGAGCACGACCAGCAGCGCGCGCCCCATCGCAAGTCGACCTCTCCGCATGCCGGTCCCTCCCCCGGGAACGAGGGATCGCACGGATGCGCCCTCCCGGCGGCGGTCATCGAGTGTCAAACGGGGCCAAGGTCAGAGCCCGTGGCGCGCTCGCAGCTCGGGGTCGCAACACTCGACGCGCAGCTGTCGCTGGCCGAGCTTCATGCCCAGCGGGCCGCCGAGGGTCTCGTTGAAGGCCACCGGGAGGTAGGCGGCGAGGGCGCCTGCCGGAGAGACGTCGAGGCGGGAGGCGTAGTTGGTATAGCCGCGCAGGTCCTTGAACTGGTCCATGGCCAGCATCAGGTGCGAGTCGTCGACCAGGCCCTCGGGGATGGGGCGTGGCTCGACGTGGGGGTTGTCCATCACCTCGCGGACGTCGTCGAGCAGGCGGCGGTGGTAGGAGCCGTCTTCGATCAGCGAGGTGAGGGAGCGCTGGTGGGGGTGCGTGCCTTGCAGCAGCTGCAGGACCTGGGCTTCCATCTCCTCGAGCCCGCCGTCGTAGGCACGCAGGAGCAGCAGGTCGTAGAGCGGGTGCCGGTGGAAGGTCTGCAGCACGTGATGGATGATCGTGTCGCGTGGCGAGAAGAGCCCGACGGGATCCATCATGGTCGACGGGAACGCGACCACACGCCGCAGGTTGTGGAAGGTCCACGGGATGCCCTGGCTCTCGTAGAACTCCTTGGTGTCCTCCGCGAGCCCAAAGGAGAGCTGATCGCGCGCCGCGAGCAGCAGCTGGGCGACGGTTGGCACCACGTCGCAGTGGCCCAGCTCGCGCATCCGCTCCAACCGCGCCCGCACCAGCGCCGGGCTGACCAGGCCATGGAAGAAGCCCGCCAGCTGCACGACCTTGTCGCGATTCTGACGCAGCCCACCCACGACATCGGCCGCCAGCTTCCAGCGCGAGCGCCCGAGCCAGGCCGGAGGCGTCGCCTGCTGGCGCTCGGCCATGGTGCTCGCGTCGGCTGCGGTGGGCATGGTGCCGAGCATAGCGCGAGTCGGCCGACACGTGGCGCGCGGCGTGACGTCACGCAACACGGCCGCCGTGGATCGTCGTTGCGGAAACGGGGCGGCTACCGTCCGCGGCCCGGTCGTTGCGCGACGGGTGCTGCTTCTCCGCGGGGTCGGCGGGTGCTATGCAGACTCTGGATGAGCGAGGGGGTGACGGACTGGCGCGACCTCTTCTGCGGCCGGGTCGCCGAGCTGCAGCAGCTGGAGGCGGCCTACCGTGCGGTGGCGCGGGGGCAGGGGCCGCGGCTGGTCGTGGTGCTCGGTGACCGCGGCATGGGCAAGACGCGGCTGGTGCAGGAGCTCTACCGGCGGCTCACCACCGGCTACGACCCCGAGGACTACTGGCCCGACGCGGCCCTGTTCAAGGGCAACAACCTGCGCGTCGCCCCCGACCTGGCCGATCCCCAGGTGCGCGAGCACTTCCGTCGCCTCGACGTGGAAGCGCGTGTCATGCCGTTCTTGTGGTGGGGCTTTCGCCTGGCCGATCCGCTCGACCGCAACGCCGTGCGCGCGGACCTATCGGCCCACCGCCGCACCCTCGACCCCCACCTGGGCAAGCTTCTGCACGAGCGCCGCGCCGAGGCCGCGAGCGACCGCGTCAAGGACGCCTGGTGGGAGGTTGGCAAGAGCGCGATCAACCTGGGGCTCTCGGCCCTGCCGGGGATCGGTGCCGGCGCGGCGCTGGCGTTCGACGGAGCGGACAAGGCCAAGGGAGGCTATGCCGCCTGGCAGGGCCGACATCTGCAGTCGATGCAGGGGGCCGGCGATGTGGCGGGCATCGAGGAGCTGGCCCATGCCGATCTGCTCGACCAGACGCTCAGCGACGTGGCCGAGGTCCTGGCACCCACCGGCCCGATCCCGCAGGTGCCGGTGGTGGTGTTCTGCGACGATGCCCAGTTCGCTCGTAGCGGCGGCGACGAGGGCGCCCTGCGGCTGCTGATCAGCCTGTGGCGACGGGCGGTCGATCACCGCTGGCCGCTCATGCTGGTGGCGAGCCACTGGGCGGTCGACTGGTTTCAGCATGCCAACGGCGCCTCGCCCTGCTTCGCGCGTTCCTTTGCCCGCGAGTCGACCGGTGAGCACGGCGAGCTGCTGGAGCTCCCGCGCGAGCCCGCCTTGTCGCGGCTGGCCCAGGCGGGCATCGAGGGGCTGCCGAGCTCGGACGTGCAGCTGCTGCTCGACAAGGCCGACGGCAACCCGCAGATCCTGCTCGAGCTGGTGAGCCTGGTGCAGCGCTCGCCGGCCTGGCGCGGCCGCGACGGGGGCCTCACCAGCCACGCGCGCGCCCGGATCGCAGAGCACTCGACCGATCTGACACGGCTGATCCTCGCCCGGCTCAACAGCGACATCACCTCACCCGAGATGCGTCGGGCGCTGGCGCTGGCATCCCAGCAGGGCATGCAGTTCGTATGCGAGCTGGTGGAGGATGCCGGGCAGGCCCTCGACCTCGGCTCCATGCGCGCAGGCCTGCAGTCGGCCGAGCGCCCACCCCGCATGGTGGGCGGGGGCGTCGACGAGGGCCTCGGCGGCTTCGTGCAACGGGCCTACCAGGAGGCGGCCACCAGCCTCGTCGGCAGCCAGATCGGCGAGCCCGCCGAGGTGCGCGACCGACTCTTGAGGGCCATGCGCAACTTCCTCGGCGATGACGCCAGCTGGCGCGCCCTGTCGGCCGATGCCCAGGTCACCGCCCTCGGTGCCTTCGTGGGCCTGGGCGAGGAGTGCGCAGACCCCGACATCAACCGCGACATCGGCAGCGCGCTGCTGGCCCTCACCCGCGCGATGCTGGAGCGCGAGCAGGGCAGCGACTACCCCCAGGCCGCCGCCCTGGCGCGCCGCTTCTCGGAGGGGCTCGGCACGCGCTTCCGGCTGCGCCACTACTCGCCGTGGCAGCTGGAGGCGGCGTACGACGCCCTCACCGTATGGCACGGGCCGCTCTCGGGGGCCGACCTGGCCGAGGCCGTGCTGGAGCGTTCGCGCGCGCTCGCCGAGGAGTCGGACACACCTGACGCTCGGCGTAGCGTATCGGTGTCGCTCGACTGCGTGGGCGATGTCGCGCTTGCCCGGGGCCGCTCGAAAGAGGCGGAGGCGCTCTACCGCGAGAGCCTGGCGCTTCGGCGGGAGCTATCCGAGGAGCTGGGGACGCCCGGCTCTCGTCGCGACGTGTCGCTGTCGCTCGAGAGCGTGGGCGACGTGGCGAGCGTGCAGGGCCGCACGAAAGAGGCGGAGGCGCTCTATCGCGAGAGCCTGGCGCTTCGGCGGGAGCTATCCGAGGAGCTGGGGACGCCCCGCTCTCGCCGCGACGTGCACGTGTCGCTCTGCAGCATGGGCGACGTGGCGAAAGCGCAGGGACGCTGGAGTGAGGCGGAGGCGCTCTACTGTGAGAGCCTGGAGCTCACGCGCGGGCTGTCTCAGGAGCTGGGGACGCCCGGCTCTCGTCGCGACGTGTCGCGGTCGCTCACGAACGTGGGCTTTGTCGCGAGGGCGCAAGGACGGTGGAAGGAGGCCGAGGCTCTCTACCGTGAGAGCCTGGAGCTTCGGCGTGAGCTGTCCGAGGAGCTGAGAACGCCGGGCGCTCGTCGCGACGTGTCGGTGTCGCTCGACCGAGCAGGCGACGTCGCGGCTGCGCAAGGACGGTGGAAGCAGGCGGAGGCCCTCTTCGTCGAGGGTCTGGAGCTTTCGCGCGCGCTGTCCGAGGAGCTGGGGACGCCCGGATCTCGTCGCGACGTGTCGGTGTAGATCTACAGCGTGGGCGATGTCCCGCTAGCGCACGGGGTCTCCGAGGAGTTCCAGCCCCTGATCGAGGAGGGCTTGGCCATTCGGCGGGAGCTGTGGCGTCGGGAGCCGACGCCGGACGCCCGCTCCGAGCTGTCCGAGATGCTGACGCTGGCGATCGCGGTTTGCGTGGCGTTGGAACAGGATGCGACCGCGCTCGAGGCCGAGCTCGAGGGACTGTCGCGCGAGCCGCAATCCACCGAGTCGATCCCGGTGCAGCGCATGCAGCGGGCCAAAGCACTCGGCACGCAGGCGATGCAGTGCGTCGAGGACGAGCCAGATAGAGCCTCCGAGTTGCTGGTGCAAGCGCGCGAGCTCTTTGCAGGAGCCGAGGCGAGCTGTGCGGCCGAGTTGGTCGTCGGAGCGGTGCTCGTCATCGAGCTCGCCCAGATCCTGCTCGACCTCAGCGTCGATGGCGCAACGACCGATTGGGCCACCGACCTCGACGACCTGCGCGCCAGCATCCGTGTCAGGCTCGGCGCCGACAGCGCACTCGCCGCCCACTTCTGCGCTCAGCTCGACACGGTCGAAGCACAGCTGGAGCAGGAGCTGGGTCCAGGCGAGCACTGCTGACCGGGCCAGGCCCGCCCAGACTGTTGTCACACCCTGGTTGATTCCCTGGAGGGATCTACACTGGGAGTCTGTTAGGGTGATGCCGTGCAGTGGCGAGTGGCGATGGCCCTGGCCGCAGCGGTCGGCTGCGGTCGCGGGCACGGGGACGAAGCGAGGATGGCAGGTGATGGACCCACCGGGGCTCCGCCGTCCGACGCCATGACCGACGTCCCGGCAATGATGCCGATCGAAGATCACGGCCCGCGCCGCAGCATGCAGACCGGCACGCCGCCCGCGACTACGCTCGACGCGGGCGCGCCGCAGCCCGGTGCGGCTCCCCTGCCGCCAGGCGACGAGCCCACCGCTGTCCTCGAGCCAGCCCCGGAGCTCCCCTCGGACGTGCTCGACCTGGGCGGTTGGAAGATCACCCTGCCGGTCGATGCCCACGGTAACGACAGCGCGGGTGCGACGGGGGTCGAGGCGCGCAACATCGATGCGCTGGAGGTCTACGACCTGCACGGGTTCGCCGCGCCGCCCCACTTCGAGCTCGCCACCGACGGCAGCGCGGTGCGCTTCGCCGCGCACGCGGCGGGCGCGACCACGACCGGGAGCAACTATCCACGCAGCGAGCTTCGCCAGCGCATCCTGCAAGACGGCAGCAGCGGGGGCGAGGGCAGCGCGTACGACGGGTACTTCGAGCTGTCCGAGCACTGGCACCTCGCGCTGCGCGGGCGCATCGTCGAGGTGACCCTGGTCGAGAAGCCCCACGTCGTGCTGGCGCAGCTCCACGGCGACGGGCCCGACGAGATCATGGCGCGCTATGAGGGGGACAGCCGCGCCGGAACCCTCTTCTTCGAGTATCTCGACGGGGCGCAGGAGTCGGCGAAGCTGGACTACGCCATCGGCGAGGAGTACGCCATCGATGTCTGGGTGGAAGCCGGTCGTGTGCGCGCGCGAGCTCGGGTTGCAGAGCGCCAGGTCGAGGTGGCGCCGTTCGAACCGGCATCTTCAGCCGGGTACTTCAAGGCGGGCTGCTACCTCCAGTCGAGTGTCTTCCTCAGCGACTTCAAGGATCGACCCGACGAGGCGCCCGGAGCCCGGGCGGTTGTCGAGATCCACGCGCTGTCGGTAGAAGGCCCGGCACCCTAGTCAGGCCGGGCGGTACAAAAGGCCCCGCGTCGCAGTGGGTCGTGCCAGACCCGGCCATTCACAACCTCGGGTGCGCCTCGGGGACGTTTGTGTGATCAAATCACTATATCCGGATGACCGGATTATAAGCATCTGGCAGTGGAAGTGCGGAATGCGCCGGCGGCGCTGCCGGCCGTGGCCTGCTGGATGCACGGCGGGCACAGCGAATCTTCTAATTGCGTGGAAGTGAGGTAGGTTGCGCGGCGATGCGTGTGGCGTGGATCGTGGTGTTCTGGGCGGTTGCTGGGCTGGCGGTGGCGCAGCCGGTGGCCGAGCCGGCGCCGGTCAAGGGCGCTGAGGCCGGGGCGGCGGCGGTGACCGAGGCCGAGTCCAAGGCCGAGTCCGAGACCGAGTCCGAGTCCGGTACCGAGTCCGAGTCCGGTGCCGAGTCCGGTACCGAGTCCGAGCCCGAGACCGAGACGGAGTCCGAGTCGGCGTCCGAGTCGGCGTCCGAGTCGGCGTCCGAGTCGGCGTCCGAGTCCGCGTGCGAGACCGGGCCCGGGTCCGAG
>JAPPOT010000177.1 GCA_028817855.1 Myxococcales bacterium
ACGCCATGATGCTCGAAGACCGCGTAGGTGGCCGGGGGCAGCTCGACGTGCGCGAAGTGGTCGGGGTTGCCCATCGTGGCGGGCACCTGCATGCCCGCGGTGTAGAGGGCCTCGGTGTCGTCCGCGGACTCGGACTCCGGGATCGGACGCACGATTCCGAGGGCGGTGTCCTCGTGCTGGTTCTTCACGTCGCCCCGATGGCGAGAGAACGCGCTCCACAGGCCGCCGATCAGCGCGCCGTCGTAGGCGCCGGTGCGAATGCGGTGGAAGCGGCCGCTGATGCCGACCATGCGGAGCTCGCGCTCGATCACGATGGCCGGCTGAATGTGGCGGTCCAGCGCCAGGCTCTCGCGGTCGGGCGCGGCCGCAGGGCACTGCGCCCGATCCTGCCCGAGGGCGCGGTACTCGGCGGGGGAGACGGTGAACTGCCTCTTGAACGCGCGGGTGAAGGCCTCGTGGGACTTGAACCGGTACTCGAACGCGATCTCGATCACCCGCGCCTCGCTGCGGAGCAGGCGCCGGCTGGCCTCGCTGAGGCGGCGGCGGCGGACGTAACTGGCGATGGAGTCACCGACCAGGGCCTGGAACAGGCGCTGGAAGTGCCAGGGCGAGTAACCCGCCCGGCTGGCCAGCGTGGCCACGTCGATGGGCTCTCGCAAGTGGGGCTCGATGTGGTCCAGGCACTCGCGGACGACCGTGGTGGGAAGGGAGCTCACCTCGCGTCGTCTTCGTGCGCCCGCAAACCGCACATTTGGTCAAGCATCCTCGCCACCGCCGGGGCATGGTGACACACACGACGCACGACAAGGGAGCGACTGATATGGACATCGATGTGGTCGAGGTCGAGGGCAAGCCGGCCGCGGTCATCCGCAAGCGGCTCACGCTGGCGGAGATCCCGGCGGGCGTGATGCCGCTGGTGGACCGGGTCTGGCAATTCCTCCGCGGCGGCGGAGCGGACGAGCACGGGCACAACGTGTGGATCTACCACCACACCGACGACGGGCACGTGGACGTGGAGGTGGGCGTCGAGGTGCGAGACGGCTTCGAGGAGAAGGAGGGAGTCGTGCGCACGGTCACACCCAGCGGACGGGCCGCCCACGCCGTCTTCCACGGCGCCTATGGCGCCCTGCCCCGCGTCCACCAGGAGCTCATCGCGTGGTGCGCCGACCACGGCCACACCCGCGCCGGCAGCAACTGGGAAGTCTACGGCGACCCCAGTCCCGACCCCGAGAAGTGCCGCACCGACGTCTACCACCTGCTGAAAGACTGACCCCGCAGGCTCGGACGCGGCTCCGGCCTCGGTTTCGGGCTATCCCCGGAGCCGCCACTGGTACAGCTCCTGGTAGTACGGCATCGCGCGCTCCGCGAGGCTCGCCAGCTCGCCGCTTAGCTCCGGCAGCGGCCCCTCCGCGCCGGCGAAGCCCGTGCTGGCGCGCACGGCGCCGTACCAGTGGGGCGCCCAGACACCATCGGCGGGGTGACCGCCGCTGGGCCACGAGAGCATGCGGGCGTCCCAGGGCAGCTCGAGGACCTCGCACAGCGCCCGCAGCGCCCGCTCGGGGTCAGCGCGCACGTCGGTGCTGTCGAGGACGGGCGGCTCTTGCCCGAGCGCGCGCACCTCTGCGAAGAGCGCGGTCTGTTGCTCGAAGCCCAGGTCCTGCAGCCGCGGGCGCTCGTACTTCGCGGCGAAGCTCGCGACGACGCGCGCGGGGTGGCGAATCAGGAAGGCGCTGTGCACCTCGCCCAGCCAGTCCCGCGGGATGGCCGCGATCATGTGCTGGGTCATGTGCTTCTCGTAAGCGTGCGGCTTCGCTCCTGCCCCGCCGCGGGCGAGCTGCGCGATCACCTCTCGCGGCTCGGTCGGCTGGGCCGCCAGGACTTCCGCTCGCATCGGGTGCTCGAGCCCCGTCTGCTGCAGATAGCAGGCATAGAAGGGCTCGTCGGTGGCGTCGAAGTCCGGGCGACTCGCGAAGGCGTACATCATCGCCGTCGAGATGTTGCGCGGCCCCGACCACATGGCGATGCGCATCAGCGACGGTCCTCCTCGATGCGCTGCTTGTAGAGCTCGCGGATGCGCGCGGTGACCGGCCCGGGGTGCTGGCTGCCGATCGCGCGGCCATCGATCTCGCTGACCGGCGTCTGGGCGCCGAAGGTGCCCGTCAGGAAGGCCTCGTCCGCTCCATAGGTGTCCACCAGCGTGAAATTGCGCTCGAAGACCGGGATGCCGTCGCGGCGGCACAGCTCGATCACCTTCTGCCGCGTGATGCCGTTCAGGCAGTAGTCGCCGGTGGAGGTCCAGACCTCGCCCCTGCGGACGATGAAGAAGTTGCAGCCGTTGGTCGTGTTCACAAAGCCGTGCACGTCGAGCATTAGCCCCTCGTCGGCGCCCGCCTTCTCCGCCGCGATGCACGCCAGGATGCAGTTCAGCTTGGAGTGCGTGTTGAGCTTCGGGTCCTGCGTCATCGGGAGCCCGCGGATGTGCGGCACCGTGGCCAGGCGGATCGGCCGCGTCACCCGCGGGCGCGAGTGCTCCATGATGATCACGATGGTCGGCCCCGACTTCGAGAGGGAGGGGTGCTGGAAGGGGCGCGTCTTGACGCCCCGCGTCACCATGAGGCGAGCGTGGGCGTCGGTCACCATGCCGTTGGCCTCCTGGGTCGCGCGCACCGCCGCGATGACGCCGGCGCGGTCGAGGCCGATGTCCAGGTCGAGGGCCCGAGCGCCCTCGAACAGCCGGTCCATGTGCTCGTCGAGAAACGCCCAGTGGCCGTCGTACAGCCGCAGGCCCTCCCAGATCCCGTCGCCGAGCATGAAGCCGCTGTCGAAGACGCTGACCTTGGCCTCAGCGCGGGGGACGAGCTGCCCATCCACGTAGACGATCACGCGCTCGTTGCGCGCGTCCTCCTCGGCCTCGTGGGCCGTCACCTTCTCCGGCATCGATACCTCCCGGCCGCAACGCTAGCCGCAACGGCACACGACCTGAAGCCCCATCGGCCGGGGCCGGATTGCCTCAGTGGTGCGAGAAGCAGCGCTCCAGGGCGAACACCATCGTCGCACCGGCCTCGTTGCAGGCCTGCACCGCCTCGTGGTCGTTGACGCTTCCGCCCGGCTGAACGAATGCACGAACGCCCGCGGCAGTGGCGATGTCGACCGCGTCGCGGAAGGGGAAGTAGCCGTCTGAGGACATCACCGCGCCCTCCAGCGTCTCCTCCCCGCGGTACTTCTGCCGCACCTTGGCGAGCGCCAGCTCGACCGCGCCGACACGATCCTGTTGGCCCGTCCCGACGCCGAGGGTCTGGCCGTTCTTCACGATCACGCAGGCATTGGAGCGAACGCGAAAGCTCACGTACCACGCAAAGAGCAGGTCCTCGAGCTCCCGGGGTGACGGCGACCGCCCGATCTCGACCCGCCCCCGCTTGCGGTGCTCGGCGTAGGCGGACACCAGATCGCTGCCGGTCCGGACGCGACTCAGGAACGGCTCCGCCACTACCAGGCTGCCGTCGTCGAAGACCTTCAGCTCGCGCGCGGTGGTGGCGTCCCCCACGAACCTTGGCAACGACGTCGGCTCGGGTACCTGCACCACCCGAAGCTGGCGGTTGCGGCCGAAGCGCCGGGAATCGCGGAGCAGATCCAGTGCATCGGCGTCGTAGCCCGGAGCCGCCACGACCTCGACCACCGACTGCATGAGCTCCTGCGCGGTCGCCGCGTCCAGCGGCCGGTTGAGCACGACCGCGCTGCCGAAGGCGGCCTGCGCGTCGGCATCGCGCGCACGCCTGTAGACCTCCGCCAGGGATTGAGCCGCGCCCTGCATCGCGACCCCCGAGGGGTTGCCGTGCTTCATCACACAGCAGGCGGGCGACCCCAGATACTTCAGGATGCCGAGCGCCTGGTGCATGTCCTCGACGTTGAGCTGTGACAGCCCCCCCTTGCCGCTCTTGAGCAGCTGGTAGGCGCCGAGCACCAGCGGGCCGTCCAGGGCCGGACGGTAGAGCGCCGCCGGCTGGTGCGGGTTGCTGCCGTAGCGCAGGTCCTCCAGCTTCCGGTAGCCGTGCCCCAGCAGGTCGAACACCTCGGGAAAGTCGCCCTCAGCGCGGGTGCGGTACGCCTTCTTCATGTCTCGCTCGCTCGTCATGGTCCATCTCCTCGGTTGCCGGAGGACGGACGCCGGGCACCCGTCTCTCGGTGCCCAGGCGAGCGGCTGGTAGTCCTGCGCCGGCCGTTTCCCCGTGGTCGATTCCACGCGAGTCGCCAGTCACGGCGGCGCCACTGCCACACTTATGCCCCCACGGCCGCCACCCCGCAAGCACCCGGGTGCGACATCGGTCGCAGCTGCCGAACGGGGACGGGGACAACTGTCGCTCTGACCCGACCTTTGCCCAACTGCTAGTGACCTCACTCACGAGGCCGAGAGAGCCCGTGAGAGGAGAACGATGATGAACGCAAAGGAACTCAAACGGGCGAAAGCGCGCCTCGACCATGGCATCGCGGCGTGTCTCGCCTCGATGCTCTTCGCCTGCGGTCAGGTGGCGGAGCCCCCCATCGAAGACACACCGCCCCAGGACGTGGCCGTCGCCGAGGCCGCGATCCTCAACGGCATCCAGGGCAGCGACGACTCGATGGTCGCGATCCAGGATCCGCAGGGTGGCCAGTGCTCCGGCGTGCTGGTGCGCAACGACCGCGTGATCACGGCGCGCCACTGCACCACCACCGACGGCCAGGTCTACGGCCCGTCCCTGGGCGGAACCTACACCGTCAACAATGCGGCCGGCCAGTCGGTCAATGCGACCGTCCTGTTGCGCAAGAACGACCAGGACGTGGCGCTGCTGTCGCTGAGCTCCCCCCTGCCGTTGGACTCGCGCACCAGCGGCGCCTTCAGGGAGTTCTACCCCCTCAACGCGTCGACTCTGCTCGGCGCGACCCACACGTGCATGGGCTATGGCGACAACGACTGCTTCACCGGCAACGGCGGCGGCCAGGTCTCGCGCTATGCCTTTCTGGAGGTGGCGGAGGTGAACGCCGCGCCGTCCAGCGGCCCGTGGATGCCCGGCATGCTCCGCTACGCGACCAGCGCGCAGGGGCAGCGCATGCGCCCGGGCGACTCCGGTGGCTCGTGCAAGGCCTGGTACAACGGCCGCGACGTCTGGATGGGGATCCACAGCCTCAGCCATGACTGCCTGGTCCCGATCGGCACCGGTTCGTCGTACGACGTCGGGCCCCACACCTTCGTGGGCTGGATGCAGGACACCATCGACGACAACTGGAGCGACGGCTTCAACAACGGCGGCAACATCCGACCCTGCGGCGACGACACCGGGGACTACGAGTCCTGCCCGGCCAGCCCCTTCTCCGGAGGCAGCTCCAACTGGGGCATCTACAACAACCGCCTACGGGAGAACTCGAACCACTACGGCAACACGGGCGGCATCGTGCGCGAGGGCGCCAAGCTCTTCC
Organism: Myxococcales bacterium; assembly: GCA_028817855.1. GTDB lineage: Bacteria > Myxococcota_A > Polyangia > Polyangiales > JAFGIB01 > JAOUOP01. The sequence continues at coordinate 5,452 of JAPPOT010000177.1, forward strand.
ACTCCTCGACCGTCATCGGGGACGGATACGCCGAGGTGCACGTCCAGAGCAGCGACGACGACGCGGCCGGGCTGTTCCTGCGCGCCGCCGACGGAACCCACTACTACCGCTTCTCGGTCGACGAGCAGCGGAACTACGCGCGCATCGTGCGGCGCGACGGCGGCACCTGGACCACGATCGCCGAGACCACCTTCAACGCGGACTGGGACAGCCCGGGGCACACGCTGCTCTTCTACGCAATCGGCCCCTACTTCTACGCCTTCGTCGACAGCCAGTTCATCCTCTTCGGCAGCGACTTCAGCTACCGCTACACGTCCGGCCGCGTCGGAGTGTACGACTACGGGCTGGAGTGGGCGCGCTTCAACAACCTCCAGGCCCTGCCGCTATGAGGCCCGCGATGCAGCCCACCACGATGCTGTGGTGGATCGCGGTGGGCGCGGGCGTCTGCGCGCTCTTTGCAGCCGCCGCGCACCGGCAGGCACCACATCCACGCGCTGTTGAACCCGAAGCCGCGCCCGCCACGGTCGAGGCCAGCGCACCGGTCGCGGTGGTATCGGCGCCGCCAGCTGCGCCGGCCGAGGAGCCCGAGGGCGCCGATGCGCACCCGGATCCCGAGGCCGACCCGGTCGAGGATCCCGCGATGCTCGAACGCGAACAGCAGGGCATCCGCGAGTTTGACGCCCGGGTGGCGGAGATCCACCAGCGGCTGTCGCATCGCTGGGAGACCGACGTGCGCGATCCGGACTGGGCGGAAGAACGCGAGCGCGTGCTCCAGGAACGCCTCGAGGGCGCGGGCGTGCTGCAGGAGTTCGAGGAGATCGCCTGCAAGGAGTCGGTCTGCCGCATGGTCCTGCCCGAGTTCTCACCCGCGCGCATGCCGGTGCTGGCGAAGATCTCCGGGGTCGGATCGCCCTTCGCGGTTCATCAGGAGCGCCTCCAGGTGCAACCCGATGCCGACAGGTTGTTGATCTACCTGGCCAGGGAAGGTTTCCCGATGCCGGAGTTCGACGACTCGCTGCATCGGGAGATTGGGCCCTCGACCAATTGACTCGACGCAAGCCACGGCCCGGTCGTGCAATCGGCTGGGCCGTGGTAGCGTCCTCGCCCCGTAGATCCAGGAGGGGCCATGAGGACGCAGATCGTCGCAGTGGGGGTGTTGTTGGCGCTGGCGTGCAGCGACCAGGTCGAGGACGCGCAGCAGGCGGTCAATGCCGCCAAGGCCATGATGGAGGCAACGAAGTCGGCCCAGGAGGCCGGCGAGGCCGCCGAGAAGGCCGCGGCGGAGGCAGAGGCCAAAGCCCGCGAGCAGATTCCTGAGGGCGCCACGGAGGAGGAGGCCGCCGCCTTCGTCGACAATGCCAAGGCGGTGGCGGCGCTGCAGGCGATGGGCAAGGCCGGCGGCAAGGGGCCGATCACCAACTGGCGCCAACTGGCGACCTTCCTGCCCGACAAGCTCGGCGAGATCGCCGCCGATGGCGACCTGGACGGCGCCACCACCAAGGCCGGCGGCATGAAGGTCACGAACGTCAAGCGTCGCTACAAGGGCGGCGACAAGGTTCGCATCGATGTCACCATCACCGACACCTTCGTGGCACCGATGCTACGCGCCCCCTTTGCCATGGCGGCCCTGGTCGAGGAGGACACCTCGCGCGGGTACAAGAAGGGCACCAAGCTCAAGGGCCACACCGCGATCGTCGAGTGGCGCAAGCAGAGCCAGCGCAGCCACGCGACCCTGATGGTGGGCGAGCGCTTCGTGGTCGACGTGAAGGTGCGCGGCACCGACAAGGACGACCACGCCAGCGACGTCGTGGGCCTGCTCGACCTCGACGCCCTCGCCAAGGTCGAGGGCAAGGCAGAGGGCGGCGCCGCAAAGCCGGCCGACACGCCCGCAGAGTAGCGCTCGGAGCGAGCCGGCCCCGCCGGCTCCCGCTCAATCGAGGACGGGCTCGCCCGGGGGACAGCGATGGGCGAGGGTGAAGGCCCGCACGCGCGGGCTCGTCACCGGCGTCTCGCTGCAGCGGTCGTGCATGCCGACGTCCGCGTAGAGCTCCACCTGGACTTCCACGTATCGCCCGGCCGGCTCGCCGGAGAGGGTCAACGTCGCGTCCAGGTCCACCGTCTCGCGCATGCTCGGCACCGCGACCAGGCCCTGGAACTCCGCTTCCTCCAGACCCTCGAGCGTGTCTGCGGTGCGCACCTGGAAGACCACGCGGCTCGCGGCCGGGGTCTCGGCGTCCCAGGAGAAGTCGAGCCAGGTGGTCTGCTCGCCCTCGGCGCAGCCCTCGAAGACCTGCGTGTAGATGCCCGGCGCCTCGGCCGCGGCCAGCTGCTGCTGCACGCCGGTCATGTCCGAGTACGTATACGGGAACTGCAGCCCATCGACCGCGTCGCCCGTCACGACGTTGTCGGCGAGGGTGGCTCCGGGCTCGATCACGTGCAGGGTCGTGTTCATCGTGACCGCCCAGACCTTGCCGTCCACGTCGACCGCCACGCCGTGGGCGTAGCTGGGCGTGTCGACCATCTGGACCTGGGTGAGGTCCTCCGCGTCGAGTCGGACGACGGGCGTCGCCGCGCCCCACACCGAGCCGTTGGCGTCGGCCGCGATCCCGGCCGCATAGGCCGAGGCAGCGTCGCCGGTCGCGACCGCGAGGCGCTGGTCGACCGCAGCGAGCGGGTCGTAGCGCTTGATCGGGCTTGCGCCGAGCCACACGCGCTGCTTGCAGTCCACCGTGATGCCGTAGGTGTTCTGCGGCTCCAGGGTGATGTCTCCCTTGATGGCGCCATCGCAGGTGTCAGGGCACTGCGTGGTCGAGCAGGTCGTCCGGCACGGCTCCACGTCGCAGGTCGCGGTGTCGGTGCACTGATTGGTGTCGATGAAGGCGACGCTTCCGCTCCAGTACGCCCCGCCGGTGAGCCACAGGATGCCGCGCCCATCGAGCGCGAAGCCGTAGGCACCGCGGGGCATCACCGTCTCGAGCAGGATCTCGCCGGTCTCCCCGTCGAGCTTGTACGCCATGGCCAGCGGCTCGGTCTGAGGATCCGAAGACGGATCGGCCGCGCCGCGGGTGCTGGCCCCCAACCAGACGTAGTGCTGGGACGGCGTGCTGGTGATCAGCGGCGGCCCGTCGAGCTGCTCCTCGATCGTGGTCGTGCCCGGGATGTCCTGCGCCGCGACGGCGCGGATCTCCTGGTCGAACTGGCGATACCAGAGCATGCAGTCGTCCTCGCCGAAGGGCAGGACGTCGCCCGGACCGGTCGAGGTCGTCACCATGCCGTCGCCGTTGGTGTCCGGGCAGTCCTGCCCGGCGGCGGAAAACTTCGTGATCCCCATGCCGGAGCGGCTGGTGACGTAGGCGTCACCGGTCATCGCGACCGAGGTGCGCGATGGATCGGGCGCGCCCACCTCGTAGCGTGCCACGACCTCCCGCGTGCGCGTGTCGATCTTGGAGACCGCCGCCGGGTTCGCGCCGGTGTCGGCGACCCAGATGAAGCTATCCTCGACGACGACTTCGCGCGTCACGATCAGCGCGCCCTCGTCGTCGAGCTCGACCGCGGAGCCCGAGCTCTGCTCGAGATCGAAGGCGTCGCCGTCGACGCCCACGTCGGTCTGCATGCAGCCGTCGCCGCACGGCCCCTCGTCCGTCGCGTCGGCGGGGTCCTGCGGCGTCGGCGCGACGGGCACCCTCGGTGTGCCGGCGTCGGTCCGTTGTGAGTCGAAGGGGTCGGCGGCGGACTCGTCCGACCCGTCGGAGTCGTCGCGCTCGATCGCATCGTTTCGTTCGCCCCGGCTGGCGTCCGAGGCGCAGGCGAGCAGCGCCGCGCCGCACCCCGCGCTCAACAGCAGGACCCGGCCCATCACCGTAACGGCAGCAATGCGAGTGTGCATCCTCATCCTCCCCCTGGCCCGCGCACATCCTTGCGCGACCACGGGCCGAGCGCCAGGGGACGTTACCGGCCAAACGTCCCCTTGCGCGTCACCCCCAACAGTTCCCCCTGACTCATCTCGGGCGATCGAGCCGCGCCGCACCGCGCAGCACACACCACGGCATCCAGGCGCGTTGATTCTCGCCGACAGCGCTGACTCCGCGGGGTAGCCCTGAGAGCCACAATCGCGCTTGCGGGCACCTGCCCTCGCACGTAGGTTTCGCCCCAAGGTTGGATGCGTACGGAACGACGCACCCGTGCCGCAGGCCAATGGCCGGCGCGTCGCGGGTGCGAGCCGCGCGGTCACCGGCCAAGGGCGTGTAGGGCGCCGGCCGGAGGGTCACGGTCGCACGGCGATCTCTGCACGCATGGTTGCGGGCGGGAGAAGAGATCGATGGGTAGCAAGTACGGGATGGGCGTGGGGCTTTTGTGCCTCGCGCTGACAGGCTGCAGTGAGAGCGGGGGCGCCCCGGGGCGCGACGATGGACAGGGAGTCAACATCGCACCGGACGGCGACACGACGATGACCGGCGCGCCTGGCCGTGACGCGACGATGGCCGGCACACCCGGCGGCGAGCCCCCGGTGCCCGGCATGCCTGGCGGCGACACGTCGACAAGCGGCAGCGGCGGCACCGGTGGCGGCATGTCGGTCGAGGCGGGTGATGGCGACAACACCGGCGGCGACGACACCACGACGATCCCCGACCTGACGGTCGACATCGCCGAGTGCGGGATGATCGAGCCCGACTCCTGCAAACCCACCGCAGAGGGCATCTACGCGGTCAAGACCACGATCGACGTGTGGTGGGAGGACGACGCGGACCCGCCCCTGGTCGATCCGGGGCGCGCCAACATCGTCGTGCACCTGATGGGCGAGATCACCGGCGTGGGCGACGACGGCATGGGCGAGGGCGTCATGAAGGGCTGCGGCACCCAGCTGCCGGTCTTCAAGAGCGACGCCAACTGCGACGCCTTCCAGATCGAGTTCCCCGACGCGATCTGGGACGAGCCCACCATGCCGACCTTCACGACGGCGGGCATGACCTCGGGCTTCGACCCGGGCGACATCCTCACCATCGCCAAGGCCACCGGGCTGGTCGGCATCGACCTGAGCGACCCCAGCGGCGCGTGGCCGACGCCGGCCCAGACCGGCACCGTGGGTTGCTCCGCGGGCAGCGGCGAGGTGTGCTTTCCGGACCACGACGGCGACGGCAACCCGGGCATCACGGTGCGCATGGGCAAGATCGGCACGAACCTGACCCAGAATGGCTGCGGCGGCTTCGATCTGCCCTTCGTCCACCGGGGCGCGCCGCTCGATGCACTCGGCGCGCTGGACGACAACGGCGTGAAGGCCGAGATCCTCCACATCGGCGTGCGCACGATCCTGGGCGGCGGCGGCGCGATCGCCTGCGACTGCATGAGCGGGGCCGGCGAGTCCACCGCCGAGGCGCTCGACTCCCGCGTCTGGGGCTGCGTGCGAACGGACGACGCCCCCTGCGACGCGGCGCAGGCCGCCTTCGTCGACGAGTCGGCGCCGAACTACAACATCCTGAACAAGGGCGAGACGGTCCCCGACTCCGTGATGACCCTGGCGGGCTCCTCCGACGTGATCGATCGCTCCCCGAGCATCGGGCCGATCTCGGAGGTTCTGCGCCTCGGCGACCTGGGCGAGTCCTACAGCTGCGCCGACGTACGAACCGCTTTGCCTTAGGTGGAAACCTGAAAGGGAATCGCGGAGGTTCGCCCAGGAGCGGCTCACGTCCTCGAAGAAACCCTCGACGTACTTCCAGTACGCCTCCGGTTTCTTCTCCGGGCGCGCTCGCTCCTGAACGAACCTCCGCGATTCGAGTGGCGGGCGGCGGGTGATGCTGCCACCAGGCAGTGCTTCCGGGGGCGTGAGGCCCCGACTGCGTACTTTTTGGCCTGGGGTGATGCACCGTGGGAGGCGCGTGGGGCCTAGACCTTGGGGATGGGTTCTTCTGTAGGTCTTCGTCGTCATCTGGTCCCGGTCACGTGCGTCATCCTCGCTGCCTGCAGCGATGGGGGCTCGGCCGACCCGACCACCATCATCCCCCCCAATCCCTCCGCGGACCCGGGCGGCGCCAATGACGCGCCCGGTGCGATGCCGGCGGCACCGACGGACACCGGCGGGACCGACACGCCCGGTGCGCCGCCCGATGGCGGTGGAAGCGCAGGGGACGGCGCCGATCCGCCCCAGGGCCCGCCCAACGCCACGGGCGACGATGGGGACACGGGCGGCGACGACGCGGGCGACGACGGCAATCCGCCGGCGACCGACGACACCCCCGCGGGTCCGACCTTCCCGCCGGTCTCGGATCTCTCAGCCACCGGCCCCTTCACCGCCACCACCATCCTCGCGAGCGGGCCGAGCTCCGGCTACACCATCTTTCATCCCGAGGAGCTTGGTCAGGACGGGCTCAAGCATCCGATCCTGACCTGGGGCAACGGGGCCACGACCGTGCCTGGCCTCTTCGCCCTGCTGCCGCACCTGGCCTCCCACGGCTTCGTGATCATCGCGAGCGACAACCCCTTCGTGACCGGTGCCCTGCTACGCGGCGGCATCGACTGGCTGTTCGAGGAGAACGAGCGCGACGGCAGCATCTTCTTCGGCAAGCTGGACACGTCGAACGTGGCCTCCTTCGGATACTCGCTCGGCTCGCTCGGTACCTTCGAGATCGCCGACGACCCGCGCCTGACCACGACGGTGCACATCTCCGGCGGCGCGATGGACAAGGCGGTCGTGCCCAACCTCAAGAACCCCGCCGCCTTCTTTTGCGGCAACTCCAGCGACATCGCCTACACCAACTGCGAGAGCGACTTCGACCTGGCCACCGTCCCGGTCTTCTACGGTGTCTTCCCCGGCGACCACCTCGGCATCCTCGCGTCGCACACCGTACAGATCAACGAGGCCGTGCTCGGCTGGCTGCGCTGGCAGCTGATGCACGACGACACGCTGGAGTCGATGTTCACGGGCCCGGATTGCACGCTGTGCACCGACTCGCGCTGGACGGTGAAGCAGAAGGATCTGTGAAACGGAATCGCCGATTCGAGTGGCGGGGAACGGGTGATGCTGCTGGAAGTGCTGCTCGCGCAAGCTCGGCGCTCGGGTCCGAACCCGATCCCATCGCCGGAAGCTCGGACGCCGGAAGTCGGAACTAGGAAGTCGGACTCTGGATCGGTGGTCCCGGACTCGGGATCGGTGGTCCCGGCCTCGGAATCGGAATCGGCCTCGGCCTCGGAATCGGTCGCGGCCTCAGTCGCGGTCATCGGTCGGAGCCCGCACGCGCCGTGCTAGCCTCCCCGCCCCATGACCACCCTGTAGGACATCGCCGAGCCCTTCGTCGAGATGGCTCATCGGATCGTCTGGGCCTCGGCCGCGACGGTCGACCGCAAGGGGCGCCCGCGCTCGCGGGTGCTGCATCCGATCTGGGAGTGGGACGGGGAGCGGCTGCGGGGCTGGATCGCGACGGGTCCCACGCCGGCCAAGCGCGCGCACCTGGAGCACTCGCCTTTCATCTCGCTCAACTACTGGGCGACGAACCAGGACACCTGCCTGGCCGAGTGCCGCGCCAGCTGGGCCTTCGACGATGCGAGCTGCGAGCGCCTGTGGCAGCGGTTCAAGGAGGCGCCCGCGCCCGTGGGCTATGACCCGGCCATCGTGCCGGTGTGGAATGACCCCAAGGACGAGAGCTTCGCGGTGCTCGAGCTCGACCCCTGGAAGCTGCGCGTCTTCCCGGGAACGATGTTGCTCGCGGGCGAGGGAGAGGTCCTGCAGTGGCGCGCCCCGCGGGCGCAGTGAGAGAACCCCACGGCGAGAAGTCTCCCGCCCGCCGGCTTGGGACCGCCACCGAACCGCGGCGGTAGAGACCTGGCCCGGGAGCCTCGACTGGCCAATTCGGCGCGGCGGAGTATCCTCCGCCGCCTATGAGTATTGAGGAGTTGTTTGGGCTCGAGGGCCGCGTGGCGCTGGTCGTGGGCGCCTCCAGCGGGCTGGGCGCCGAGTGCGCTCGTGCGCTGGCCGCCGCCGGGGCTGACGTCGCCATCGCCGCGCGCCGCAAGGAGCGCCTGCAGGCCCTGGCCGGGGAGCTGCGGGAGCTGGGCGTGCGGGCCCACGCGGTCGCCGCCGATGCCTCCGACGACGCCGCCATGCAGGCGGCAATCGACGAGGTCGAGGCCGAGCTGGGCCCGATCTGGACCCTGGTCAACTCGGCCGGGCTCTCGCGCCTTGGCCGCGCCATCAAGCACGCGCGCGAGAAGTGGGACCAGGTGATCGCGGTGAACCTGACCGCCGCCTTCGTGATGAGCCAGCAGGTGGCGCGCAAGATGATCGAGCGTGGCGAGCCGGGACGCATCGTGCACATCAGCAGCGTGCTCGGGCGCGGCGCGAGCCCGATCCATCCGCAGATCGGCTACGCCGCCTCCAAGGGCGGCGTCGACAACCTGACCCGCCAGCTCGCCATCGAGTGGGCGTCCCAAGGCATCACCGTCAACGCGATCGCACCTGGCTACTTCCCCACCGAGCTGACCGTCGACCCCGAGGCCGGCGCGATGGACGCCGAGTTCAGCGCCGCCGTCGAGCGCCTCACGCCCCTCGGCCGCCCCGGTGACCCGGCCGAGATCCGCACGACCTTGCTGTACCTGACGGCGCCCGCATCGAGCTACGTGACCGGCTCGATCGTGCCCGTCGACGGCGGCTGGACCGCCTGGTAGCCGATGAGCTTTTCCCTCACCGGCCGGCTCGCGGCCTCCTCGGGGGACGTCCAGGAGGCGGTGCGCGCGCTCGCCACCCGCGACCGGGTCGACCTGAGCACGCTCCCGCTCGGCGCGCTGGCGATGCTGCTGCACGAGGCCGGGCAGACGGGCCGGCGCTTCGCCGTGATCGCCCCCGACGCGGCCACCGCCGCGCGGCTGGAGGCGGACCTTGCCTTCTTCGCGGGCGGCGAAGAGGTGCTCAGCTATCCGGGCGCCGACACCACGCCCTTCGTCGACGTGGCGCCGGATCGCCGCGCGGCCATGGACCGCCTTGCGACCCTCTTCCACCTGGGCGAAGGCCTGCCATTTCGCTTCGTCGTGCTCCCGGCAGCGGCCACGCTGCGACGCGTGCCGCCGAGCGCGGCCCTGGCCTCGCGCTCGGCGCGGGTGACCGTGGCAGAGGAGCTGGACCGGCGGGACCTGATCGAGCTGCTCGCCCAGGGCGGCTACCTGCGCGCACCGCTGGTGGAGGATCCAGGATCCTTCGCGGTGCGCGGTGCGCTCATCGACGTCTACCCGCCCCACGAGGAGCTGCCCCTGCGCATCGAGCTCGACGACGACCTGGTCGCCTCGATCAAGCGCTTCGACCCCGAGTCCCAGCGCACCCGAGATGAAGAGGAGCAGCTCGTCATCCACCCCGTGCGCGACACCCTGCTCGGGCCGCAGGAGCTGGAACGGGCCAAGGAGCGCGTGAGTGACCTGTGCGACGCGGTGAACATGCCCAGCTCCAAGCGCCGCCAGCTGGTCGAGGACATCGGCGAGGGGCGCGCCTTCATCGGCGTCGAGTGCTTCCTGCCTGCCTTCTACGAGGAGCTCGCCACCTTCTTCGACTACCTGCCGGACGACCTCTGCGTCGTTACGGTCGATCCCCACGGCATCGACGCCACCCTACGCGAGGAGCTCGATCGGGCCGACCGCGATCGGGCCGCGCGCCTGGAGGCCAAGGCGCCCACCTTCGCGCTCGAGGACCTGTACATGGACAGGCACGAGCTGCAGGAGGCGCTGCTCGCGCGGCCGCTCTGCGTCGCCCACCGCCTGGCGCTGATGGGCGAGGCCGGCGAGGACGAGGAACCCGGCCTGGAGGCGCTGGACCCTCCCGCACCCGATGCGCTGCTCGCGCTCGGCGGCGAGGACCAGAGCGCGCTGTCGAGCGAGCTCAAGAACCGACGCGCCAGCGGCAAGGGCGACGACCCGCTCGCCCCGCTGGGCGAGCACATCCGCACCTGGCTCGGCGAAGGCATGCGCGTGCTGCTCACGGCGCGTACCGGCGTCCAGGCCGAGCGCCTGGCCTCGATCCTGCGCGGCTACGAGCTGCAGGTGAAGAAGCCAGAGCCCTTCGACCCGGCAGTGCTCACGGCGCCGCCGAGTGAGCGGCCGGAGGTGGTGATCGGCACGCTCGCGGACGGCTTCATTCTGCCCGGCCAGGCCCTGTGCATCGCCACCGAGGAGGAGATTTTCGGCTCCCGCACCCGCCGCAAAGCGCGGCGGCGGCGCGAGCAGAAGGACGTCAGCCGCGCCTTCGTCGCCGACCTGCGCGAGCTCGACGTGAGCGACTACGTGGTGCACGTGGACCACGGCATCGGCGTCTACCGCGGCCTCGGCCGCCAGCAGCTTCCGGTCACGCGCTACGAGGAGCTGCAGGGCATGGCGCCCAAGCGGGTGGAGGTGCTGATCGTCGAGTACGCAGGCGCCGACAAGCTCTACCTGCCGGTCACACGCCTCAATCAGATCGAGAAGCTCGCGGGCAAGGAGGGCAAGAAGCCGAAGCTCGACAAGCTCGGCGGACAGACCTTCGCGCGCACCAAGGCGCGGGTGAAGGCCTCGGTGCTGCACCTGGCCGACGAGCTACTGCAGCTCTACGCCGCCCGAGCCGCGCGCGAGCGGGCGCCCTACCCGGCCAGCGATCGCCTCTATGCCCAGTTCGAGGCCCACTTCCCGTATGAGGAGACCCCGGACCAGGCGCGCGCGATCGACGAGGTGCTCGGCGACCTGGCGGGCGGCCGCCCGATGGACCGGCTGGTCTGCGGCGACGTGGGCTTCGGAAAGACCGAGGTCGCCCTGCGCGCGGCCTTCCGGGTGGCGATGGCGGGCAAGCAGGTGGCGATCCTGTGCCCCACCACGGTGCTCGCCCAGCAGCACCTGAGCACCTTCAAGCAGCGCCTGGCCGAGTACCCGATCCAGGTGGCGATGCTCTCGCGCTTTGTCCCGAAGAAGCAGCAGGGCGAGGTGGTGCGCGAGCTCAAGGCCGGCAAGCTCGACATCGTGGTCGGGACGCACCGGCTGCTGTCGAAGGACGTGCACTTCGCGGACCTGGGGCTGCTCGTGGTGGACGAGGAGCAACGCTTCGGCGTGACCCACAAGGAGCGCATCAAGAAGCTGCGCACCGAAGTGGACGTGCTGACGCTGAGCGCGACGCCGATCCCGCGCACGCTGCATATGGCGGTGGGCGGGCTGCGCGAGCTGTCGCTGATCGCCACGCCGCCGACCGACCGGCGCGCCATCCGAACGTTTGTGACGCGCTGGGACGACCACGTGATCAAGGAGGCGATCGAGCGCGAGATCGCGCGCGGCGGCCAGGTCTTCTTCATCCACAACCGCATCGACGGCCTCTACGAGCGCTCGGCGCGCCTGCAGGAGCTGCTGCCACGGGTGCGCTTCGCGGTGGCCCACGGGCAGCTCAAGGAGGCCACGCTCGAGCGCATCATGACCGACTTCGTCGACGGCGAGTACGACGTGCTGTGCTCGACCGCGATCGTGGAGAACGGTCTCGACATCCCGCGCGCCAACACCATCCTGATCGACCGCGCCGACATCTTCGGGCTCTCCCAGCTCTACCAACTGCGCGGGAGGGTCGGGCGCTCGCGCGAGCGCGCCTACTGCTACCTGATCGCCCCGCCGCCGAGCGTGATGTCCGACGAGGCGCGCATGCGGATCGAGGCGCTGGAGCGCTTCAGCCAGCTCGGCGCGGGCTTCCAGGTGGCCTCGCTCGACATGGAGATGCGCGGCGCGGGCGACCTGCTCGGGCAGGAGCAGAGCGGCAACATCGCGTCGGTGGGCTTCGACCTCTTCGTGCACATGCTCGAGGAGGCGGTGGCCGAGCTGCGCGGGCAGACCGTGGTGCACGAGGTGGACCCGGAGCTCACCTTCGACGTGGAGCACTACATCCCGGAGGACTACGTGGCGGACGTGGGCCTGCGCCTGTCCTTCTACAAGAAGCTGGCCTCCGCGCCGGACGCGGACGCGGTGCACGAGATCGCCGCCGAGCTGGAGGATCGCTTCGGCCAGCCGCCCGAGCCCGCGCTCACCTTGATTCGGCTGATGGCGCTAAAGCCGGCACTGCGGGCGCTGCGCGTGCTCGGTTGTGAGGCAGCTCACTCGCGCGTCACACTGCACTTCCGGGAGGACACCCCGCTCGATCCGTCGCGACTGGCCGAGTTGGTGGCGGCGGGGAAGGGCTTCCAGCTCACGCCGGACATGCGCATGGTGCGGCGCTTCGACCGCGACACCGAGGGCGATGCGGTCGATCGGGCCGAACAGGTGATCCAAGCCGTTTTGCCCCTGCGCCGATCTGCATAGTAAACTTTAGTCACGATGGGTGGGCATCTGGAGTCGCGCCTGTCAGCCATCTTCGAGGCTGATCGGGCGCTGCGTCGCGAGGAGAAGGCACTGCTGGGCGAGGACCCGGATCGGGTCGGTGCGGCCCTCGCGCAGGCCGTGCAGGAGGCCCTCGCCCTGGGCGACGAGGCCGAGAGCGCGATGCGCCTCGAGCGCCTCGCGGACCTGTGTGCGCAGGTCCACGGGCCGGACATGGTCGACGCCCTGATCGCGATCCTGAGCAGCGATGCCCAGAGCGCGCGCATCGAGGCCTACGAGGCCCTGCAGGACGTGGCCTTCGAGCGCTACGCGGAGGTGGCGCGCGGGATCGAGCGCCTGCTCGAGCGACCCGACGGAGGGCACGCCCTGCGGGAGCTGCCCTTCCTGCTCGCGGAGGTGGGCGAGCCCAGCGCGCGGCCGCTGATCGCGCGCTTCCTGAAACGCGACGACATCAACGTGCAGGCATCGGCGATCGAGGCGCTGGCGGTGCTCGGCGACGAGGCCGCGATCGCGGAGATCGCGCCCTTCCGCGACGACGGGCGCAGGCTGGAGCCGGAGGACGAGGACGAGCCGAGCGCCACGCTCGGAGAGCTGGCGACCGAGGCGATCGAGGCGCTGGGAGGCGCAGAGGAGGAGTAGTCGGTGCGCATGACAGGGGCCCGGGAGAGACGGTGAGCAGGCAGGGGCCACGTCTCCCTTCACAGCGAGCACAGCACGCGATCTTGGTCGCAGTGCTGGCGGTGACGGCCCTGATCTACGGCAGCAATCTCGACCACGAGTTCCAGTTCGACGACCGCTGGAAGATCCTCCAGACCTGGCGAATCCTGGGACCCGTCGAGTACCTGGATCGCTTCGGCCTTGGCATCTACCGGCCCGGCGCCTCGCGTCTGATCCCGAACGTCACGATCTCGATGAACTACGCCTGGGGTGGCGTGAATCCATTCGGCTACCACCTGGTGAGCCTGCTCTTCCACCTGTTGAACGTGGTGCTGGTGTGGGCCTTCGTGCGTCAGCTCTACGACTGGGCGGGTGAGGAGGATCGCGGTGTCGCCCTGCTGTCCGCCTGCATCTTCGCGCTGCATCCGCTCAACAGCGAGGCGGTCAGCTACACCAACGCGCGACCGAACCTGATCGTCTGCACCTTCTATCTCGCCGCCTTGGTCGTGCTGCTGCGCGCCTTCTCTCCGAGCGGCACACGGGCGACGCACATCGTCGGGCTCGGCGCCTCGGCGATCCTGGTCGCCTTCGCCCTGCTCTCCAAGGAACAGGCCGTCACGCTCGCGCTGACGGCGCCGCTGCTGCTCGCCTGGATCGACGGCGGGTGGGATGTGCGGCGCCTGCTGGCGATCCGCGTGCTCAAGACGGCTCCGGTGATCCTGGTGGGGGCGGTGGTGGTCGCGTTTGCGACGGGCGCGGCCTACGAGGTGCACCGCGCGGTCGTGGAGACGGGCAGCGAGGTGACCGGCAACTGGCTGACCTACCTGATCGTGACGCTGCTGGGGCAGTCGGTGGTCTTCATCCAGTACCTGGGTCTCGCGCTGCTTCCATTTCCACAGATGCTCAACGTGGACCGGCGCCCGATGGGGCACCTGCACCAGCACCTCTACGAGAACGGGCAGCTGGTCGACGGCGCCCTGGGCGTGGTCATCCTGCCGCTGCTCGCCTTCGGGCTGCTGTTGGTCTCGGTGCGCATGCTCTTCGCCCTACGCAGCCGCGCACCCGTGCTGACCTTCTGCGGGATGTGGATCTTCATCACGCACGCGCCCACCTCGGTGGTGCCGCGCGGCGAGGTGATGGTCGAGTACCGCACCTACCTTCCGATGGTGGGCGTTTGCGCCATCCTGGCGATCGGGCTGCGCGCGCTCATTCGGCGCCTCTCGGCTCTGCGAGACCGGGCCTGGCTACCGGTGGGGGCGCTGCTCGCGGGGCTCGCGCTCGCGACGCTCGTGCGCATCCAGGTGTGGGAGACCGAGGAGACGCTCTGGCAGGACGCGCTGGTGAAGAACCCGGACAACCCGCGCGCCCACGACGCGCTCGGCAGGGTGGCCGCCCAGCGGGGCGACGAGGACGCCGCCATCGGACACTTCGAGCGGGCGCTCGCCGTCGACCCCGACTACTCCGAAGCCAACACCAACCTGGGCGGCCTCCTCGCAAAGCGCGGCGAGCTGGATCGCGCCAAGCAGCTGCTGATGCACGTGGCCATGCTGCAGACCCAGGACGAAAACGCCTACAACAACCTGGGCAACGTGCTGAGCATGCTGGGTGAGCACGAGCGCGCCGTGGTCGCCTTCCGCGAGGCGCTACGCATCCGCGGCCGCTTTCCCGAGGCCGAGGCGAACATGGGACTCGCGCTCAGCATGCAGGGGCGACTGGAGCGCGCTGCGCACCACCTTGCGCGGGCGGTGCACATGGAACCGCAGCACCCGCGCTATCGACTGATGCTCGCCCGGGTGCTAGTCGCGCGCGGAGAGGTCCCGCGGGCGATCGAGCAACTGGTGGCGGCGGTGACCCTGGACGAGCGCTCCGCGCGGGCACACGCCGAGCTGGGGAAGGCCTACAGCTACCGGGCACGCTACGCCGAGGCGGAGACTCACCTACGCCGGGCCCTGGAGCTGGACCCGCGCAACCGCGCCGCGGCGGACTACCTCGCCGAGCTCAGAGGCACCCGCAACTGAGCGCGCCGCCGACTGACTCGGCCGGCTAGTTGGGCTATGGTCAGAGTGGAAGTGGGTGTGAGGCCCCCGGTGGGCGTGCGGAAAGGTTGGGTCGCTTGGTACGTCTTGGCAGTGCTTGGGTGGGGGCGTTTTCGATAGTTTTCGCGTTGATGGGGTGCTCCGGCGAAGACGGGGAGCGGCCGGAGAGCCGCAGCCGGGCCAGCGTGAACACCCCGGAGGGTCCCGGGGGAGCGGGCGGCGGTGGCGGCACGAACGACGGCGTCAGCCCGGGCAACGACAGCGGCAACGGAGGGGTCGGCGGTGGCTCGACGGACGTCGGCCAGCCGGGCGGCACCGGCGGCGGCGAGCCGCCCCCACCGAACGTGCCCGGCGTGTTCGACGCCGACAGCGCAAACCTCGACCGAAACAAGGTGGAAGCGGGAACGATCTGCGAGCGCCTCGCCACCATCCAGTGCGAGGGCGAGGAGTTCTGCTGCGACAACCCAGGGCGCGACTACGTCAGCTGCAAGGCCAGTATGAAGGAGGGCTGCGAGACCGAGCTGCTCGCGGACATGATCGCCAGCCGCCCGATCGCGGGGTTCGATCCGTTGCATGCCGAGGCGGCCTTCACGGAGATCGAACGGCTGGCGTCGGAATGCGATCCCAGCATCGCGGCCTTCGGGGAGTCTTTGCAGGGGCTGCGCGGAATCTTCAAGGGCACGCTCCCGGCCGGTGAGCGCTGCACACCGCTCAACCCCCTCGACCGGGCAGCGGCCGGCGCCTCGCTGGCCTCGTGCATGAACGGCGAGACGACGGCGTGCCTGCCCAAGGGCCTGTCCTGGAGTTGTGATCCCCGCGCCGATGTCGGTGGGGATTGCTTCTCGGACGTCAACTGCTTCGATGGCCTCTTCTGCGACAACCCCGACTTCGAGGTGAGCGGCTCGACCTGCATGGAGCGCAAGGCGCCGGGCACCGCTTGCGTGGCGCCCAACGAGTGCACGTCGCTGGCGTGCAAGGGCGGGGTATGTGCCGAGCCCGGAGTGCAGGCCGCGTACTGCCTACTGTGAAATCGTTCGAGGTTCGCCCAGGAGCGGCTTTCGTCCTCGAAGAAATCCTCGACGTACTTCCAGTACGCCTCCGGTTTCTTCTCCGGGCGCGCTCGCTCCTGAACGAACCTCG
>JAPPOT010000383.1 GCA_028817855.1 Myxococcales bacterium
GGGCGGAACCGACCCACGATGCGGCAAGGAGGGCGAGGCTCAGGGCGCCGGTGGCGTCGCGAGCACGGGATCGCGCGGCAGGGCGAGTCACGGCCATCGAGCACCTCCATCCGGTGCCAGCAGTGCCCCGGTAAGCATGGGCGGATTAGAGCACAGGGCCGGCGGTGAGGCCAGCTGACGCCCCCGTGGGCCACCCCCAAGGATCGTCAGAGCAGCATCTGCCGAATGTCCCCGAGCACCTGGCGCAGCTCGGTCGTGAACCGAACCGCGTCCGCACCGTCGATCACCCGATGGTCGTATGAGAGCGAGAGCCCGCACATCAGTCGCGGTGCAAACTTCTCGCCATCCCAGACCGGCTTCAGCGCGGCTCTCGAGACGCCGAGCACCGCCACCTCCGGCGGGTTGATGATCGGGGTGAAGTGGGTGCCGCCGATGCCGCCCAGGCTGGAGATCGTCATCGACGCGCCCTGCAGGTCCTGCGGCGACAGGCGGCGATTGCGCGCGCGCTCACTCACGTCCGACAGCTCCATCGCCAAGTCGTGCAGGCCCTTGATGTCCACGTCGCGGATCACAGGCACGACCAGACCATTGGGTGTGTCCACTGCAACGCCCACGTGGAAGTAGTGCTTCATCACGAGGTTGTCGCCGCCGGGGTCCAGCGATGCGTTGAAGCGCGGCATGTGCTTGAGCATCACGACTACCGCCTTCATGAAGAACGAGGTCAGCGTGAGCTTCACCTCCGGGCGCTCGGCCCGCATCTTCTTGCGGAACTCCTCGAGCTCCGTGATGTCGGCCTCGTCGAACTGGGTGACGTGCGGGATCGTGATCCAGCTGCGATGCAGGTTCTTGCCGGAGAGCTTCTGGATCTTGGTGAGCGGCCGGGTGGAGACCTCGCCGAACTGGGTGAAGTCGATCTCCGGAAGCTCGGGCACGGCAAAGCCAGTGCCGGTGGCGGTACCCGCCACCGACATGGCGTGCTTCACGTAGCGCTGCACGTCGTCGCGCGTGATGCGCCCGTTGCGGCCGGTCCCCGGCACGTGGGCCAGGTCCACCCCCAGCTCGCGTGCCAGGCGTCGCACGGAGGGCGTGGCGTGGGGCTTGCGCGCCTTGGTGGTCGGCTCGCTCGGGACCGGCGCGGGCATCGGCGGCGGTGGGATGGTTCGGGTAGGACCGTTGGTGGTGGTGCTGGTGGCGGCTGTGGCGGGCGTTGCCGGTGAGGCCGCGGGGACCTCGATCGCTGGTGGTGGGTTTTCGGGCACGCGCTCGGGCACGGGGTTGGGGGCGGCGTCGGTGTCCGTGTCCATCACCAGGATCAGCGCCCCCTGGGAAACCTTGTCGCCGACCGCGACCTTCAGCTCCTTGACCACGCCCGCAGCGGGGGCGGGGATCTCCATCGAGGCCTTGTCGCTCTCGAGCACGATCAGGCCCTGCTCGAGCTCCACGCGCGTGCCGGGCTGGACCAGCACCTCCACCACGTCGACATCCTCGGCATCGCCGATGTCGGGAACCTCGACCTTCGTCTCAGCCATCGTGCTTCCTCATCGCGTGCGCGGCTCCGGCTGATCGGGGTCGATGCCGTACTTCTCGATCGCCGCGCCCACGACGGACGCCTCGATCGCGCCCTGCTCGGCCAGACTGCGCAGGGCGGCCACGACCACGTGCACGCGGTCCACCTCGAAGAAGCGGCGCAGGCTCTCGCGCACGTCGCTGCGACCGAACCCGTCCGTGCCCAGCACGCGATAGCTGCGCGGCACGTAGGCGCGAATCTGGTCAGCGTACAGCTTCACGTAGTCGGTCGCTGCGACCACTGGGCCTTCGCGCGCCGACAGACAGCGCGCGACATAGCTCGGCTCCGGCTCCCGGCCGGGGTGTAGCATGGCGTCGCGCTGGAGATCGTCGCCCTCGCGCTTGAGCTCGGTGAAGCTCGTGACGCTCCAGACGTCGGCCACCACACCGTGCTCGTCGGCGAGCATGTCCGCGGCCGCCAACACTTCGCGCAGGATCGAGCCGCTGCCGAGCAGCTGCACGCGCGGGCCCTCGCCCTGCCCCTCGCGCAGCAGGTACATGCCCTTGACGATCCCATCGCGCGCGCCCTCGGGCATCGCGGGCATGGTGTAGTTCTCGTTCATGATCGTGATGTAATAGAAGACGCTCTGCTGCTCGGCGAACATGCGCCGCATGCCGTCCTGCACGATCACCGCAAGCTCGTAGGCATAGGTCGGATCGTAGGCGATGCAGTTGGGCACGTTGCCAGCGAGGATGTGGCTGTGCCCGTCGCAGTGCTGCAGGCCCTCGCCCGCCAGCGTCGTGCGACCCGCGGTTGCGCCCATCAGGAAGCCGCGCGCGCGGCTGTCGGCTGCGGCCCAGATGTGGTCGCCGATGCGCTGGAAGCCGAACATCGAATAGAAGGCGTAGAACGGGATCATGTTGATCCCGTGGTTCGCGTAGGCCGTCCCCGCCGCCAGCCAGCTGCTGATCGAGCCCGCCTCGTTGATGCCCTCCTGGAGGATCTGACCCTTCTGGTCCTCGCGGTAGTACATCACCTGATCGCTGTCGACCGGCTCGTAGAGCTGGCCCCTGCTGGCGTAGATGCCGAGCTGCCGGAACAGACCCTCCATGCCAAAGGTGCGCGCCTCGTCGGGCACGATCGGCACGATGTACTTGGCGATCTGCTTGTCGCGGAGGAGCAGCCCGAGCAGGCGCACGAAGGCCATCGTGGTCGACATCTCGCGCTCGCCCGAGCCATCGAGCAGCCCCTGCAGGGCGCCGAGCTCGGGCACCCGGAGGGCCGGCGCGCGCTCGCCGCGCCGCTCCGGCACGTAGCCGCCCAGCTCCTTGCGGCGGTCGTGCAGGTACTGCACCTCCCTGCTGGTATCCGCCGGCTTGTAGAACGGCGGCGCCTTGCGGATCTCCTCATCCGAGATCGGGATGCGATAGCGATCGCGGAATGCGAGCAGCGCATCCTCGCCCAGCTTCTTGAGCTGGTGCGTCGGGTTCTGCCCCTCGCCCGCCTCGCCCATGCCGTAGCCCTTGATGGTCTTGGCCAGGATGCAGGTCGGCTGCCCCTCGGTGTGCGTCGCTGCGTGGTAGGCCGCGTAGACCTTCTGCGGGTCGTGGCCGCCGCGGTTGAGCTTCTTGATGTCGTTGTCGGTCAGGTTGGCGACCAGCTTCAGCACCTCCGGGTAGCGCCCGAAGAATTGCTCCCGGCTCCAGGCGCCATCGCGCACGGCGTAGTTCTGGTAGTCGCCATCGACCGCCTCCTCCATGCGCTTGAGCAACAGCCCCGAGTGGTCCTTGGCGAGCAGCGGATCCCAGGCATCGCCCCAGATCACCTTGAAGACCTTCCAGCCGGCACCGCGGAAGACACCCTCCAGCTCCTGGATGATCTTGCCGTTGCCGCGCACCGGTCCATCGAGGCGCTGCAGGTTGCAGTTGATCACGAAGGTGAGGTTGTCGAGGCGCTCGCGTGCGGCCAGCGAGATGGCGCCCAGCGACTCGGGCTCGTCCATCTCGCCGTCGCCGAGGAAGGCCCACACGCGCGCCTTGCTCGGTTCGATCAACCCGCGGTGCTGCAGGTAGCGCATGAAGCGCGCCTGGTAGATCGCCATCATCGGCCCCAGACCCATCGACACGGTCGGGAATTGCCAAAAGCCGGGCATCAACCACGGATGCGGATAGGACGACAGCCCGCCCGGGCCCTCGCTCTCCTGGCGGAAGCGATCGAGCTGGCCTTCGCTCAGGCGCCCCTCGAGGAAGGCGCGCGCGTAGATGCCCGGCGCCGAGTGCCCCTGGAAGTAGACGAGGTCCCCGCCCTCGGGATGGTCCGGCCCCTTGAAGAAGTGGTTGTAGCCCACGTCGTAGAGCGTCGCGGCCGAGGCGAAGGTGGAGAGGTGGCCACCGATGCCGGGATTGTGGGCGTTGGCCTTCACCACCATCGCCATCGCGTTCCAGCGCACGTAGGAACGCAGGCGGTACTCGAGCTCCTCGTCGCCCGGATTGCGCGCCTCGTCGCGGACGTGGATGGTGTTTAGGTAGGCCGTGGTGGCCTTGAACGGGAGGTTCGCGCCGGCGCGGCGCGCGCGATCGATCAACGCCTCGATGATGTGGTGGGCGCGCTCGAGCCCCTCCTCGGCGATGACCGACTCCAGCGAGTCGAGCCAATCCTGCAGCTCTTCCTGATCGACGTCGTCCGCGGTGCTCATGAAGCCGTCCTCGATCTTAGATCACGCGCCTCCCCCACCCTAGATAAGTGTGTCCCAGCTGGCCCGTCCAGTGACAGGTACCGCCCGCGATACCGGGGCCCTCGTCAGGCGCGCACCTTTGTAGTAGGCGACAACGCCCAGAATCTGGAGGTGAGCTCGATGCGGATCGCGATCGTCGGAGGAACGGGCAAGGAAGGCGGCGGCATGGCCGCCCGCTGGGCGAAGGCGGGACATGCGGTGCTGATCGGCTCGCGCAACGCCGAGCGCGCCGAAGCATCCGCGAAGGCCCTCGCGGACGCGGGGCACGGCGACATCACGGGCGCCGACAACGCGACCGTCGTGAAGCAGGCCGACGTGGTGGTCCTGAGCGTACCCTACTCGGCCCACGCCTCGACCCTGGAAGGCCTCAAGGAGGTGCTCCAGGGCAAGGTGATGATCGACATCACCGTACCCCTGAAGCCTCCGAAGGTGCGACAGGTGAGCCTGCCGGCGGGCTCTGCGGCCGCCCTCGAGGGGCAGGCCCTACTCGGCGAGGGCGTGCGGGTGGTGGCCGCCCTGCACCACGTGAGCTCGGTACACCTGGCCGACTTGGACCACGCGATCGAATGCGACGTGCTGGCTTGCTCGGACGACAAGGAGGCCCTGGAGCTGGCCCTGACGATGATCGGGGACCTCGGGGTCAAGGCGCTCGACGCCGGGCCCTTGGCCAACGCGGTGGCGCTGGAGTCCCTGACCCCGGTGCTGCTGCACCTCAACAAGCGCTACGGCTCCGCCGGGAGCGGAATCCGTTTCACCGGATTGTAGCCAGCTGGATTCCCCGCCTTGACTGGTCCCGATCGCGACCCTAGCTTGTCGGCGCAGGCGGGGGCGTCCATTTTCGGGAAACACCGAGGCCGCCGCCGGTGTTAAACGCTTCGAGCGGAGCGGATGGCCGAAAACCCCACAATTCTGCTGGTGGACGACGAGGAGATGGTCCTGACGTCGCTGGCGTCGTTTCTCACCCTCGAGACCGACTACGACGTGAAGGGCTACACGTCCGGCGCGGAGGCTCTGCAGTTCCTGAAGGACCACGATGTGGACCTGGTCATCTCGGACTTCCTGATGCCGGAGATGGACGGCCTGGAGTTCCTGACCAAGGCCCGTGAGATGCGCCCCGAGGTGCCGCGCATCATCCTGACCGGCTATGCCGACAAGGAGAACGCCATCAAGGCGATCAACACGGTCGGCCTCTATCAGTACATCGAGAAGCCCTGGAACAACGAGGATCTGCGGATCATCATCCGCAACGCCGTCGAGAAGCAGCAGCTGGTCAAGTCGCTGACCGACAAGATCCAGCAGATCAACAGCGCGACCAGCGAGCTGCAGCTGATCCAGCAGGACATCCTCAAGGCTTTTGTTTAAGTCGCCATCCCCGAGCCCCGCCCTCACCCCGGGCCCCGGACGGCTTTGCCGGTCGGGGGGAGGGGTCGCGTGACCCTTCCGCGGGTCGGGCGTCAGTCCGACGACAAACGAGCCGCTCCTGGGCGAACCTCGGCGATTCCCTGCTAGCTCACATCCACACCCATCTGGACGCGCCGTCTGAAGGGCGCTACGAGTCGACGGTGGATCCGGAGCCGGTGGAAGTTTCCTGCGCAGAGCAGATGGTGCTGACAGCGCTGCCGGGTCTGCCGCTCGTGCGGCCCGGTGACGACCTGGGCGCGCTGGTGTGCGACGGGCTGGAGCGCGCCGGGGTCACGCCGCGCAGTGGCCGCGACGTGGTCGTGGTCACCTCCAAGGTGCTCTCCCGGGCCGAGGGCTGCTTCGTCGACCTCAGCACCGTGGAGGTCAGCGCCCAGGCCCGCGCGCTGGCCGCGCGTACCGAGAAGGATCCGCAGCTCGTGGAGCTGATCCTGCGCGAGTCGGCCGCCGTCTCGCGCACGGCCCCGAACGTGCTGATCGTGCGGCACCGGCTCGGCTTCGTGTCGGCCAACGCGGGCGTCGACCAGAGCAACTCCCAGCCCCCGGAGGCCCCTGAAGGCAGTGGACCGTGGGCGCTGGTGCTGCCGAAGGATCCCGACGCCTCGGCCGCCGCGATTCGCCAGCGCGTGCGCGAGCGCTTCGATGCGGACATCGGCGTGGTCATCACCGACTCCCACGGTCGGCCCTTCCGCCTGGGCACGGTCGGCACCGCGATCGGTGTCTCGGGGCTTCCCGCCCTCTGGGACCAGCGCGGCGACCACGACCTGCACGGACGCACGCTGGAGGTGACGGTGACGGCGCTGGCGGACCAGGTCGCCGCCGCAGCCGACCTGGTCGCGGGACAGGGCGGCGAGGGGAGGGCCGTGGTGCACGTGGGCGGCCTGCGCTTCCAGCCAGTCGACGACCGGAGCGCGGCGCTGCTGCGCCCGACCGAACAGGACCTCTACGCATGAGCGTGGTCTACCTCTCCGGCGGCGTCGGCGGCGCGCGCCTGCTCGACGGCGTGGTGCGTGCGCTTCCCCCGCGACGCGTGACCGCCGTCGTCAACGTCGGCGACGACTTCGATCACCTCGGCCTGCGCGTGTGCCCCGACCTGGACACCGTGCTCTACACGCTCGGTGGCCTGGGCGATGCCGCCCGCGGCTGGGGCCTGGCCGGCGAGACCTTCCGCGCGCTCGAGATGGTCAAGCGCTACGGGGGCAGCGACTGGTTCGCGCTGGGCGACGGCGACCTGGGCACCCACCTGACGCGTACCCAGTGGCTTGCCGAGGGGCTCACGCTGACGGAGGTGATGGCGCGCTTCGCGGACGCACTCGACGTCGCCGCCCGCGTGCTGCCGATGAGCGACGACCGCCTGCGCACGCGCATCGAGACGGATCAGAACGGCGTGCTGGACTTCCAGGACTGGCTGGTCCGCCGCCGCGCGCAACCCGCCGTCCGGGCGGTGCGCCTGGAGGGCGATCCGCGGCCGACTCCGCAGGTGCTCGCGGCCCTGGAGGACGCCGAGGTCGTGCTGATCGGCCCCAGCAACCCCTACGTCTCGATCGATCCGATCCTCTCGCTGCCGGGCGTGCGCGAGCGGCTCGAGCGTGCGCGCGTGATCGCGGTGAGCCCGATCGTGGGTGGCCGCGCGGTGAAGGGTCCGCTCGCCGAGATGATCCCACGCCTCGCAGGGCGCCCGGCCAGCGCTGCGGCCGTGGCCGCCCACTACGGCGGGCTGCTCGATGGCTTCGTGGTGGAACGGGGCGACGAGGGCGAGCTGCCCGACGGGCTCGAGGTCCGCGCCAGCGCGACGGTCATGCGCACGCCGCGCGACCGCGTCCAGCTCGCGCGCGAGGCCCTCGAGCTGGCGGGGGTGGCCACGTGAGCGCGGCCGACGCCCGCCCCTGGGTCGTGCTTCCGGTGAAGGGCTTCACCCGCGCCAAGTCGCGCCTGGCCGGCAGCCTTCCGCCGTCCCCGCGTGCCCAGCTGGCGCGGACCCTGTTCGAGCGCGCGGTGGCAGCAGCACGCGAGTGCCCGCGCGTCGGCGGCGTGCTGATCGCAACCGACGGCAACGACGTCGAGCGCATCTGCACCACCCTCGGGCTACCGACACTGCGCGACGCGCGGGGCGCCACGCTGTCGGCGGTGATCGACGCCGGCCTGGACCACCTGCTCGCGCGCCAGGTCTCGCGCGCGATCGTGCTGATGGCAGACCTGCCGGAGATCATGCCCCGCGCGATCGACGAGGTCGCGCGCGAGCTGGAGCCGGGGCGCCTCGTGCTGGTGCCGGACGCCGCGCGCCGGGGCACCAATGCGCTGGGGCTGACCCTCGGCACCGAGCCGCCCTTCCGGACGTGCTTCGGCAACCCCGACAGCCTGCAGCGCCACGTCCGCCGTGCCGCAGAGCACGGCCTCGAAGCCCGTGTTCTGGTGCAACCACGCGTCGCCTTCGACCTGGACCGCCCGGTGGATCTCGCCCGCGCGACGCGCTGAGCACGCACACTAGCTGGGGGCGTTGTTGTCGACGGCAGCCTCGAAACCGAGCGCCTCCAGATCGCGCAGCACTTCCTTGGCGTGGAGTCCCGGCTCGATGTCGGTGTAGACATGGGCCACCTTGCCGTCCGGATCGAGCAGGAAGGTCACGCGGTCGTACATGCCGACCAGGCTGGGCACGCCGAACGCACGCGCCCAGCGGTTGTCGGTGTCGGCGACGAGCGAAAACGGCAACCCATGCTCCTGTGCGAACTCGCGGTGGCTCTCGGCGCTGTCACTCGAGACGCCGATCACCTCCACGTTGGCCTGATCATAGGCGTCCCACGCATCGCGGAAGGCACAGGCCTCCTTCGTGCAGCCGGGCGTGCCGTCCTTGGGATAGAAGTAGAGCACCACCCACTGATCGAGGGGTGCCACCAGCTCGACCGTCTCGCCCGTCTGATCCTCGGCCCACAGCTCGGGCACGTGGCTGCCCACAGGAAGCAAGCCGGAGCCGCCGTCGGGCCGCTGCACGCCGCCGCACGCGACCAGCAGTGGGATCAGCATCAGCGCGCGCATGGCCGACACGGTACCACGCGCGCGCTGGCACGGACGCGGTGGGGTGCGACAATTTGTCCGACCTGCAAGCGTCGTTTCTCTTCCAAATGCCGGGCCGGAGCCGCGACTCATAGAAGGACCTGAGCACGCGGAGGAAGGTCATGCGACAGCGGGAGGGGAATGTCGGAGTCACCGCGATCCTCGTGGGGGCCGCACTGGTGGCCTGCGGCGAGCGCGCGGATCGGCGACGGGCCGACGCCGCGCGGCTGGGCGCCGCCGGCGCGATGGCCATGGCAGAGGAGCACGCCTGCGACGGCGAAATCGAGCCGATCGCGATCGGCAGCCGAACCACTGGACCGGAGGGTCGCTACACGGCAGAGCTGCTGGCGCTCGCGCCCGGACCGCCGCAGAAGTTCCGCAACGACTGGCGGGTACGCATCCTCGATGAAGACGGCGAGATCGCAGACGACGCCGACGTCGTCGAGGCCGAGCCTTTCATGGTCGCCCATCGGCACGACGGACTCTTCGCACCGGAGATCAGCAGCTCCGACCTGCCCGGGGAGTTCAACGTCGACAACCTCAACCTGTGGATGGGTGGGCCGTGGGAGGTGCGCCTCTGGATCGAGGGCAGCGCGGGCGCCGAGCGACTGGTCTTCGATGTCTGCATCGAGGACTGAGCGGCAGCTGGCCGCGATGCTCGCGACGCTGGGCATACTGGGTTGCGGGACGGGGGCAGGCACGGGCGCGGATGCCGAGCTGCTGTCGGTGGAGCAGCTGAAGGACCCGGAGACCTGCAGGGACTGCCACCCCAACCACTACGCGCAGTGGCGCACCAGCATGCACGCCTACGCCGCCGAGGACCCGGTCTTCCACGCGATGAACAGGCTGGGTCAGAAGGAGACCGGCGGCGAGCTTGGCGACTTCTGCGTCGGCTGCCATGCGCCGCTCGCGGTGGCGGATGGCCTGACCAGCGACGGTCTCAACCTGGATGAGGTGCCGGACCACGCAAAGGGTGTCACCTGCTACTTCTGCCACAACGTCGAGCAGGTCTCTGGAACGCACAACAACCCGCTCGAGCTCGCGATGGACCAGACCATGCGCGGCGGAATCGCCGATCCGCTCCAGCCCGGGGTCCACCGCGCGGCCTACTCGGAGATCCACGACGGCGCGAAGCTGGAGTCCGCGGCGCTGTGCGGTGCCTGCCACGACATCGTCACACCGGGCCACGGCGTGTCCCTGGAGCGAACCTTCCAGGAGTGGCAGGACAGCATCTTCTCGGCGACCACCAAGGCCGCGGGTCGCAGCACCTGCATCGACTGCCACATGGACGGCCGTGACGCGCCGGCTGCCGAGATGGAAGGCCTGAGCGTGCCGGTCCGCAAGACCCACGCGCACCTGTGGCCCGGCGTCGACGTGGCGCTGACCGACTTCCCGGGCGTGGAGACCCAGCGCCGGGCCATCGAGTGCTTCCTGTCTTCGGTCATCATGACCCGTCTGGAGGTCGACCCGCTCGGCGGCCTCGACCTCTGGATCGAGGCGAGCGCCGGGCACAGCTTCCCCAGCGGCGCAGCGCAGGATCGCCGCGCGTGGGTCGAGCTGCTCGCCTACGACGACGACGACCAGGTGATCTTCCAGACCGGCGTCGTCGGTGACGACGAGGTGGTGGACAAGCCCGACGACCACCCGAACCGCGACCCCAACCTCTGGATCTTCCGCGACCGGCTCTACGACGTCGACGGCCAGCCCACTCACCGCTTCTGGGAAGCCGCACCGAGCGAAGCCTACCCCCTCGGCTACGAGAGCTACCTTCTGCCAGCAACCAGCATGCAGGGCGGCGACCACGGCCGCCACCGCTCCTACCAGATCGGCATCGCCCCCGCGCGCGTCACGGTGCGCGTCCGCATCCGCCCCGTCGGCCTCGAGGTCCTCGACGAGCTCATCGAGCTCGACCACCTCGACCCCGAGGTGCGCGCCCAAGTCCCGACCCACGACATCGTCGGAAGCCAGATCGAGTGGCGCCGCGAAGACGGCTACGACACCGTGGTACAGAATCGCCCCCAGCCGCTGGACTGCGACCTCGAGTGCTTGAGTGACCCAGCGGCCTGTGAGTAGTCAGGCTGCCAGGACGTCCGCGCCCCGGAAGCGCTGCCAACGGCTCCTTCAGTTCACTCGCCGCAGCTGCACGCGCTCGCGCTTCTCGGCCCGGGCCGCGGCCGTCAGCCGGTCGTAGCTGCCGAAGCGCTCCTCAGCGTCGAGCACACCGTCGAGCGGGTGCGGCGGGTCTTCCTGCGCCGCGTGGTCAAACACATGCAGAGGCTCGTAGCGGGTATTGCGCTCGACCGGGATGCGGCCCGCGTCGCGGATCGCGCGGCGCAGCATCGCGGGCGAGGTGAGCTGGCCGTGGGTGGCCCCCGCGGAGGTGGAGATGCTCTCGTTGATCAGGGTGCCACCGAGGTCGTTGGCGCCGCAGGACAGCAGCCACTGGGCTTGCTTCAGGCCCTCCTTGACCCAGGAGGTCTGGATGTTCTTGACGCTCGGGCCGAGCATCAGGCGACTGATCGCGATCAGGCGAACCACGTCATCGCCGGTAGGGCCCGGGCGCACATCCGGGAGCATGCCCTTCATGTAGAGTGGCGCCTCGGTGTGCACGAAGGAGAGCGGCACGAACTCGGTGAAGCCGCCCGTGTCTTCCTGAATGGAACGCAACAGGTCCAGGTGGCGCATGCGCTCGGCATCGCTCTCCACGTGCCCGTACATGATCGTGCTCGTGGTCGGCAGCCCGATGCGGTGGGCGCCCGTGATCACCTCGATCCACTCGGCGGTCGTGATGCGCCCGCCCGCCAGTCGCTTGCGCACCGCATCGTCCAGAATCTCGGCGGAGGTGCCAGGAATCGATCCCAGCCCCTCGTCCTTCAGCTGCTGCAGGTATTCGGGAATCGGTGTCCCCGAAACCTCGGCGCCGTACTTCACCTCCTCGGGCGAGAAAGCGTGCACGTGCACGTCCGGCACTGCCGCGCGCAGGGCGCGTAGCAGCTCGAGGTAGAGGTCCTGCCTCGGGTTGGGCGGCAGCCCCGCCTGCACGCAGACCTCGGTGGCGCCCATCTCGCGCGCCTCCACGGCGCGGCGCACCACCTCCTCGACCTCCAGGTAGTAGACCTCCGCGGAACGGTTGGTGCGGGAGAAGGCGCAGAACCTGCAACTCTTCACGCAGACATTGGTGAAGTTGATGTTGCGGTTGACCACGTAGGCGACCCGCTCGCCGGCCTGCTGCTCGCGCAGCACGTCGGCGGTCAGCGCGAGCGCGTGGAGGTCGCGCCCGCGCGCGCCACACAGCACCACGCCGTCCTGCCAGGAGACGCGCTCGCCCGAAAGCGCGCGCTCGAGCACCGCACGCACCTCGGCGCGACAACCTCCGAGCAGCCCATCGATCCCGTTCACGGCGCTCCCTCCGCAAGCGGCAGGCTACGCGCGGGCGCCGGTGCGGGCTCCGCGGCCAAGGCCGAGACTCCGGCCTGCTGCTGGAGCCGCTCGGCTGCGGCACGCGTCGACTCCACCAATGCGCGGTCCAGCCAGCGCACGCCAGAGACATAGGGCGGATACACCGGCAAGCGCGGCGCCAGCTCGAAGCCCGCCCGATCGCAGGCCTCCGCGAAACGCGACAGATGGGGCCAGGGGTGGCGCGGGTTGATGTAGTCCGGCGTCACCGGCGAGATGCCGCCGAAGTCGTTGATGCCGCACTCGAGCAGCATCGCCGTGCGGTCCGGATTGAGGTTGGGCGGCGACTGCACGCTGATCTCCGCGTCGAGCACGAGCCTCGCCAGCGCCACCGCGAAGGCCATCGCGTGGGTCGGCGGCTGCGCGTGGTCCTCCATCGCGATCTCGGGCCGCGGCGTGAAGTTCTGGACGATGACCTCCTGGATGTGCCTGTGGCGCCGGTGCAGGGCGCGGATCGCGAGCAGGCTCTCGGCCAGCTCCTGGCGCGTCTCGCCGATCCCGATCAACACGCCCGTGGTGAACGGGATCGCCAGCTCGCCGGCCTCCTCCATCATCCGCACGCGCACGTGCGGGCGCTTGTCGGGCGCGCGGTGGTGGGGCATTCCCTTGTCGCACAAGCGCGGGCTGATGTTCTCCAGCATCAGGCCCAAGCTCACGTTCACCGGACGCAGCCGCTCCATGTCGTTCCGTGTCAGCACGCCAGCATTGGTGTGCGGCAACAGACCGCGCTCCAGCGCAGCTGCGCCAGCCCAGTGCAGGTAGTCCACCGTGCTGTCGTGCCCAAGCGCCGCCAGCTCCTCGCGGTAGGCGCGGAACGCACCCTCGGGCTTGTCGCCGAGGCAGAAGAGCGCCTCCACTACGCCCTGCCCGGCGGCCCGGTCCAGCCAGCGCAGAACCTCCTCGTGGCTCATCGTCCAGGCGCCCTGGTCGCCGGGGGAGCGCCGGAAGGAACAGTAGTCGCAGCGGTTGCGACAGATGTTCGTCAGTGGCAGAAAGACCTTCGGCGAGAAGGTCACCGCGCGGCCCCAGCGCGCGTCGCGCAGCGCCGCCGCAGCCTCGGCCATCGCCGGCAGCGTGTCGGGCTCCGCCGTGGCCGCCGCGACCAGCTCGAGGACCTCGTTCTCGCGCGGGGGCGCGCCGGCTGCGGCGCGTTCTAAGATGCCGTTGACCATCGGGTTTCGGGCCTCGCGGTTCCGTCCGGGGACAGTTGTCCAGCCCACGCCGCGAGTCAAGCAAGGCCGCGGGCCCCTACCCCATGCGCAACCGCGCTGAGCCGGGCCGGTTTGCTCTCAGAGGCCTGCCACGCTGGAAATGCGTACCCGCTGGCCTCTGCGGTACCCTTGTGTGGACGAGTTGGGAGGGAGAGATGAAGCGGACTTGCTTGCTTGCTCTGGGCCTTCTGCTCGCGCTCTGCGGCGCGTGCGGAGATGACAGCAGCGACGACGACGACGGCGACACGGGCGACGGCGGCACGCCGGGCGACGGCGATGGCACGATCGGCGATGGCGATGGCGACAGCACCGGTGGCGACGGCGACTCGCCGGGCGGCCCGACCATCCCGGAGCTCGGCGAGATGCTCGGCGCCGCCTTCTGCGCCGAGGCCGAGGCCTGCCTGGGCAGCGACGTGATCGCGCAGGCCTTCGGCGACGACGGCTGCCTGGTGCGCGTGGGCGCCCAGCTCGAAGACGGCGACTTCCTCTTCCTCGAGGACGCCATCGAGGCCGGCCGGATCGGCTACGACCCGAGCGCCGTGACGGGCTGCCTGTCGGCGATCGAAGGGGTGGGCTGCGAGTTCGAAACCTCGCGCCTGCTCAGCCGCGGAAGCTGCGCGGAGGTCTTCACCGGCTCGGTCGAACTGGGCGGCGACTGCGGCATGGATCCGGAGTGCACCGACGGCGCCTTCTGCAAGCTCGACGACAGCTGCCCGGGCACCTGCACCGCACCGGGCGCCGAGGGCGACCCCTGCGGGGAAGACGACCAGTGCGAGGAGGGGCTGAGCTGCCCCGACGACCTGGGCACCTGCCACGATCCGGCCGACGAGGGCGAGAGCTGCGGCGGCAGCGCCACCGGACGCCAGTGTCGTTCCGGTCTGCTCTGTGCCGGCGACGACGAGGAGCTCGGCATCACCGGCACCTGCACCGCCCAGGACGAGATCTTCATCGGCGCGCTGGACGACCCCTGCGACTTCGACACGGCCACGCTCTGCGCCGAGGGCCTCTCCTGCGTGATCCGGCTTGTCGACGACGCGCCCGTCTTCACGTGCGAGAACCCGGTGGGTTCGGGCGAGCCGTGCTTCTTCGGTGCGCCCTCCCCCTGCCCAGACGGCGAGGTGTGTGACGCCGACATCCAGAACGGCCAGGTGGAGGGCACCTGCGTGCCCATCCCGGGCGAGGGCGAACCATGCGGGACCGCCGGCTTCGGCGGCAACGGCTGCGGACCCGGGTTGGTGTGCGACACCGACGACACCTGCCGCGCGGTCGGGCGCCTCGGCGATCGCTGTGCCAGCGGCGACGCCTGCGCCAGCGACAACTGTGACGGCAGCGTATGCATCGCGCCCGACGAGTGCGTGCCTTGATCGTCGGGCTACGCCCGACCCGAGCAGGGCTCACGCGACCCTTCCCCCCAGGTGGCCAAGCCACCTGCCCCCCTTCTCGCAGGGTCGTCGTCGCACCGCTCCTCCTCCGCGCGAGCAACGGCTCGACGCCACTCCCAGTTGCCTGACCGGAAGGCCTCTGGTAGCCCGAGTGCCGGGGGATCGGTCGCAACGCGCCCCTGCGTGTGGACCACCGAGGGAGGTTGGGCAGCATGGTCATGTTGAAGATCAACGGGCGCGACGTGGAGGTCGACGACCCGACGATGCCGCTGCTGTGGGCGATCCGCGACATCGCGGGTCTGAAGGGCACGAAGTTCGGGTGCGGCATCTCCCAGTGCGGGGCCTGCACCGTGCACGTGGACGGCAGCGCGGTGCGTTCCTGCATCACCGAGGTCGGCACCCTCGAGGGCAAGGAGGTCACCACAATCGAGGGCCTCTCCGAAGACGGCGACCACCCGCTGCAAGTGGCATGGTGCGACCAGAACGTGCCCCAGTGCGGCTACTGCCAGGCTGGCCAGATCATGCAAGCGGCGGACCTGCTGTCGCGCAAGCCGAGCCCCACTGACGCCGACATCGACGACGCCATGCGCGGCAACATCTGCCGCTGCGGGACCTACAAGCGCATCCGCGCCGCGATCCACCAAGCCGCGGACGGAGGCGAGTGATGCTGGGACCGGACAAGCGACAGCGCTGGCAGACCTTGAACGTCAGCCGGCGCGACTTCCTCCGCGGCGCCAGTGCCACCGGCGCCGGGCTCGTGATCGGCATCTACGGTTGTAGTGACGACGACGCCGAGGACGACTCGAGCAGCGACGGCGGCATCGGCAACGACGGCGGCCTGCCACCGCTGGTGGAGACGGTCGGCTACGACGAGCTCGATGCCTGGGTCGCAGTCGGTGACGACGGCTCGATCCGCATCACCGTCCACCGCTCGGAGATGGGCCAGGGCGTGCGCACGTCGATGGCGATGCTCGTGGCCGAGGAGCTGTGCGCCGACTGGAACGACGTGGTGGTGCAGCAGGCCACCGGCGATTCGCGCTACGGCGATCAGAACACCGACGCCAGCGCATCGGTGCGAATGTTCTACGAGCCGCTGCGACAGGCTGGCGCGCAGGCGCGCGAGATGCTCATCGCAGCCGCCGCGGACGAGCTCGGCGTCGACGCCTCCGAGCTGGTGGCCGAGGACTCCGAGGTCAAGCATGAGGGCAGCGGCGAGTCGCGCACCTACGCGCAGCTCGCGAAGGCCGCTGCCGAGCAAGACGCACCCAGCGGTCCGCCTCTCAAGAGCGAGGGCGACTTCCGATTGATCGGCAAGGCGACCAAGGGCATCGACGCGTGCGACATCACGATGGGCAAGGCGATCTACGGCATCGACGCCGAGGTCGAGGGCATGCTCCACGCCAGCATCGAGCGCAGCCCCACCGTGGGCGGCAGCGCCATGAGCTACGACGAAGAGGCCGCGATGGCGGTCGCCGGCGTGCGCCAGGTCATCAAGCTCGAGCCGGGCACCCAGGGCCCGATCTTGCAGGAGGGCGTGGCCGTGCTGGCCGACAACACCTGGGCCGCGATGCAGGGGCGCAGGGCGCTAGAGGTCCAGTGGACGCCGGCGAGCTTCAGCGAGACCACGGCGGACTTTCGCGTGCAGCTGGCCGACGCCGTGAAGGAAGCGGTCGACGTCCAGCGCGAGCAGGGCGACGTGGATGCGGCGCTCGCCTCGGCCGCGCGCACCTACGAGGCCGAGTACCAGGGCCCCTACCTCTCCCACGCGCCGATGGAGCCACCGGTGGCGCTGGCGGACGTGAGCAATGGCAAGGCCGAAATCTGGGCGCCGACCCAGGATCCGCAGCGCGCAGCGGCGCAGGTGGCGCTCGCCATCGGGCTCGACAGCAGCGACGTGACGGTCCACGTCACCCTGCTCGGCGGGGGCTTCGGGCGCAAGTCACAGCCCGACTTCGTGATCGAGGCGGCCAAGCTCTCCCAGGAGGCGGGCGCGCCGGTCAAGGTCACCTGGACGCGCGAGGACGACACGCGCCACGGCTTTTACCGCGCCGAGAGCCGCCAGCTGCTGCGGGCTGGGCTGGACGACGCCGGCGAGGTCACGGCGCTGCTGGGTCGCTCGGTCTTTCCCTCGATCTTCAAGATCTTCGTGCCCGCGGTCGTGGATCCCCAGGGCTTCGAGCTCGGGCAGGGCTGGAACAACTGGCCCTTCGACATCGCGAACATGCGCGCCGAGAGCGGCGGCAACCGCTCCAGCCTGCGCATCGGCTGGTGGCGCTCGGTCTGCAACACTTTCCACGCCTTCTCGGTCGGCAGCTTCATCGACGAGCTCGCGAGCGAGACCGGTCAGGACACAGTCGAGCTCTTCAAGAAGCTCGTGGGCGAGCCGCGCATGGTCGAAGAGGGCGACTACGACCTGGACGCGGGCCGCCTGCTCGGCGTCGTCGATCGCGTCGCCTCCATGGGGCTG
Organism: Myxococcales bacterium; assembly: GCA_028817855.1. GTDB lineage: Bacteria > Myxococcota_A > Polyangia > Polyangiales > JAFGIB01 > JAOUOP01. Next base: position 17,228 of record JAPPOT010000383.1, read on the forward strand.
TGGGGCACGGACGTGCCCGAGGGCGAGGGCATCGGCTTCGCCGCCCACTCCAGCTTCCAGAGCTACGTCGCGTGCGTCATGCACGTCGCGGTCGACTCGGAAAAGAAGCTCACCATCAAGGCAGTGGACTACGCCGTGGACTGCGGCCGGCCCGTCAACCCCGACGGCATCGAAGCCCAGGTCGAGGGCGGCCTGGTCTACGGCCTCACCGCGGCGCTCTATAGCGAGATCACCGTCACCGACGGCGTCGTGGACCAGGGCAACTTCGACTAATACCCGATGATGCGCATCGACGAGATGCCGGAGGTCAACGTCGCCATCATCGACAGCGAGGTGGCGCCGACCGGCGTCGGCGAGCCCCCCCTGCCACCGGTCGCCCCCGCCCTGACCAACGCCATCTTCGCGGCGACCGGCGAGCGCGTGCGGCAGCTGCCGATCCGCCTTGCCGGCTTCACCTAGAAGCGGCTGGGTGCGCCGCTTCTAGCTCGGCCCTTCGGGGCCTCGGCGTCTCATGGTGAGGCATCTGAGGCGCGGGTGGAACGGCGCCCAGATGGGGTTGCCGGCACTGGCGCTCTGCCTGTGGGCCGGCGGCTGCGGGCGCCTATCGACGCCGCGGCGCGTGGATTGGACAGGGAATCGTCGGGTAGCGCGCGGTGCTGCTGGGGGTCGCGCTACGAGCGCGCCTTGCGCCCCCCACGACGGCGACTCGACGCGGCGCCCCCCCCGGCGGCCGGGTGCCATGTCGGCCGTCACAGCGAGCGGGGGAGGCAGTACGCGGGAGACGTGGCATGCTGCCCTCATGACCGGTCCGCCTTCCACTCTCGGGCCTCGTCTCGTCGTTGTCGATGCTGCGAGCGCCATCGACTTCTATGTGGCTGTCTTTGGTGCGGTGGAGCAGGACCGGATCGCGCAAGGGCCGGAGGGGCCGATTGTTCGGGCGCAGCTGGCGATCGGGCGTTGCACGTTCTGCGTCAGTGACGAGAACCGCGACACCGGCAACCTGGCGCCGCCCACCCTCGGCGGCTCGGCGGTGCTGCTCGAGCTCGAGGCCGATCCGGACGCGGTCGCCGAGCGCGCGACGGCGCGCGGCGCCGACATCCTGATCGCCGTCGACCACCGCGCCTACGGCCGCCGCGACTGCCGCATCCGCGATCCCTTCGGCCATCTCTGGATCGTGGGCCGCAATCTCTGACGACGTGCGCGGCGGCGCTCAGTACCTGAGGCTCAAGTGCGCGCTCGTGGGACCCGCGACCATCGTGGCATCGACCGCACCGAGGCTCAGCTGGGCTTCGATGATCCCGGCCAGCACCGTGCCGCCAAAGAGGGCGAGCGCGACCCGGTTGCCCCAGCGGTACTGCTCTTCACGACGGCGAACCTGGTCCACATCGTCGGCACGCACGTGCTCCACGCGCGCGATGTCCTCGTGCAGGACCCAGAACGTCACCGACGCACCGAGCAGCACGGTCTCGGTGATCAGAAGGAAGGCCCCGAGCCGATCGTCACCGTTCTGAAACTGCCCGACCCCAAAGGGCACGGTGGCCACCCAGCGGGAGCCCGCCAGCTCGCAGCCGCCGCCCTCGATCGCCGTCTCGCACTCCCGCGCCACCGCCGGCGCCGCCGACACGAGCACCAGCGCCACGATCAAGGACGCCCTCCCCAGAGTCCCCATTCCTCGAGACTTGCACCTGCCCCGGGGCGGCGCAAACTGGAACGGCCATCGACACCACCAACTAGAAAGGGCGCTGCGAATGCAGCGCCCTTTCTGGCGGGCAACTAGAAAGGGCGCTGCGAATGCAGCGCCCTTTCTGGCGGGACGGACGGGATTTGAACCCGCGACCTCCGGCGTGACAGGCCGGCGTTGTAACCAACTCAACTACCGCCCCTGACGGGAGGCGAACTTCTAGCGCAGGCGCGCGGCCATGTCAAAGCGTTGTGGGCCGCGGCACGGACCCCCGTGGGGCCTCAGGTGCGGGGCTTGGCGCGGCGGGCGGCCTCGACCGAGAGTAGGGCTGCGCGGGCCTTGTTGACGGTCTCCTCGTACTCGGCCTCGGGGCGGCTGGCTTCGACGATGCCGGCGCCGGCCTGGACCCGCAGCTCGCCGTCCTGCTCGACCATAGTGCGGATGGCGATCGCCACGTCCATGTTGCCGTCGAAGCCCAGGTAGCCGATCGCGCCGCCATAGATGCCGCGGCGCTCGGGCTCCAGCTCCTCGATGATCTGCATCGCGCGCACCTTGGGGGCGCCGCTGAGGGTGCCGGCCGGAAACGTGGCGCGCAGGACGTCGAGGGCGTCGCGGCCGGGCGCGAGCACGCCGCGCACGTTGGAGGTGATGTGCATGACGTGGGAGTAGCGCTCGGCGACCATGCGCTCGGTCACCTCGACGGTGCCGGGCACGCTGATGCGGCCCACGTCGTTGCGCCCGAGGTCGACCAGCATGACGTGCTCGGCCACTTCCTTGGGGTCGGCGAAGAGCTCCTCCTCGATCGCCCGGTCCTCCTCGGGGGTGCGACCGCGCGGCCGCGTACCGGCGATCGGCCGTACCTCGGCGACGCCATCCTCCACGCGCACCAGGGTCTCGGGGCTGGCGCCGGCGATGCGCACGTGACCAAAGCGCAGGAAGTACATGTACGGCGAGGGATTGATCGCCCGCATCGCGCGGTAGACGTCGTAGGGGTCCAGCCCATCGATCGGCACCGTGAAGCGCTGGCTAAGCACCACCTGGAAGATGTCGCCTGCGCGGATGTGCTCCTTGCAGCGCTCGACCGCAGCACAGAAGGAGTCGTGGTCGAAGGAGGACGCCGGCACCTCGACCTCGGCGGCGCGGCGCGGCGCCGGCATGTCGCTCAGGCTGGTCACCGGGCGCGAGAGCCGCTCGGCGGCGCGCTCGATGCGCGCCACGCCGCGCGCGTGGGCCTGCTCCGGCGTCTCGCCCTCCCCCACCCGACACGGCACCACCACACGCACGGTCTGCCGCAGGTTGTCGAAGATCAGCAGCGTGCCGCCGATCGCAAAGCTGAAGTCGTGGTTGTCCGGGACCTCCGGGGTGGCCACGCCCACCGTCGGCTCGAAGCGGCGCACCGCGTCGTAGCTGACGTAGCCCACGGCGCCGCCCCAGAAGCGCGGTAGATCGCCCACGTCCTCGCACGGCCGGTAGGTCGCCATCACCTGGCGCAGGGCGACCCAGGGATCGCCCACCGTCTCGGCCTCCACGCGGCCATCGGGCGAGACCTGCTCGAAGCGATCTTCGATGCCGCGCACGATCAGCTCCGGCTCGAAGCCGACGAAGCTGTAGCGCGCCCACTTCTCGCCGCCGACCACGCTCTCGAGCAGGAAGCTCCCGTCACCGTCCCCCACCGCCCCGAAGGCCTCCACCGGCGTCAGAGTGTCGGCCAGCAGCTCACCGGACAGCGGCACGACGGCGCCCGCGCCAGCGCGCTTCGTGAACGTCTCGAGCGACGGCTCCACGTCGATCATCGCGCACCCAACTAACACGGGTGCCTGCCCACCTGCCCGAATTTTGACCACCGCGATCCTCAGTACGAGGATGTAGGCAATGTCGGACAGTCCCCAGAGATCCAGCTCCGGCGCTGGCCCCAGAAAGGCTGTAATCTGGGGTACTTGCGCTGCCATCGGCGCACTCGCGGGCACCCTCGCCTGGCCCGAGCCCCCGGCGCGCGCGGCCCAGCCCGTGCGCGTGCACCTGGCCGGCGCCGCGGTTCAGCCCGACGCAGACCCGGAGGCCCTGGCCGTGGCCCACGCCCAGCACTACCTCGCGGGCCCGATCGTCTTGCGCGCTGGCGACATGGAGCTGTCGCTGCGCCGCACGGACCTGGGCGCGCGGGTGGACCTCGCGCACCTGGAGGCGCTGCTCGAGGCCTCCTCCGATGCCCGCTCGACGCTGCGTCGCATCCACGAGCGCGCGCTCGGCCAGCATCCCGTGACGCTGCCGATGCCGGCGCGCCTGGATGACGACAGCGCCCTGCCCCACCTGCGCGCGCTCAAGGACCGCATCGATCAGGAAGCCTCGGACGCCCACGTGGACCCGCGCAAGAAGCAGGCGGTGGCCGCCCGACCGGGCATCGCCCTCGACATCCACGGCTCCCTCGAGCGCATCGAGCGCGCCCTGATCGACGGCGCGCGCGAGGTCGAGCTGGCGACGCTCGAGACCGCGCCGACGCGCACCATCGAGCGCTTCGAGGACATCGACATGGGCACGGTCCTGTCCGAGTTCTCGACCCGCTACAACCGCGGGCGCAACGCCGCCGATCGCACGCACAACCTGCGCGTCGCCGCCGGCAAGCTCGACGGCTACGTGCTGCAGCCGGGCGAGGTCTTCGAT
>JAPPOT010000518.1 GCA_028817855.1 Myxococcales bacterium
AGAAAGACGACGAAGGTGCCGTCCGGAACCTCCAGGTCCCACTCCAGATCGCCCCACGCGGTCGGTTTGCTGCCCGCCGGGCAGCCCTCGAAGCGCTGCCGGTAAGAGCCGGGCTCGTTGGCCGCGAGCCGGCGCTGCTCGCCGGAGAAGTCGGAGTAGGTGTACGGGCCGACGAAGCCCGAGATGGGCGTGTCGACGGTCGCATCGCCGATCGCGGCGCCTGGCGTGATGACCAGCGCGTAGTCCATTCGTAGCGGGATCGCCCAGACGCGGCCAGCGCGGTCGATGGCGATACCCTTGGCGTGTCCCGTGGAGCCGCCGGTGCCCGCGACTTGCTGGAAATCCAGGGTCTCGGCATCGATGCGATAGACGCCGTCGTTACCAGCGGCGCCCCAGACCCAGCCCGCGGCGTCGGCAGCGATGCCGTTGACGCCCTCGCCCTGCACACCGCCCACGCCCAGCTGGAGCCGCAGCCGCTCGTTGGCCGGCGCCAGCGGGTCGTAGCGCTTGATGCCGATCGTGTTGCCATCGCCCGCCCAGGCACCGCCCAGCCAGACGCGCTGGTTGCAGTCCACGGTGACGCCGTAGCTGCTCATCGTGCGGTCCGGCTCCGCGTCGACTAGCACCTCGATACGCTCCATGACCGCGTCGTCGCAGGTGTCCGGGCAGCTCGTCTCCGAGCACACCGTCGTGCAGATCTCGGCCCCGCCGCACTCGTCCTCGGTGCAGCGCGTCGTGTCGATGCGGCCGAAGGCCGACTCCTGCTGACTGGCGATCCAGAGGTTGCCGCGACCGTCGAGCGCCAGGCCGTACACGGGAACGGGGGGCGCCGTGATCGTCACCAAGACATCGCCGTTGTCCGCGTCGAGCTTGCGCACCTGGACGACCTCGCGCCCGCCGGTCCAGACGAAGCGGTCGCCCGGGATCTCCGTGATGACGGGATCCCCGTCCGGGCTCTCGTCGATCTCGAACTGAGTCGCGATCTCCTGGACCGCCACACCGCGCGCGTCGCCGCCGATGTCGGTGGTCCAGGCCACGCAGTCGTCCTCGCCCACGGGCAACAGGTCCATCGCCGACTGGCTGGTCGTCACCATGCCATCGCCGTTGCGATCGGGGCAGGCGTCGCCCGCCGCGGAGACCTTCGAGATGCCCGTGCCGAAACGCGAGCCCGCGTAGACGTCGCCCTCGCTGTCGACCGAAGTGCGCGACGGCCCGTTCTGATCCGGCTGGACGTTCCAGTCGACGCCCGGGATGTGGTAGCGCCCGAGCTCGGCGAAGGTCTGGGTGTCGACCTTGGAGACCGACCCCTCCGAGGTGTTCGCGATCCAGATGAGCTGCTGCGAGTCGGCGTCTTGGCGCTCGAGCACGAGGGCGCCGTCGTCGTCGATGCCGACGCCGTCGTTCGGCGACATCGCCAGATCGAAGGGCTGCTCGCTCCCGGCGCCGGTGTCGCTGCTGTAGCAGTTGAGCCCGCAGCTGCCCTCGACGAACGGCGTCAGGGTGCCCGCGTCGACGTCGGATGCGTGGGAGTCCGGATTGCCCGCGTTGAAGGGATCGGAGCCAGGGTTGTCGAACTCGGTGCCGCCATCGCGGCGGTCACCGGAGTCCCCGTCGCCCTTGCCATCGCGGTTGTCGTCGCCGCTGCACGCCGCCGCGGTGAGCGCCAATACCAAGCCGGCGGTCCGGCGCCGGGCACGTGGAATGTCCTGGGTGAGCATCGTCGGCAATTCCCTTCGGCGGTGCGGGCTCTCCAGCGCCCCGAGCCGAGCTCGGGGCCCACACACACCGCGCACCCTGTATGAGCCATGAAGGGGCCCTTCGGGGCTCACAAAATGGTGCCACTGGAAGATTACGAGCGCACGCCGGAAAGCGACATCCCACCCGGGCCCACATGGCGGCCGGGCGCCTAGACCTCGAGGATGTCCTTCTCCTTGCGCGCCACGATCGCGTCGACTTCCGTGCCCGCCTTCTTCACGAGCTCGTCGACTTCCTTGTGGGCGCGCTCGCCGTCGTCCTTCCCGATCTCCTTGTCGTCGACCAGGCTCTTGATCAGGTCGTTGGCGTCGCGTCGCGCGTTGCGAATCGTGACCTTGCAGTCCTCGCCCGCGCGCCGGGCGATCTTCACGAACTCCTTGCGGCGCTCCTCCGTGAGCGGCGGCAGCGGCAGCCGGAGGCTCTCGCCGTCGTTCTGGGGATTGAGCCCCAGGGGAGACTGGACGATGGCCTTCTCGATCGCCTTCAGCTGGGACTTGTCCCAGGGCTTCACGGTCAGCATGCGGGCCTCGGGCACGTTGATCGTCGCCATCTGGGCGATCGGCGTGGCGGAACCGTAGGCCTCGACCCGCACGGAGTCGAGCAGGGAGGGGTGGGCGCGGCCCGTGCGAATCTTGGCGAGCTCGCGCTTGAGCGCCTCGTGCGCCTTGCCGATCGAACCATTCAAGTCCTCGAGTGTCTCGTCGATCATCGCTTCCCTCCCGCGGAGCCCCCGGATCCTCCTCAGTGCACTTGCTCAGTGCGACTGCTCGGCGTGGGCGCCGTCGCTCTCGGTGACCAGGGTACCGATCGGCGCGCCCTCCGCGACCCGCTGGATGTTGCCGCGATTGGACAGGGCAAAGACCCGAATCGGCATGCGATTGTCCCGGCACAGCGTCACGGCGGTCGCGTCCATCACCCCGATGCGCTCCTGAATGAAGTGATCGTACGTGATGTGGCGGTACATGCGCGCATCTTCGAACTTCACCGGATCCTTGTCGTAGACGCCCTCGACCTTGGTGGCCTTGCACAGCACGTCCGCCTGGATCTCCATCGCGCGCAGCGCAGCGGCGGTGTCGGTGGAGAAGTAGGGGTTGCCAGTGCCCGCCACGAAGATGACGATGCGTCCCTTCTCCAGGTGACGGATGGCGCGCCGCCGGATGTAGGGCTCGGCCACCGAGCGCACGTCCAGCGCGGTCAGCAGGCGTGTCTGGACGCCCTGCTTCTCGAGCGCGTCCTGCAGGGCGATGCCGTTGATGACAGTCGCCATCATGCCCATGTAGTCGGCGCTCGTGCGGGCCAAGCCCTGGGCGCGGCCCTTGAGCCCGCGGAAGATGTTGCCACCGCCGATCACGATGCCGATCTCGGCGCCCGCCTGGTGCACCTCGGCCAGCTCGGCGCTGATCGTCTCGAGGGTCTCGGGGGCGAGCCCGAAGCCGCCCGGGACGCCGCACAGCGCCTCGCCGGAAAGCTTGAGCAGGATTCGCTTGAACTTGAGCGCCATGAGACCTGCGATCTACACGAATTCAGGCGAAAAAAAAGCGGCGCGAGGAGCGCCGCTTTCCTTTCTCAGGAGCCCGAGAGGGCCTCCGCCACATCGGCGGCCAAATCCGCCTTTTTCTTTTCGATCCCCTCGCCCAGCTCGTAGCGGACGAAGCGCCGAACCGAGATCTTCTCGCCGATCTTCGCCGACAGCTCGTCGGCCAAGGCGGCGATGGTCTTGTCGCTGTCGGTGATCGAGGGCTGCTCGTCGAGGCAGGACTCCGCCATCCACTTGTCCAGCTTGCCGGACACGATCTTCTCGACCACGTTCTCCGGCTTGGACTTGCCGGTCTCCTTGGCCTCCTCCTCGAGCTGGCCGCGGAAGATGTCCAGCTGTCCCGACTTGTCGGCCTCGGCGATGTCCTCGCGACGAACGTAGAGCGCGTGCATCGACGCGATCTGCATACCGACGGTGTCGACGAACTCCTTGAAGTCCTCGCTACGCGCCACGAAGTCGGTCTGGCAGTTGACCTCAACCAGCACACCCACACGGGAGCCCGGGTGGATGTAGGCGTGGATCACGCCCTCGGCCGCGATCGCGCCCGCCTTCTTCGCGACCTTCGCGAGGCCCTTCTTCTTGATGTACTCGACCGCCTTTTCCTGGTCGCCGTCGTTCTCCTTGAGGGCGACCTTGCAGTCCATGATGCCGGCGCCGGTGCGCTCGCGCAGCTCCTTGACCATCGCTGCCGTGATTTCGGGCATGGCTCTCTTCCTCTTCTCTCTGCTTGCTGTCTTGGAAGGTGCGGTGGGCTCAGGAGCCCGCGGACTCCGCCGACGGCGCATTGAAGGAGCGGCCGCGGCCGCCCCGAGCGAATCCGACCTCCGGGCCCCCGCGGTCGTCACGGCGGCCGCTGGACATGAACTCGCGACGGCGGCTCTGGCCGTAGATGCAGGCGTCCGCGACGGCGGCGGTGATCAGCTTCAGCGAGCGGATCGCGTCGTCGTTGCCCGGGATCACGTAGGCGATCTTGTCCGGGTTGCAGTTGGTGTCGGTCAGCGCGACGACCGGGATGTGTAGCTTGTTGGCTTCCTTGACCGCGATGTGCTCGAGGTTCGGGTCGACCACGAAGACCGCGGCGGGCGGACCGTTCATGTCCTTGATGCCGCCGACGAACTTGACCAGGCGCTCCTTCTCGCGCCGCAGGCCGAGGGCCTCCTTCTTCTGGAGGGCCTCCATCGTGCCGTCCTCTTCCATCTGCTCGAGGGCGCGCAGGCGGTCGATGCCGATCTTCATAGTGCGGAAGTTGGTCAGGGTGCCGCCGAGCCAGCGGCCGGTGACGTGGAACTGACCGGCGCGGGAGGCCTCCTCGAGGATCAGCTCCTGTGCCTGGCGCTTGGTGCCGACGAAGAGCAGCTGCCCGCCGCGGGCGACCACCTGGGCCACGAAGTGCAGGGCGCGCCTGAGCAGCACGACGGTCTGATCCAGGTCGACGATGTGGATGCCGTTGCGGGCGCCGTAGATGTACGGGGCCATGCGCGGGTTCCAGCGATTGGTCTGGTGGCCGAAGTGCACGCCGGCGTCGATCAGCTCGCGCAGACCGACGAGGGGCAGGTCGTCCATGACGACGGCGTCGAGCTCGCTGGGCTCGGGCGCGGCGGCGGCGGTCTCGGCCGAGTCGGGAGCCTCCGCGCCGGCGGGTTGGGCCGGGGCTTCAGCGGCCGGTTGGGCTTCGGCACCCTCTTGGGGCGCGGACGGAGTGGTCTCTTCTGACATGGCTCGTATCTCTCCGGTTGGGCTTCCACCATCCGCGACCAGCCAACCCCGCGTACGCGCGCGCCACGGGGCACCGGGCCAGCCGTCCGAGCCGGACGGTGTGTTTGATTTCGGCCACCCGGATGGGAAGCCGGCCCCGAAGGGCGCGCGGGGTATAGCACGCGCCCGGGACGGCTGCCAGATGACGGGCTCGACGGGGCACACAGGGAGCTTTTTGGGGGTTTCTGCCGTTTCTTTGACCGGGTTCGTGTGGAGGGCGATGTAGGTCGTATGCGTACATCGGCATGGATTTGGTGGGCGGTGGCGGCCGCCCTGATCGGGGCGCCCGGGACGGTGCGGGGCGAGGTGCCGGACGGCGAGGCGGAGGCCGGAGGCGAGACCGAGGCCGAGTCCGAGTCCGAGTCCGAGGCCGAGGCCGAGTCCGAGTCCGAGGCCGAGGCCGAGGCCGAGGCCGAAGAGGAGGGAGGGAGCCGGGACGGTAAAG
>JAPPOT010000547.1 GCA_028817855.1 Myxococcales bacterium
CCCTTGACCAGGGCCTCCGGCGTGCCGGCGATGGGCGCGATGGCGACCAGGCCGACGGCGCTGGTGGCGGCGGAGCCGAGGCCGGTGTAGCCGACGTAGGTGCCGACGCTGCCGGAAGCGCCGGCCAGCTCCGCCGGCGACGACACCATCCCCACGGGGACCGCGACCTCGCCGGGGCGCGGCTTGAGGTCGGCGTCCAGATCGCTGCGCACGATCGGCGACATGCCGTCGCGCGCGTCGATTGTGAGCAGCGACGGCGGCGAGGCGCCCGCGATGAAGGTCGGAGCCGAGGCACCCATCGAGGTGGGCGTGGCGTCGTGGCTCGCGCTGAGCTTGCCCTGATCGTCGATCACCGCCAGGTGCACCTCCATCGGCGTGGTGCCGAGCGTGTAGGCGACCAGCGCGCTGTCCTCGTGGTGCGTCACCGCCGGCGCGAAGCGCGTGTCGACGCCCTTGGCCAGCTTGAGCCGCGGGCCCATGCCGCCGCGACCGATGCGCAGCTGGCGCGCGAAGAGCTCGCCGGTGCCGTCGGTGAAGGCGACCATGATGTCGTTGTCGCTGCGCGCCGAGGCACCCGGCGGAGCGATGCGGGCGCGCGGGTGGGGCGGCTCGATGTCGATCGCCGTGATCGGCTCGGGCAAGCCGCTGGCCGGCACGTGCACGAGGAAGAGCTGATCGCGCAACTCCTTCTTGGCGTAGCCGATCACCGCGAAGCCGCGACCGAGGGAGACGACGGTCGCGGGACCGGGGTGGGACCACACCCGCTGCCCTGCCTGGGTGACGGCGCAGCCGCCACGCGGCACCTTCACGTCGGTCGCGATCGTGCCCGCGGTGTCGAGCGCGTCGGCGGCCTCCAGGTTCGCGAGCGGATCCTTCGGGTCGTAGGCCAGCGCGCTCTCCACGTCGGCCGGCGCGGCGGCAGGCGCCTGCTCGGCCGCGACCTCGGGCGCGGGCGCCTCACCCGGAAGCGCCTCGGCCTGCGGCTTCTTCGTGCGCTCGCCCGGCAGCTCGATGCGGGCCTCGCCCTCGTGACGGGGTGGGTGGGACGAGGAAGAAGTCTCGCCCTTGGGAGCGCTGCTGCATGCCAGCAACAGCGCGCACCCCAGCAGTGGCAGCTCACGACTCACGCTTCGGCCTCCGTCCAGAACTCGCGCAGCTCGTCCATCGTGCGGCAGCGCCGGGCGGGCGGCAAGCTCCGCAGGAACACCCGCCCGTAGCCCTTGGTCGTCAGCCGCGAGTCCAGGATCGCCACGATCCCGCGGTCGCCGCGCCCACGGATGAGCCGTCCGAAACCCTGCTTGAGCGAGAGCGCCGCCGACGGCACCAGGTATTTCATGAAGGGCTGCTCGCCGGCCGCCTTGAGCGCGTCGCAACGCGACGACACCAGCGGATCGGTGGGCACGTCGAAGGGCAGCTTGTCGATGATCACCAGGCGCAGGGCCCTGCCCGGCACGTCCACGCCCTGCCAGAAGCCCATCGTCGCGAAGAGCACCGCGTCTCCCGCCTCGCGAAAGCGCGACAGCAGCGTGGCGTTCGGCGCTTCGCCCTGGACCAGCACTGGGCGCTCGAGCCGATCGCGCAGGCGCTCGGAGAGCTCGCGCATCATGCGGAGCGAGGTGCACAGCACGAAGGCGCCGCCCCCGCTGAGCTCGCACAGCGCCTCGATCTCGTCGCTCGCCACGCGCGCGTACTCGCCGCTGCGCGGATCCGGGATCGACTTGGGCGCGTAGAGCGCGGCCTGCTGCGGGTAGTCGAAGGGCGAGGGGACGACCGCTTCCTCGACCTCGAAGTCGATGCCCAGGCGCGAGCGCAGGAAGTCGAAGTTGCCGCCGGCCGAGAGCGTGGCGCTCGTGAGCGCGATGCCGAGGCCACGGTAGAAGAGCTTGTCGCGTAGGATCTCGCCGACCTCGACCGGGCTCGCGCCGATGCTCACGCTGCGCCCTCGCGCAAGCGTCCACGTCACCTGCCCGCCCGCGCCGCCATCGGCGATCGTGGCGACGTCGTCGCGCACCTGGTCCGCGCGCCGCCCGATCTGGGCGACCGCCTCGGCCCGGTCCACGTGGCCCTTACAGAACGAAGCGAGCGCATCGAGCGCGTTGTCGAGCGCGAACATGGGATCGCGCAGGCGCTCCTCGAAGAGCTCGCTCGACAGCGGCACGCGCCCGCCCTCGCTCGCCACCCGCGGCAGCGCCGCGAAGAAGCCCGCCGCGCGCACGTCGACCTGGGCGATCAGCTTGCCGACCTCCGCACCTAGCCCGGCGGCCGAGAGCGCGCGTGCGGCGTCGCGCGTGAGCACCTGCAGGCGCGTGGTCGAGACCGAGACGCCGAAGAACTCGGTGGCCACGTCCTCGATCAGATGGGCCTCGTCGAAGATCACCCCGTCGTAGTCGGGGATCGCGCCCGCGCCGTGGGGCCCGCGCATGGCCAGGTCGGCGAAGAAGAGGTGGTGGTTGACCACCACCAGCTGGGCCTGCTCGGCGGCCCGCCGCATGTGCGTGACGAAGCAGCTGTCGTAGTGCTCGCACTTGGGGCCGATGCGCGTCTCCGAGCCGCTCGTGATCGCCGACCACGCCGGCGAGCTGCTCGGCAACAGCGACAGCTCCGCGCGGTCACCCGTGCCCGTCTGCCCCAGCCAGTCCTCCACGATCTCCAGGTGGCGCGACAGGGGCGGACGGGCCGCCTCGGGGCTCAGCCGCGCCTCGGCGTAGCGGCGCCGGCAGACGTAGTTGGACAGGCCCTTCATGCAGGCGACCGCCAGCGGCTGATCGAAGACCCGCTCCAGCAGGGGCAGGTCGTGCTCCATGATCTGGTCCTGGAGCGTCTTGGTGCCGGTCGAGACCACCACCTTCTTGCCGCTGAGCAGCGCGGGCACCAGGTAGGCGAGCGTCTTGCCGGTGCCCGTACCGGCCTCCACCAGCAAGGTCTCGTCGCGCTCGAGCACGGCGGTCACGCGCCGTGCCATCTCCAGCTGGCCCGGGCGGTGCTCGTAGTCCGTCAGCAGACCTGAGAGCAGCCCGTCCGGACCCAGCACGGCCTCGGCGTCGAGCCCCACATGCGGCTCGCGATCGTCCATCAATGCAACCCGCCCTCAGGTGGTTGCCTCGGACCGATGCGGCGACGCCCGCGGTCCGGATCACGCCCACGCATGAAGAGGCCGAGCAGCCACAGCCCCGCAAGGAAGCCCCCGATGTGGGCGAAGAAGGCGACGCCCCCCTCACCCGCGCGGCCGATGGAGCTCACACCGAGGAGGAGCTGGAAGATGAACCACGCGACGATGAAGAGCACCGCGGGGAGCTCGCGGATCATGAAGAAGAAGAAGATGGGGATCACGGTGACCACCCGCGCCGACGGGAAGAGCTTGAAGTAGGCGCCGAGCACGCCTGCGATCGCCCCCGAGGCGCCCACCATCGGCACCCTGCTCTCGGGCGCCACCAGGGTCTGGGCGGCGGCAGCGAGCATGCCGCACAGCAAGTAGAAGCCGAGAAAGCGCGGCACGCCGAGCCGATCCTCGACGTTGTCGCCGAAGATGAAGAGGAACCACATGTTGAAGATCAGGTGCAGCCAGCTGCCATGCAGGAACATGCTGGTCAGCGGGGTGCTGAGGCTGTCCACCCGAAAGTCCTGCGTGAGGTAGTAGGGCACCATCCCGTAGCGATGCACGAGCTCCGTGAAGGCCACCTCGCTCAGCGACGCCTGATAGCCGTACACCACCACGTTGAGCGCCAGCAGGACGTACGTCACCACCGGACGACTCTCGGTGGGGTTGATGTCCCGCAACGGAATCACCGGGGGACCCTAGCACTACTTGTTCGACCCCCGTCTCAGTAGTAGCGCTTCTTCTTCTTGGTGGGCTTGACGACGCCGGGCAGCGGGCTGAGCCGGACCTCGACGACGGCGCGCATCACGCCGTCCCTCTCGCTGAACTCCTCGAGCCGAACGGGGCGCGTCATGCGGCGGTAGCCCTCCTTCGCCACGCCGACATGCACGGAGCCGAGCAGGTGCCCGAGCTTCAGGGGTGCAGGGGAGACCTCGCTCACCTCCCCCACCGAGACCTCGGCCCCGCGCGGGGTGGTCTTCACGACCAGCTCGTAGGGCAGGGGATCGAGCTTGAAGCGCACCGGGTCCGGCGGGGCGGCGGGCCTGACCTTCTTCGTCAGCGCCGCGTAGCCCTTGGTGCGCACGGTGACCGCCACCTCCTTGCCGACCGCGAGCTCGAGCCGCGTCGGGGTGGTGCCGACGGGCTTGCCGTCGAGCAGAACCTCGGAGCCGCGGGGCACGGAGGTGATCTCGACGCGCACCGGGGGCAAGTTCGCCGCTGCTGCAGCGGCGGCGGCCTCCCCGCCGGCCTGCGCGGCCGGTGCATCGCCCGCGGCAGGCGCTTGCTCATCGGCGCCGTCGCCCTCGGCGACCTCTTCGGCACCGATCACCATCTCCTCACCGGTGCCCTGCCCGGGCGCACCCTCCTGCGCGACATCCGCGCCTGCCGCCTCCGCCGCGGCGCCCTCGGCGTTCTCCGCCGGTTGGCCGGCGGGTGCGGGCTCGAGCGGCGTCGCCGTGGGTGCGGCTGCCTGGGAGCCACCGAGCAGGGCGCCGAGCCCGCCGGGCTGTTGCAGCGCGAAGAAGCCGGCGCCACCGCCAGCAGCCAGCAGCACGATCCACAGCACCGGCGAGCGCTTCTTCGCGGGCGCGACGGGCACTTCGTCCGCGAGGGCGAGCTGGGGCGCGACCGACCCGACGCCCTCGGGCGGCGGCGGCGCCGAGGTCGAGCCGAAGATGTCGGCCTCGCCGAACTCCTCCATCTCCAGCATGTCGACGTCGCCGTCGTCATCGTCATCGACCCAGCCGCCCGGGTCGTCGTCCAGTGCATCGACCTGGTCGACGTCCGCGAAAGGGTCGACCTCCTCGTCGTCCACGGCCGCGAAGAGGTCGTCCTCCGGCGCCGCGTCGGCGGCAGGGGCGAGGGGTGCCGGCGCCTCGGACTCGGCCAGCCCCGCAAAGCTCGTCTCCGCGGACCCGGGCGTCGCAGCCGGTGGGGATGCCGCGGGCGCTGACACCTCGGCTTGCGCCAGGTCGTCGAAGAGCGCGTCCACGCTCTGCGCTTCCGCATCGCTTGCCGGCGTGGCAGCTGCAGGCGCGGGCGCGGGTACCGCGGCCACCGTGGCCGCGTTCGCGAAGTCTCCGCCGCCCGCCGCGGCGTCATCCTCCGACGCGACGGTGGCGAAGAGCTGATCGACCACGTCCCCCGCGGGCGCAGCGGCAGGGGCGGCCGCTGCCGCGGCTGCTGCAGCCGGCGCGGGCACCGCGGCCACCGTGCCGGCGAGGGCGAGGCCGCCGTCGTCGGATGCACCTCCGGGGACCGGCGGGAAGAACGAGGTCCGCGCAGGCGTCGCCGGAAGCGGTGGAGGATCGCTCTTGGAGATGGCGGTGTTGGCGAACAGGCCGACGGGGGCCGTGGCCGACGCGATCGCGGCGGCGGACGCGGGAGGCGC
>JAPPOT010000674.1 GCA_028817855.1 Myxococcales bacterium
CGGCTTCGCGGCGCTGCGCGCGCTGCTCTCGTGGGCGTTGCCCTCGCTCTGGCGCGCGCGGCGCCGCGCCGGCGCGGCCCTGGCTGCGGTCCTGGTGGCGATTCACGTCGTGCTCGGCACTTTCCTCGGTTTCTGGGATACCGCGCAGATGCCGCAGCTGGCCAAGATCGTGCGCGAGACCTCGCTCGGGGTCGCGCTGCCGGATCCCGCGCTGCAGGACAGGCGCGTGATCTTCCTCAGCAGCGCCGAGCCGATCACGCCGACGTATTTCTCGCTGGTGCGACGCCTGCACAAGCGCGCGGTGCCCCGCTCCACCTGGCTGCTGTGCCCGAACCCGGTGCCGTACGACCTGAGCCGCACCGGTCCTGCGACCCTTGAGGCGTGGCTGCCCCACGGCACATTCCTGGGCACGAGCTACGACCTTATCTTCCGCACCTCGCAAGCGCCGGTCGGCGTCGGTCACCGCTTCGTCGTCGACGGCATGGCGGCCACTGTGCTGGAGCTGCGCGGCGGCCACCCGAGTCGCATGCGCTTCGACTTCGAGGCTCCGCTGCACGACTCGCGCTACGTGATCCTGGCGCCCACCCCCGAGGGGCTGCGTCCCTACCCGCTGCCCCCGATCGGGCAGACCGTGCGCGTCCCACGGCCGGTCGTTCCCGTCGCCGTGCTTCGGGATTGAGGCCGTTCACTCGGCGTCGAGCCACGGCCACAGCACTTGCCGCTCGACGCGGCGGGCGTGGACCCAGGCCGGCTTCTGGCCCTCTTCCAGGATCGCGTCGGCCTGGCGGTCGGTCTCGTCCAGCAGCGCTTGCCACTCGTTGGCGGCCTTCCACGGGTCCTCTGCCGCGTTGGGCTCCTGCATGAGCTCCACGATGCTGTCCACCTCGGCCTCGAGTAGCGCCAGCAACTCCGCGCCCTGCCGCTCGCCGAGCTCGGTCTGCTTGGCGAAGCGCTCGAACGCCTGGCGGCGCCAGCCCACCCATCGATCGCGCTGGAACGCCAGCTGCTCGGCCCGGATGCGGCTTTGCTTGCGGTCGACCACGTCGAGGATGCGCTCCTCCGCGGCCGCCTTGTCGACGTCCTCCAGGGTGGCGGTGTCCGCGGTGGCCTCTTCCAGCGTGTTGACCTGCTCGCGCAGGCGCTCCAGCTCCTTGCCGAGCGCGACCAGCTCCGGATCGGCGAGGCCTTCGCCCACGGGGGCGGCCGCGCGCTGCCCCTCGGTGCGTGGCGGCGCAGCGGCGGTGCCGGGTGCCGGCTCAACACGGGCCTGGAGCGCGGCGACGGCTCCCTCCAGCTCCGCCACCTCGCCCTCCAGCGACCAGACGCGGTAGCCCAGCCCTAGGCACAGGAGGGTCACGATCAGCGCGGGCAGCTGTTGCCGGAACACGGCTCGGCAGGCTAGCACGGAGCCCGTCCGCCCGCCGAGACCGTGCGATGACGGGCACTTAGCCCACATTCTCGGCAGGCCGTTCCAGCCCCCTGTGTGCGGTCCGGCGCGTGTCTGATAACGTGGGGCGGGATGCTACTCGGAGTGGGTGCCGGGAGCAGTTCGGGCGCGCCCCGATTGCTTCTCATCAAAGCGCGAATTGACGACCACCACGGCGAGGCCTCGGCGCCCGCCCAGGGGCCGATGTATCTCGGTGCGATCGCCCGGGCCTGTGGCTGGCAGGCGCGCTGCATCGATACCTACCTCGAGGACGATCCCGAGCAGGCCATCCGCGAGGCCCTGACGGAGTATCCCGCGGACGTGATCGGCCTCAGCGCGCTGACTGCCGAGTACCGAAGCATGCACCGCTTTGCCGCGGTGGCCCGCGAGGCCCGACCCGAGGCCCTGATCCTGGCTGGTGGCGCACACCCGAGCGCCGACCCCGAGGACACGGCGGAGAACCCCGCGATCGACGCGGCGGTGATCGGCGAGGGGGAGGAGACGCTGCGCGAGATCCTCGCCTGCCTCGACGCCGGTCGCGACTGGCGCGACGTGGCCGGGCTCGCCTATCGCGGCGCCGGCGGCGGCATCCGCCGCACCGCCCCGCGCGCCTACCTGGAGGACCTGGACCAGCTGCCGTTGCCCGCCTGGGATCTGACGGATGTGGACGCCTACAGCCACCGCCGCGGCATGTCGCTCGCGGGCCAGCGCCGCTACATGCCGCTGACGACCAGCCGCGGCTGCCCCTACCGCTGCACCTACTGCCACGACATCCAGGGCAAGCGCTTCCGCGCCCACAGTCCCGAGTACGTGCTGCGGATGATCGACGACCTGCGTCAGCACCACGACGTGCGCGACTTCGACATCACCGACGACATCTTCAACTTCGACGCCGAGCGGCTGATGGCGATCTGCGATGGGATGATCGTCCGCGGTGACGTGCGCTTCACCTGCCCCAACGGGATCCGCGCCGACCGGATGACGAGCGATCAGGCCGAGCGCATGGCCGAGGCCGGCTGTCAGTACGTCGCGATCGCGATCGAGACCGCCACGCGCCGGCTCCAGAAGCAGATCCGCAAGCACCTGCGCTTCGACAAGGTGCAGCCGATCATCGACACCTTCACGCGCCACCACGTCTTCACGTCTGGCTTCTTCATGGTGGGCTTCCCATCGGAGACCGAGCAGGAGCTGCGCGCCACGATCGACTTCGCGCTACGCTCCAAGCTCCACGCCGCCTATTTCTTCGTGGTCACGCCCTTCGGCGGCACCGAGATGCACGAGCAGGTGGTCGACACCCTGGGCCAGGACGCGACGGTGCTGACCGGCAGCGGGATGTTCTTCCGCCCGCAGAAGAACCTCAGCCAGGTGCCCGACCGGCGCTTCTACCGCATGCGCCGCGCCGCCTACCTGCGCTTCTACCTGGACCCCCGCCGCATCGCGCGCATCGTTCGTGCGCACCCGCGACGCCACAACCTGCTCCAGTACTTCGCTACCATGTTCTTTCGCGACGCGATGCGCATCGAGCCCGGCCGCCTGCTCGGCCCACTCGCCCGCGCCCGCGGCACGCTCAGGCCCCGGCCACCGGTGGAGCCTCCGGTCACCGGGCTCGATGCGGGGCCGCTGCAGAGCGCGTCCCGTTCGGGCTCGGAGGTGACGCGCCGTCGCCTGCGGCTGGCACCGCAGCCTCCGCCGGGCTGATCGGAGATTGCGGCCATAACCTGCCCCTGCCTGGCAGGTCGGCGTGAACCTGTCTCGCGGGCAGGGGCGAGTTGGGTCTTGGGGGCGATCACTCGTCGAGCCATGGCCACAGGGCTTTGCGCTCCTGCTTGCGTAGGCGCTTCCAGGCCTTGAGCTGCTTGTTTCCGAGCAGCTCCTCGGCGGCGCGGTCGGTCTGCGAGAGCGTCTCGCGCCAGGTGTCCGCGGCGACACGCGGATCGGCCCGCACCTCCTGCTGGCGCAGGAGCTCGACCATTACGTCGACCTCCTTCGCGAGCATCTCCTTGAGCCCTACGGTCTGATCCGGATCGAGCTCGACCAGCTGCCCGAACACCCGGACCGCCTCCTGCCGCGCGTCGATCCAGCGCTCGCGGTGGAAGCGCAGCTGCGTGTCGAGCACCTCGTTGTCCCGGCGTTCGAGCGCGGAGAGGATGCGCGCATCGCCGACCGCGGCATCGAGTTGCGCGCGGGTTGCCGTCTCGTGCGTGGCACGCTCCAGGCTGTCGAGGTCGGCGCGCAGCGCGCTCAGCTGCTCGCCTAGCGCAGCCGCGACCGTTGCATCACCCGGCGCACGCGCTGCGGGCGCCTGTGCGGCCCTCGGCTCGCCGCCCCGGGCTCCATCCGTGCCGAGCGCCGCCACCTGCCCGCGCAGCGCCTGCACGCGCGCCTCCATGCTGAAGATGCGCCAGCCAAGCAACCCAACGCACAACCCGAGGAGCGCCCACGCAGCCCACTTCGCCATGGCGCTGCACAATAGCACGGGGGCTCAACGGCCCCGCTTGATGCCCGCCGCCAACTCCGGTACCGAGGCACGGTGGCTCTCGGCGTCCGCGGAAAGCTCTTCCTGATCTCCATGCTGCTGATGCTGGCGGTGGGTCTGGCAGCGCTGCTCTTCCTCGAACCCGGCCTGCGCAGCGGCCTCGAGACCCGCATCCAGGGCGAGCTCGAGCGTCACGCGGCCACCGCGCGCGTGCTCGTCGAGGTCTCGCCCACCCTCGACGGCATCGCCGACGCCGACCCGCTCGCGGACGAGCTCGGGAGCGCGGCCGGCGCCCGCGTCACCATCGTCGCGCTCGACGGTCGCGTGCTCGGCGACTCCAAGCAGACCGCGGTGCAGCTGCGCACCCTCGAGAACCACAGGAACCGCCCCGAGATCCTGGCCGCCCACGCACGGGGGCAGGGCGTCGCGCGCCGCTACAGCACCACCCTGCGCACGGAGATGCTCTTCGTTGCGCAGCCGTTCGAGCGCGCCGATCTGCGCGGCGTCGTCCGCGTCGCCATGCCCCTGTCCGAGGTCGACGAGGTCATCGACAGTCTGCGCTTCTTCATCTTCCTGGGTGGCATGGTCGGGCTGATCGTGGCGATCTTCATGAGCGTGCTCGCATCCGTGCTCGCCTCGCGCTCCCTCGGGCCGCTGGTCGATCACGCCCGGCGCCTGAGCGGGGACACGGGGCGACGCGAGCACGACGAGCTCGAGCTGATCGCGGGCTCCTTCAACCAGCTCGCGCAGGATCTGGAGGGCACGCTCGATGCCTTCGCCCAGGAACGGGATCGCCTCGAGACCATCCTGGGCAACATGAGTGAGGCACTGATCGCGCTCGACGCTGACGATCGCGTGCAGCTCATCAACAGCGCGGCACGGGAGCTGCTCGGCGTCGAGGCGGTCGAGACCGGGACGCCCGCGGTGGAGCTGGTGCGCGCGCCCGGCTTCGCGGAGCTCCTGCCGCGCGTGCGCAAGCAGCGGGGCGCCTCGGCGGAGTTCACACTGGCCACGGAGCCACCGCGCATCGTGCTGGCCCGGGCTGCGTGGCTGGAGGCCACGTCCGGCGTCGTCTTGGTGATGCTGGACGTGACCGAGATGCGCCACCTGGAGAACGTGCGACGCGACTTCGTCGCCAACGTCTCCCACGAGCTGCGCACGCCGATCAGCATCATTCGCGCAAACGCCGAGACCCTGCTCGACGGCGCCATGAGTGACAGTGAGCGGGGGCCGCGCTTTGCCCACTCGATCGTGCGCAGCGCGGAGCGCCTGGGCTTGATCGTGTCCGATCTGCTGGAGCTCTCACGCATCGAATCCGACGAGCGGCCGCTCGGCATGCGCCAGCTGCCGCTCGAGGAGCGGGTCGAGCAAAACGTGGAGAGCCTGCAGATCAAGGCGCGCGCACGATCGATCACGCTCGTCGACGAGGTTTCCGGTGAGCTGGACGTGATGGCGGACGAGCTGGCGCTCGATCAGATCCTGACCAACCTGTTGGACAACGCGATCAAGTACACGCCCGAGGGGGGAACGGTCTCGGTCCGGGCCCGGCGGTCCCAGGACGTGGAGGGCATGGTGGAGAT
>JAPPOT010000744.1 GCA_028817855.1 Myxococcales bacterium
CATCAGCTCGGGGTCGCCCACATCCACGAGCGGACGTAGGGTGACCGGCGCCGGGATGCTCAGCTGTCCCTCGACCGCGAACACCCGATCGGGTGGGGGCGCGCCGAGGTCCGGGACGCCGGAGACGGAGTAGCTCAGCTCGAGGCCCGCGGCGTCGGATGGCGTGTAGCCGTTGTCTGCATAGAAGAAGATGGCGACCGTCGCGGTGCCCGTGAAGGTTGGGCCCGCGCCCTCGAGTCGCAGGAGGGGCTGGATCGACCCCGGCACGTCGTCGGTCGTCGAGCCGGCGCTCGGCGCGAAGCGGTCGAGGCGCAGGGTGAGCGCCGGGATCGCGCTGAAGGGTCCCTGGGGCAGGGTGCACACGATGTTGGTGAACTGCAGCGGCGCCTCGACGCCGTCCGCGCTGAGCGCGAGTATCGGCGCGAGCGTCGCTCCCCCATCGAGGCTCCCGGAGCCGCCACCGTCGCTGACACCGCTCGAGCTGCCGCCGTCCATCGAGGCGTCGTTCGAGCCGCCGGCGGTGGAAGCGTCGCCCGCGCTGTCGGTGACCGTTTCGCCAGCATCGAGGGTGCCGGGGGCATCACCCGGGCTGTTCCCCGTTCCGTCATCGGCTGCTGGCTGATCGGCGGGGGATGATGGATCGCTCACCATCGCGCTGTCGTCACCACAGCCGCTCAGCACGAGTAACAGGATCCACGCCCCAGGACTGCGACCCTTCATCCAGCCACAGTCTAGCCTCCACTGGCGGGGTCCCGCCAGCGTATACAACGTGCCCCGCGTACGCGTCGCGGTTGCGCCGAGGGCGGGGGCAGGGGCAGGTTGGGGCGCGCTTGATCTCCGACCGGGCAGCTGACAGCTTGGGCCGATGTGGCGCCGGGCGCGATGGCTGCGGATCGGCTGGCTGATCGCCGTCGCCGGTTGTGACCACGTCGTGGTGCAGCATGACGCCGTGCTCAGCGAAACGCCTGGTGACGCCGGCGATGTGGCGGCCGACGCGGGCACGGTGCCGGAGGGCGGCACCGTGGCGGAGGCAAACGCCTGCGTGGGTACCGACGACGGGACGGCGTGCGACGATCTGGACGTGTGCACGCCGTCGTCGCGCTGCGAAGGCGGGCAGTGCGTCGGTGGCAGCGCGTTCGACAGCTGCGTAGTGGCCGATGCGCTCGAGGAGTACCAGCTCCAGCAGGGGGACGAGGGCTGGTACTACGGGTACTGGAACGCGACCCAGGACGCCGATGGGAGCTACGACCACGAGACCGACTTCATGGAGATGGAGCACTGCGAGCCGAGCATGTGGCGGCCGGTCGGGCGCTGCGACGACGTGCAGGGCTCGTCCGGGTTCCAGTGGACGCGGGTGCTCGACTGGGCGCTGATGCACCCCGAGACCCGGCCCGACACGGAGCTGCCGATCCGGCGCTGGGTCAGCGACGTGAGCGGGCCCGCCGTCGTGACGGTCGAGCACAACGTGGGTGGCGACGCCGGCGACGGCACGCGCGCGATCCTGCTGCTCGACGGCGAGGAGCTGTGGCGCCACGACGCCCCACCCGGTGAGGACACGCCGTTCACCGAGGAGCTGGAGATCGACCTGCGCGAGGGCTCGATCGTCGACCAGCTGGTGCACCCGATCGGCACGTCGGCGGACGACACGACCTATTTCAACGTTTCGATTCGGGGGCGCTGAGGCTGGCCAGTCGCCGCGAGGCTGTGGCTATACTCCGCCGAATGTTGCGCGGGGCGACCACGGCGCTCGTGTTGCTAGTCGCATTCGATGCGCGCGCCGCGGCGGCGCAACAGGAGGCGCCGCGTGGGCCCGGGGCGCGGCAGGAAGCGCCGCGCGCGCCCGTGTCAGTCGACTGGAGCGGCGTCTCGGACGCTCACGTGGAGCGCTGTGGCCTGTCGCGGCTGCGCGCGGGCACCCTGGAGCGCCTAGTCGACCAGGGCCACGCGGTGGTCGACGCGATCGCCGACGACGGCATCGCGGTGCGGGTCGCAAGCAGCGGGGCGCACCTGCAGGTGGACGTGCAGAGCGGCTCGATCGCGCGCACGCAGGCCTTTGCGGTCGAGCCGGACTGCGACGCCACGTTCGTGCTCCACGTCATCGCGCGCATCGCCGAGCTGGTGGCGGAGGTTGCGCGTACCCGGCCACCCGCCCGTGCGCGACGGCCCGCGGAGGCCGCGGCTGGACCTTCCGCCCCCCAGGAGCGGCCGCCCCTTCAGGCCTCGCTCGGGCTCGCGGCGCGCGCCAGCACCGCATCCGCGCTGTTGCTCGGGGGCAGCGCGGCCGTGCGGCTGCGCGCGCCGGCGCGCCTCGAGGCGGGCGTGCGGCTCGAGCTCACCTTCGCGGAGCGCGACGGCGTGAGCCTGCTGGAGGGCTTTGCGGGGCCGCTGGTCGCGCTGCGCCCGTCGGGCTCGATCCTGGGCGCCTACCTGGAGCTCGGGCCGCTGTTGCACGCCGCCTCCAGCGACCGGCGCGACGCCACCGAGCTCGACGGCGCACTCGCTGCGGGCCTCGAGCTTAGCCTCGGGCACGTGGCCGCCCAGCTGCTCGCTCAGCTGCGCCTGCGCCGGCTCGAGCATCGGCTCGATGAAAGAAAGGTATTCGATACCGGGCACTTCGGAGTCGTGCTGCGGGTCGCCGGGCAACTTTCGGGGTCCTGAGGCATGACATCCAAGGGCGACGGATTGCCCGTGCTGGAAGCGGCCTATCGTGAGCACTCGGACTACGTGTTCGGCGTCTGCCTCAAGTTTGCGGGCGGCGACCGTGACTGGGCGCTCGATCGCACTCACGATGTGTTCATTCGACTCCACGACAACCTGCGAAGCCTGGAGACCGACTCGGACCTGCGTCCCTGGTTGCGTCGCGTCGCCGTCAACGAGTGCCTGATGGACCTGCGCAAACGGGATCGACGCACGCGGCTGCTGCGCCTCTTCGGGCGCGGCCTCGAGCCCCAGCAGGCCGCTGCCCCGCCGGGTAGCGAGCGGCAGGTAGCGCTGCGCCGGGACCGGGCACACCTCGACGTCGCCGTGGCCGCCTTGCCGGCGCAGCAGCGCGTGCTGCTCGGGCTGATGTACTTCGAGGGCGAGACGCTGACGGAGGCGGCGCGGCTGATCGGCGTCTCCAAGGGCCAGGCCTCCAAGCTGCACCGGCGCGCGCTCGAGGCCCTGGGCACGCGCGAGTGGGAGGGCAAGGCGTGAGCGCACGCGAGCCGCAGCTCGAGACGCCCGAAGAGGCGCGCGAGCGGCTGCAGGCCGAGGCGCACCTGAGCGCGGTGGAGCGCGACCGACTGTGGCGTCGCATCGAGTACGGCGCGGCGCGTGGCGGGCCGCGCACGCGGCTCTCGCGCCCGCTGCTGTGGGCGCCGGCGCTGGCCGCAGCCGCAGCGACGCTCGCGATCCTGCTGCTGGGCGACGAGGCTCCGCCGACGCCCCAGGCGAGCACCCCCGATCCATGCACACTCGACGCGCGCCGGGCGCAGCTGGAGCTGCCGGCACACTGCGCACCCCAGACGTTGCAGATGAACGGCGACGAGTGGCGGGTGGAGGCCAGCACCCGGGTCGAGCGCGAGCCCGAGGGCGCCCGCGTGGTGAGCGGACGCGTGCGCTTCCGCGTGGCGCCGCGGCCTGGCGCCGCGCGCTTCCGCGTACGCGTCAGCCACGGCCAGGTGGTCGTGATCGGCACGGTCTTCCGGGTGGAGCAGCGCACCGAGGGTGGGTCGGTGCACGTGAGCGAGGGCGTGATCGAATTCGTCTGGTCGGATGGCCAGCGCGAGCGGGTGTCTGCCGGCGGGACCCTCAGCTGGCCGCGCGAGACCGAACCCGAGACCGAGGCCGAGTCCGAGTCCGAGGCCGAGGCCGAGTCCGAGACCGAGACCGAACCCGAGGTCGACATGGACCGGGTGATCGGTCGGCTGCTGCAGCTGCGCAGCCAGCGCCGCCACGACGAGGCCGCCAGGCTCTTGCGCGAGACCTTGCGCGCGCCCGGGCTCACCCGGCGACAGCGCGAGCGCATCAGCTACGAGCTCGGCCTGACGCTCGAAGCGAGCGGCGCCTCCGCCTGCGCCCACTGGCGCCGCCACCACGCGCGCTTCGGCGCCGGTCTGCACGCGGCGGAGCTGGACGCCAGGCTCGAACGCTGCAACGCCCCCTGACGTTTCCGGGGGTCGCTTTCGCGGAAACGCCTGCGCGGCTGGCGCATGGGGAGAAGGACCCATGGCAACTCGCTTTCTCACCCTCACCACCCTGGCCGTGCTGGCCGGCGCCGGTTGCGCCGGAGTGATCGGCGGAGGCGCCCCGGACGGCCAGAGACCCGGCGGCCCGGGCACGGACGGCTCCGGCGCCGGCGCGATCGCCGGCGGTGCGGGCACGGACGGCGCGCGTCCGAGCCCGCCGGAAGCCGCCATCACCGACCCCGAGGCCCAGCCGCCGCGATTCACCTGCGACGCCGAGGCAGCCGCGGAGGCGACCGCGCTGCGGCGGCTCACACGCAGTGAGCTGCTGCACTCGATCGAGGCGCTCGTGGGCGCCGACGTGATGGCCTCCGACCCGGTCACGCGCGCTGCGGCGCGCATCCCGCTCGAGCCGCCCGGTGACCTGGTGGCGACCTTCCAGAATGGACACGCCGCCGACCACGTGGAGGGCATCCTGCTCACGGCCCAGGCGGTGGCCGCGGAGGTGGCCGCCGACGACGCCGTGCGAGTGCGCGTGCTCGGGGTCTGTGCCGACGCCGCCAACCGCGCCTGCGCCGAGGCCTTCCTCGACGGAGCGGGCACACGCATCCTGCGGCGCCCGGTGGACCCGACGCGGCGCGAGGCGCTGCTGTCCGCCTTCGACGCCGAGGGCGGCGGGCTGGCGGGCATGCAGTGGCTGCTGTCGCGCCTGCTGCAGTCGCCCGAGACGGTCTTCCACGTGGAGCTGCCGCGCCAGCGCTGCGACGCGACCGCACCCGCCGAGACGCTGCGCTTGGCCTGGGACGACGCGAGCGTCTTCTTCGCGCCCCTGGGCGCCGCCGAGACGGGACCGCAGCAGACGCTGACGGAGGCCGGCTGGTACGTCTGGCAGATCCCACCCGAGCGCGTCGGCGGCGACTACACCGGGCTGGCGATCGAGCTGAGCGTCCAGAGCGACGACGGCGTGCCGCTCGAGCTCGACGTCAACCTCGACGACATGCCGCTGCTGCACGGGCAGAGCCTGGACGCGGGCGAGCACACCCTGAGCGCGAGCGTCGAGATCGCAGCCGGCGAGCCGACCAAGGTGGGCGTCTACTTCAAGAACCCGGCCGGCGGTCGGGCGCTATCGCTCGCGGCGGTGACGCTCTCGTCGGATCGAGGCGGCATGGCATGCACACCGGTCGCGGCCGAAGCGGGCGCCATGCCGCTCGACGACTGGTCGATCGCCTCGCGGGTGGCGTTCGCGCTCACCGGCGAGGGCCCCGACGCGCTGCTGCTGGAGGCCGCGGCGGCGGGCGAGCTGGGCAGCGTCGAGGGCGTGATGCCGCACGCCGAGCGCCTGATCGAGACGCCGCAGGCGCGCCGGCAGCTCGAGGCCATCCTCGACGCCTGGCTCGGGCTGCACGCCATCCCGACGCCGCACCCGACCATCGCCGGGCTCGCCGGGATCGACGCCGTGGGCCTGCCCGAGGAGGCGCGGCGCGAGCTGCTCGACTATGCGCTGCACCTGGTGTTCGATCTGCAGGCAGGGGCTGCCGCCCTCATGAGCGAGCCGGTCGGCTTCCCGCGCAGCGAGCGCATGGCCACGCTCTACGGCGCCGAGCAGGCCCAGGGCGAGACGCCGAGCGCCCTGTCCGAGGGGCACGGAGGGCTGCTCCTGCGCATCGCGCCGCTGCTCTCGGGTCAGCTGGGCAGCTCGCCGATCCTGCGCGGCGTCTACGTGCGCAAGCGCATCCTCTGCGACGAGCTGCCGAGCCCGGACTTCAGCATCGTCAGCACGCGCCTCGAGCAGTTCGAGGCCGAGGACCGGACCGCCATGTCGACCCGCGAGGCCGTCACCGAGATCACCTCCGAGGGCGCCTGCAACGCCTGCCACTCCCAGATCAACCCGCTGGGCTTCGCGCTCGAGCCCTTCGGTCCGCTCGGCCAGCCGCGCGCGGAGGAGATCGTATTCGACGCCGACGGCGAGGAGATCGCGCGCCACCCGATCGACTCGGTGGTGGAGAACGCCAACCTGGAGGCGGGTGCGCCCGGCGTGCTGACGGGACCCGAAGACCTGAGCGCCGCGCTGGCCAACAGCGCCAAGGTCCGCGCGTGCATCGCCGAGCGGTTCTACACCCACGCGCAGCTCAGACCGCTCTCGGACGCCGACGGCTGCGCCGTGTCCGCCGTCGAGATGGCCCTGCGCGAGGGCGAGAGCATCAAGACCGCGTGGCTGCGCGCGGTCGTGCACGAGGCCCTGCTGTCGCGGCGGGTCGAGGAGGTGACACCGTGAAGCTGTCTCGACGCATGTTCCTGCAGGGCGCCGGCGGCGCGCTGCTGGCCATCCCGACGCTGCCGTCGCTGCTGCCGCGGGCAGCCCGGGCCCAGGACGAGGGCGGGACGGCGCCGGTCCGCTACGTGCAGTGGGCGACCAACCATGGGCAGTATCCGGAGAAGTTTTGGCCGGCGCCCACGCCGAGCAGCGAGGTCGCCGGCGGCGTGCGGAGCATGCCGCTGCGCGACATCTCCGGGCCCCTGTCGGAGGTGCTCGACGCATCCTTCGACCCGCTGCGCGACCGCATCAACCTGGTGCGCGGGCTCGACCTGATGGTGGAGCAGAACTTCCACAACGCCTGCGTGCCGACCTGCGCCTCCTGGCCGCGCGTGGACAACCACGTGCCCGAGCACTCCCACTCGGTGGACTCGATCCTCGAGCAGAGCGACAAGGTCTATCCCTCGCCGGTGGCGGTCCCGGCCCTGCGCCTGACCCCCGGCGTGAACTCGAGCTACAAGTGGGGCAGCTTCAGCTGGACCACGCGCGACGGCGAGCCGTTCAAGCTGCCGGCCCACGACTCCACCGCGACGGCCTTCGATGCCGTCTTCGGCAACAGCACCGGAGACTCGCCCCTGGTGGACCCGGTGGTGACCGCGCGCGTGCGGCTGACCGACCAGGTGATCGAGGACTACCGCCAGGTCTCCGGCGGCAGCGCGATCTCGTCGGGCGACCGCCAGCAGCTCGAGAGCTACATGGATCTCCTGGCAGACGTGCAGCGACGCATGCAGCTGCAAGCGCCCGAATGTACCCCACCCGGGCAGCTGAGCGAGAGCGACTTCGACGTGCTGCACCGCAACGCGATCGACATCGCGGTGGCCGCGATGCTGTGCGACGCGACGCGCGTGGTGGCCTACCACGCCTACCAGGGCTCGCCGACCCTCTACGAAGAAGAGACCTTCCACGCCTGGGCCCATGACGACCGCAACTTGCACGCCCCGATGCAGAACTGGCGCTATCGCCAGCTGGCCAGGCTGATCGAGACGATGGACAGCTTCGTCGAGGCCAACGACCGCACGCTGCTCGAAAACTCCGTGGTCTACGCGGGCAACGAGCTGTCCGACCCGGGGCACGGCGGAAGCCATCTCCAGAGCATGCCGATCATCACGGCCGGCAGCGCGGGGGGCCAGCTGGTCACGGGCCAGTACATCGACTTCGGTGGCCGCCTGCTCAACAACCTGCTGGTCACTCTCTTCCAGGTGATGGGCCTGGGCCCGGCCGACTACGAGCGCGAGGGCGTCGTCGGCTTCGGCGACTACGCCGGCCGTGACCGCAACAGGTACGCCGAGTGGTTGAGCGACAGCGAGCGACGCCGGCCACTGCCCTATCTGTTTACGGGGGCTTGAGGCCGAGCCGGGACCGTTTGTCCATACCCGTCGCTGCTTTCCTCCAGTCGGGCTAGAGTCGGGGCGTGGGCTGCTACCGGTTCGGTGAGGTCGAGCTCGACCTGGAGGCGTTTGTGCTCAGGCGCCAGGGCGTGGTCGTGCCGCTGCCAGCGCGAGTGCTGGATGTGCTGGCGTACCTGGTCGAGCACCGCGGGCGTCTGGTGTCGAAGACCGAGCTGCTGGACGAGCTCTGGAAGGATGTGCACGTCACCGAGTCGGTGGTGGCGTGGAACGTGAGTCATGCGCGCCGGGCCCTCGGCCAGGGGCGCGGCGACAAGCAGCCGATCGAGACCGTGCACCGCCGCGGCTATCGCTTCGTCGGGGAGGTCACACGGGTCGACTCCACGGCCGCCTCCACGCCGGCCGCAGAGGACAGGCCCCGACCCACGCTGGTGGGACGCGAGCAGGTGATGGCCGACCTGGGCGCGCGGGTCACGGCCGCGGCGCGCGGGCGCGGCGGGCTCTGCGCGCTGGTGGGCGAGGCGGGCATCGGGAAGACCCGCTGCCTGGCCGAGCTGACTGCGTCCGCGGGCGCGCAGGGCGTGCTGGTGGTCTCCGGGCGCTGTCCGGAGGAGCCGCCCGCGCCTCCCCTGTGGCCTCTCACCGCGCAGCTGATCGCGCTGGAGTCGTCGCATCCGGAGCTGACCAGGCGCGCCCGGGAGCTGCGCGCCGCGATGGACGAGGAGCCCGACGAGGACGAGAGCGCCGAGGCCGCGCGCTTCGCACGGATCGAGCAGGGCGCCGAGCTGCTGCGGGAGGCCGCCGCGCGTCAGCCGATGCTGCTGTTGCTCGACGATCTCCACTGGGCGGACGCGGCGACCCTGGGCCTGCTGCGCTTCATCGCGCAGGAGCTGTCGGAGCTGCCTCTCCTGGTGGTGGTCGCCCTGCGCGAGGGCGAGGGCCGCAACCCGCGCGCGCTCTCGAGCCTCGCGCGGCGTGCGCACCGCGTGCCGCTGGACGCGCTGGACGGCGAGCAGATCGCCGAGCTGGCCCAGGTCCTGACCAGCCAGCGCCCCGGTGCGGAGCTGTCGGCAGCCATCCGGCGCGCCACGGGGGGCGTGCCGCTCTTCGTGCAAGAGGTCGTGCGCACGCTCGCGCTGGAGCACGGCGGCGACGCGCTGGAGCGTCTCTCGCCCCAGGCGGTGGAAGCTCCGGAGCTCGCGCGGGACCTGTTGCGGCGACGGATGGAGAGCCTGCCCGAGACGCTGTTGGAGCTGCTCTGCTGCGCGGCGGCCATCGGGGATGACTTCGACCTCTCGCTGCTGGCCTCGGTGAGCGAGCTCGAGCCGGACGCCGTGCTGGAGACGCTGGAGCTCGCGCTCGACGGGGGACAGCTGGAGAGCGTCTCGCCGCACCGCTATCACTTCGCACACTCGCTCTTTCGCAGCGCGTTCTACGAGGGGCTGTCCCACGCCCAGCGGGTCGACGTGCATCGACGCATTGCACGGGTCATGGAGGGCCGCCCGGAGAGCCCGGTCGCGGAGGTGGCCAGGCACTACTACCTCTCCCTTCCGGCGGGCGACCCCGGGGAGGTGATGCAACACGCCCTCGCGGCCGCGCACGCGGCGTTGCGCGCGTCTGCGTTCGAGGATGCCGCCCGCTGCTTCGGCTGGGCGCTTTCGGCGCAACGCTTCGGCGGCGCGCGCGACGCCCGTCGCCACGGCGAGCTGCTGCTCGCCCTCGCCTCGGCGCAGCGCTCGGCGGGGCGCTTCGACGACGCCATGGAAACGTCGGCCCGGCTGCTCGAGCTCGCGCAGCAGCACGAGCTGGCCGACCTGGTGGTGCGCGTGACGCGCCTGCGCAGACCCACGGTGGCGATGGCGACGCTGCCGGATGCCACCCTGCGCGCGGCGCTCGAGGGGGCGCTGGCGAAGGCGGAAGAGGGCGCCAACGCGGTGCGCATCAGCGCCCTGTCGCAGCTCGCCTGCCTGCCGCCCTACGCGCCCGACCTGGCGCGCAGCAAGGACCTGGCCGCACGCGCGGTCGAGCTGGCCGAGCAGCTCGGCGACCGCCGGCCGCTGTTCGAGGCCATGCGCGCGCAGCTCTTCTCGCTCGGCGGCCCCGACGACATCGAGCAGGCGCTCTCGCTGGCCGACCGCATGATCGCGCTCGACGACGTGGCGCCGCTGGGCTGGCAGAGCGGCGATGCGCGCGCGGCGCGCGTCACGGCCCACCTGCTGGCCGGCCACATGGCCGAGGTCGACGCGGCGATCGACGCGATGGCGGCTGCGGTCCCGGGCCGGCAGCGGCGGGAGGCGCTCTTCTATTGCGAGCGCCTGCGCGCGCAGCGCCTGTTCCACGCAGGGCACTTCGATCGGGCCGAGCAGCGCTGGCAGGAGCTCGTCGCGCGGGCCACGCGCAGCGGTCTGTCCTACGCGCACTTCTTCCATAGCATCCAGAAGCTGCGCCTCGCGGTCGTGCGCGAGGGCCCGCGGGCGCAGGTGACGGCACAGCTGCGCGCGAGCATGGGTGCCTTCGAGGAGATGACGGCGCCCCATCGCGCGGGGCTGGCGCGCCTGGCCGCCCTGGCGGGAGACCGTGAGGCCGTGCGCGCCCAGCTCCTGGCCCTGGGCGATCCGGAGAAGCTCCCGCGCGACGGAACCTACCTGCACACGCTGGCGTGCATGGCGACCTGCGCGGCGGCGCTCGGCGACGGCGCGCTGTGCGAGCAGCTGCTCGAGCTGCTGTCCCCGTACGCGCGCTTCAACACGCCCGACGCAACCGGCTTCTATCTCGGCTCCGTCGCGCACTTCCTGGGCGTGCTGGCGGCCGCCCTGGACCGGGCGTCCCTGGCGGAGCAACACTTCGAGCTCGGCCTGCAGCGCAACCGGGAGATGGGGTACCGGCCCGGGATCGCGCTGACGCTCTTCGCGCACGGACGCATGGAGCACATGGGCGGCACGCGCGGCGGCGGGCGCGAGCGACTCGCACAGGCGCGTGCGCTGGCGCAGGAGATCGGCATGCACGGGCTCACCGCAGAGGTGGACGCCCTGACCGGACCCGCTCGCTAGCCCGGATATTTCACCGATCCGCACGCCCTCGCACAACCGCTCGACTCCACAGCGCTTCCGCCTCGGTCGCGAATACACACCGTATGCGCTCCACTCACCGAAAGCCCTGCGAAGCCGATCGCTTGCACGATCTTCGCACGCATCGGTGAATATCCGGGCTAGCCCTCGGGGGCGAGGCGGGGGACGAGGAGGTCCGGCGCGTAGTCGCCGGCGCCGTAGGCCTGGCAGAAGGCCGCTTCGTCGCCCGTGAAGGTGGGATCCATCGCGACGATGGCGGGGCGCACGTCGGCCCAAAGGGCGGGGACGTTGGTGGCGTTGTGGGCGGCGATCACCAGGTCGAGGCCGGGGTGCACCGCGATGAACTGGCCGCCGAGGCCCTGGGCGCTGTAGACGCCCACGTCGTGCTCCTGGCTGCAGTCGCCGGTGGTGGCGCGGCAGTCGGTGGCCTCCGAGCCCACGTGGGGATAGGACGGCCAGAAGGCGGCGGGCGCGCAGTCGTCCTCGCGCGCGCCGATGCTCGTGCCGCCCCCGCGCGAGTTGAGCCAGGCCAGCTGCCCGTAGGCGGTGTTGGCGTCCTCGTGGGCAGGGTGGGACATGCGGTAGACCCAGCTGGCCTCCATGAAGCGCTCGCCGCCGTACCAACCGTCGTGCACCAGCATGACGCCGACGCGCCCCATGTCCTCGAGCGAGCCGGTCCAGCCGTAGCCGATGGTGCCGCCGGGCCACGAGGAGTCCTCCATGCCGAGGCGATCGAAGACCTCCTGCTGCATGAAGGCGCGCTCCTCGGTCGGCACCGCACCGCCGAGCTGATCGAGCGCGGCCATCGCCACGTCGACGATGGCGGTGATCTCGCGGGTGCCCACGGTGTCGTAGGAGAAGCGCTTGGAGCCGTGCGCGAGATTGCTGTTGTAGGCGGTCATCGACATCACGTGGCTCAAGAGCGCCTCGCCGTGGATCGAGTAGCGCACCGTGCTGAGCCAGTCGGTGACCCGGTCCTCGTGCAGGAAGGGGCCGGTGCCGGGGCCGGCGCGCTCCACGTCGGAGAGCAAGAAGGACGCACGCCCGGCCAGCACCCCGCCGAGGGTCTTGGTGGCCGACCAGTTCTGGATACGGGTGTTGCCGCCCTGGATGTGGCACAGCTTGCCGTAGCGAAACACGGCGAGGTTCTGGCGGCCGCGGACCATGCTCGGGTCCATCTTGCACTCCTGCGCCGACCCCATCTCCCAGGGACCGGTGCCCGGGTCGTGGTACTGGGCGAAGTCGTCGTCGGAGACGTCCGGCGCGTCCATCGGTGGCATGTCCGCGACCGCGACCGTGTCATCGGTCGCCGCTGTGTCGTCGGCCGGCGCGCCGGTACCCGGCATGGCGTCGACGGCGGGCACGCCACCGGTGTCGCCAGGGACCGCAATGGCATCGCTCGGCGGCGCCATGGCGGGGTCGTCGAACGCCATGGAGCCAGCGCTGCCCATGGCGGGCGAGTCCACGAAGCCGGCGCCGGGCGCGCCGTCGATCCCGGCGCCCGCACCCTCGTCGCTACAGGCGCCCAGGGCGAGCGCGACGACCGCGATCCACGCTCCAAGTCTGCTCTTCCGCATGCTGACCATCCAAACACCTCCACTGCCACCCGCGGGCTTGCCGTCTCGAGCAAGCCACCGACATCGTTGGGGCTAGGCCGGTGCACGCATGCCGGTCAATGCGCCCACCGGGCGTGGCCGCAGAACAAATGGAAACAACACAACTCCCAAAGAAGCTCGGGCGCGATCGGGCGCGAATGGCGCGTCGCAGCGCGCCCGGCGTATGGCGAAGCGATGGCGCACACCGACACGCCGGCGGCGCTGCGCGCGCTCGCGGGCGACGGGTGAGCGGACGGCTAGCCGTCGAGCAGGGCCTCGGTGGCCGCGCGGCGGCGCGCCGCCACGGCCTCGGGGGACTCGACCACGATGCGCTCGTCGGGCTCGATCTTCAGGATCGGCTGGCCCTTCTGGACGATCGTGCCGTCGGCGTCGGGCAGCAGCACCTCGACCACGCGGCCGCTGAAGGGCGCCGAGACCTTGTTGAACATCTTCATGACCTCGATCACGAAGAGCGGCTGACCCGCCTCGAAGCGCATGCCCGCCTCCACCAGCGGCGGCAGGTGCGGCGCCTCGCGCGCGTAGTAGTGGCCGCCCATCGGCGTCACCACCTCGTCGGAGCTGGCCGCCGGCGGAGGCGCGAGGGCGCGCTGCAGCTCGGCGCGGTGGTCGCGGTCGTCGAGCGCTCGCGGGAAGCGCACCGACAGATCCTCGGCCACCTCGATGCCGAAGAAGTCCGCGCGCTGTCCGATGCGCGGCAGCATGAGCAGCAGCTCCATGCCGAGCTGGAAGCCGGCGTGGGAGGCGCGCGCGCGCTGCCACAGCTCGGCCTCGCCGGCGAAGGCCGCGGGGGGCTGCTCGGAGGCGAGGGCCTTCTGCTGCGCCTGCCAGCCCGACTCGCCCAGCCGCTCGCCGAGCGCCTCGTAGAAGCCGAGCGCGTCCTCGAGGATGCGCCGGTCGTGCTCCCAAATCGTCTGGCTGGCCGGGCGCCCCTCCTCCGGGTCCAGGTGCAGGAAGTGGTAGAGGCGCTCGAGCGCTCGCACCGGGTTGTCCGCGAAGCGCACCGCGTCGCCGTCACGCACCCACAGTCGCCCGTCGTGCAGGCCGAGGAAGCCACCGAGCAGGTGCGGGGCCCGAGCGATGTGCTGTAGCGGACGCAGCAGCAGGGTCTCCTTGAGCGCGAGCACCTCCTGGGCATCCGCGCCGGCGGCCTGCCGCGTCTGCTTCCAGGCGAGCTCGAGGTCCAGGTCGTCGAGCACGGTCTGCAGCCCGCCGACCGCCGACAGGTAGCGGTCCATGAACTGGGTGCTCGGCTTGACCATGGCGTCGTGGCCGAGGATCCAGCCGAGCAGCCCGTAGTGCATCTCCAGGTTGGTCTGCAGGTCGTAGCCGCGCAGCTCGGTGCGCCGCAGGATCTCGGCCAGGCGCTGCAGGTTGTCCTCGCGCGAGTCGCCGTGGGTGATCACCAGCGCGATGTTCGAGTCGTAGGCGCCCGCCAGCCGGTAGTAGACGAAGGCGCCGGTGTCCGGGTTGCGGATGCCGATGCCCTGGTCGTCGCGCGTCTCTTCCGGCAGCGGCGAGGACCAGGTCGAGATCAGGCCGCCGGCGTGGGGCTGCAGCGCGGGGTTGGTGGCGTTGATGCGCACCTCGGCGCCCGAGGGCTGCCGCACGACGCGCGTGGGCCGCGGCAGCCTCGGACCGTGCAGCGACAGCAGGGCCATCGCCTCGATCAGGCTGTCGATGTAGAAGCTGTCGTCGGGCTCATCCGGGTTGTCGAAGCGCAGCAGGTAGGCCTGCTCGGTGACGCGGTGCTCCACCTGGATGCGCGTATTGACCTCCATGAAGTAGTGGTGCTCGGACTCCACGATGGCCTCGAAGGTGGAGACGCTGTCGAGTCCCACGGCGGTGCCCAGCGCCTCGGCCTCCTGCTCCATCTCCGCGAGCGCGCGGCGGTCCGCCTCCAGCACCTGCAGGCGCTTGCTCTGGCCGGCCTCGCGCGCGCCGGCGATCTCGCCGTCGAGCTGCTCCTGGGTCAAGGAGATCTCCAGCAGCTTCTGCTCGTGCATCTGCACCGAGCAGTCGCGGCCGCCGAGCGACAGGCACCACTGCCCGTTGCCGATCATCTGGATCTCGTTGTGCCGGGTGGTCTCGATGTTGAGCTCGATCAGGAAGTTGCGATTGGCGCCGGCCGCCACCACCTTGGACTCGGCCAGCACGTTCATCACCGCGCCGGCCACCTCGTCGGCGTTGCTGATGACCCGCTGGCCCTTGCCTCCGCCGCCGCCGATGTACTTGAAGCGGATGCGGTGGTCCGGGTGGCTGCTCCAGATGGCCTCGCACTGGCGCGCGGCTTCCGCCTGCAGCTCCTCGATCGAGACCAGCTCCACGCCCTTCGCGTAGCCGGCCTGCAGCACGGCCTCGGCCGCGTCGGCGAGCTCGGCGCCGGCGGCCAGCTGGCAGGACAGGCCGTGCTCCTTCAGCAGGGCCGACAGCGCGGCCAGATCCTTGCAGCGTCCGAGCAGCGCCAGGGCCGAGACGTTGTCGACGCCGGGCGTGACGGAGATCTTCAGGTTGCGGGCGAGCTTTTTGGCCTCGTCCTTGGCGCCGACGGCACGCGCCACGCGCGAGGCCGGGCCCATGAAGGTCAGGCCCGCGCGCTCGATCGCCTCGATGAACTCGGCGTCCTCCGCCATGAAGCCGTAGCCGGCGAAGAGGTGCGTGTAGCCGTGCTCGAGGGCGATCCCGACGATCTCCTCGATACGCTCCTGCTTCTCCTGCGCGCCGGAGCCCATGTAGTCGGGCACGCGGTGGATGTTGCCGGGGAAGCGGAAGCCGCGCAGCTCGGGCGCGAGGCACTTCGGATAGACGATCGAGTCCTTCTCGGACAGCAGGATGCCGTACTCGGCGATGCCGACCTGGTCGAAGACGTCCATCGCCTCCTTGCGCACCGGACCGCGGCAGACGATCAGGCACTTGATCGGCGACAGATCGAAGGAGCGCACCCAGGGGGAGGGGTGGTCGGCGTAGTGGGTGGTCACCTGGTCTCGGTTCAGCATCTCACTCGAACTCCCGCTGAACGCCGCCCAGGGGCGCCGGCGTATAGTGGCGCATCAGATAGTCGAGGTTGCGCGCGAGCACCCGGCGCGTGGTCCCCGGCATCACGATGCGCGAGACCGAGCCCAGCGAGAGTGCCTCCTTCGGGTTCATCAGCTCCTGCTCGTAGCGCTCGGAGAGCCCCGAAAGGGCCGCGTCCCGCTCGGCGTCCGCTTCCTCCTGGGCGCCGGCCGCCACGCCCGCGGCGTGCTTGTCGCGGATGGCGTCCAGCTCGGCCTTGTAGACGTACTCGCGACCGGCCGGGCCCATCACGGCGATGCGCGCGGTCGGCATCGCGAAGACCATGTCCGCGCCCGTCGCCTGGGTGTTGAAGCTGGCGTAGGCGCCGCCGAAGGCGTTGCGGATGATGAGGGTGATGCGCGGCGTGCGCACATCGATGATGGCGTCGAGCAGGCGCCGGCCCTCGAGCACGATGCCGCCCTCCTCCTGGGCCTTGCCGGGCAGGAAGCCGGTGGTGTCCTCGATGAAGATCAGCGGGATGTTGTAAAGGTTGCAGAAGCGCACGAAGCGCGTGCCCTTGCGCGCCGCGCCGATGTCGATCTGCCCCGATGCGGTGGCCGAGTTGTTGGCGACGAAGCCGACCACGTGCCCGCCGAGGCGGCCGAAGGCGGTCACCAGGTTGCGCGCGCGGTTGGGCTGCAGCTCCAGGTACTCGCCGTGGTCGCAGATCTGCTGCAGGTAGAGCTGGATGTCGAAGGGCGCGTTGAAGCCGGCCGGCCCGGTGAAGGTCTTGCGGAAGAGCGTGTCTTCCTCGTAGGTGAAGCGATCGATCGGATCCGAGTTGGACCAGAAGGGCGCGCCCACGCTGTTGTTGTCGGGCAGGTAGGACAGCAGGCGCAGGGCGATGCGCAGGGAGCCGAGCTCGTCCGGCGTGACCAGGTCGACCACGCCGCTCTGGCTGTGCACGCCCGGGCCGCCCAGCTCGTCGGCGGTGACCTCCTCGCCGAGCACCGACTTCACCACCGCCGGCCCGGTCAGGCCGAAGAAGGCGTCGTCGCACTGGCTCATGAAGCAGCCCTGGCGCGGGAGGTAGGCGCCGCCGCCGGCGTTGAAGCCGAACATCATCATCACGCTCGGGATGATGCCGCTGATCTTGCGCAGCGCCGTGAAGGCCTCGCTGTAGCCGTCGAGCCCGCCGACGCCGGCCGGCACGTAGGCGCCCGCCGAGTCGTTCATGCCGAGCAACGGGATGCCGTGCTCGGCCGCCATCTGGATCATGCGCGCGAGCTTCTGCCCGTTGGTCGCGTCCATCGCGCCGGCGCGCTGGGTGAAGTCGTGCCCGTAGACCGCCACGTCGCGGCCGTCGACGTTCAGGATGCCGGTGACGATCGAGGCGCCGTCGAGCTGCCGGCCCCAGTTCTGCCACAGGATGTTGGGCCGGTCGGAGGTGAGTACCTGGATGCGCTCCCAGACCGTCATGCGCTGCTTGCTGTGCTGCGTCATCACGCGCCGCAGCCCGCCGCCCTTTCGCGGGCGCTCGAGCAGCTCGCGGCCCATCTCGAGCGCGTCGTCGTAGGGATTGCCGGCCGCGGCCGGTCCCGTGGCGGCCGTCGGCCCGGGCCCCGCCAGGGGGTTTTCGAGGGAGTAATTCTGCGTCATTGGGGGGTCTCGGGCCCGAAACGGTGCCCGGCGGGTCGCAATATCGGGCAAACGGGGCAAACGGCAAGCCCAACCCGGCTGCGGAGCCCCGGATCCGCAGTATTTCCGCTGGCTGGGTGCGGCGCAGCACCGGCCACGAGCCGAGTGTTCTGCGAACCCGCCCCGGCCCGCACCGCACGCGACCGCGCTGCCGTTCGGGCAGAGGCAGGGGCAGGGGCAGGTTTGGAAAGGGTGTGGGTTCCTGCGGTATCATCGTGGGGGCATGGAGACGGTGGGCTCGGGCTCCCTGGTGGGGCGACTGATCGACGACAGGTACCGCATCGACGCACTCGTGGGACAGGGTGCCGCCGGCGCGGTCTATCGGGCCGTGGAGCGGGACAGCGGGCGGGTGCTGGCGCTCAAGCAGTGGCACCGCAGCGCGCTGGACGCGCAGGTGCGCGGTCGCTTCCTGCGCGAGGCCAAGGCGCTCGACACGCTCGACCACCCGAATATCGTCGAAGTCTTCGGGCACGGCTTCGTGGACGACGTGCCCTACGTCGCGCTCGAGTACCTGGAGGGCACCACCCTGGAGTCGCGGCTCGCCGAGGGGCCGCTGGCGCCCGAGCAGGCCTTCGACATCATTCGGCAGGCGCTGACTGCGATCGCCTACGCCCACGAGCGAAGCGTCGTGCACCGGGACCTCAAGCCGGAGAACATCTTCCTGGTACCGACGCCCGATGGCGGATACCGGGTGAAGATCCTCGACTACGGGCTCGCCAAGTTCATGACGCCGACGGAAGACCCCACCTCCGGCGGCGCCGCGCTCACCGTGACCGGGATGATGGTCGGCACCCCACTCTACATGCCGCCCGAGCAGGCCGCCGGCAGCTCGGTCGACCTGCAGGTGGATGTCTACGCGATGGGCTGCGTGCTCTTCGAAGTGCTGACCGGACGGCCGCCCTTCCTAGGCGAGACCCACCTCGAGCTGATCGGCGCGCACCTGCGAGCGCCGATTCCGCAGCTCGACGCGCACCTGAAGGACGCGCGCGCGGTGCCGGAGCTGCAGGACGTGGTCGACCACGCGCTGGCGAAAAAGCAGATGGAGCGCTACCCCAGCGCGCGCGCCATGCTCGAGGCGCTGGTGGCGGTGCCGCAACCGGCCATCCTGCCCGGGGAAGCCGCTGCCGAGGACGCGGAGACGGTGGCGGAGGCGGCAGCCGAGGCGGAACAGGGTTCGCTGGGCACCCTGGTGGTCGCGGCGGCGATCGCGGCGGCGGTCGCGGTGGCATTCGCGCTGTTGCGCTGAGCGGCGCGAGCCCGGATTCTTCACCGATCCGCACGCCCTCGCACAACCGCTCGACTCCACAGCACTTCCGCCTCTGGCACGAATACAGTGTGTATCCGCACCATTTCAGCGAAAGCACTGCGAAGCCGATCACTTGCACGATCTTCGCACGCCTCGGTGAAGGATCGGGGCTAGAGCGGGCCGTCAAGCGGAACGCCGCAAGTGCCCGAGGTCGGGCTCGACAACACGTGCGTGCGTTGATGTAATTGCAGCCCGATGCGTCGAGGGCGGGCATGACGCCGGGGTTGCGCGGGGTGGGCCTGCTTTCGCTGCTCACCGTGCTGGGTTGCGATCTGAACTACCGGCCCGCGCCCTACGTCCACAACCTCACGCGCGAGCGGATCCACGTGCAGGTGCGCTTCGTCGACGGAACGCCCACCTGCGACCTGCTGCCCCAGCAGATCGGCTTCTTCACGGAGGAGGACTTCGGCCCGTCCGTGCGCTACCGGCTCGACCCCGGCGGGGTGCTGCCGATTACCGACCCGACCCTCGAGCCGGATGTGCCCGAGCCGCGCCTCTGCGCGGCCGCCATCGTGCGCGTGGGGGAGACCTCGCGCGTGCTGCATTGGGACCATGAGGGGCTGCACGAGATTCCGCAGGAGCCCACCCGCAACGGCGCGGCGTCGCAGCAGGCGCTGCAGGTCGGCGGCGGGGGCGGTCGCTACTTCTTCCGGACCGGCTTCAAGCTGGGCACGGCGAGCCTGCGCGGGCAGGACAACGCCCCACCCTGCGACGCGCCGGTCGCCGCACCGATCGCCTGGTCCGGACTGCCGAACGGCACGCACGAGCTCGCCGCCGTGCGCGAGGGCGCCGACGGCTGTCTCGTGCTCGAGCACGGCAGCGGCACCGGCTTCGTCTGCGTCCCACCGCGCATGTTCCCGTTCGTCGCGGGACAGCGCATCGAAGTCGCCGGGGCGGAGGGCTTCGGTCCCGATGCGGGCGTGGATTCCGGCGCGAACGTCCTGCGCATCCGCGACGAGCGACAGGCGCTCGAGCTGCGGCGCGGCAGCGGGTTCCCGGCCGCGGGCGTGGGCTCCGGCGAGCCGGTCGCCGCCACGTGCGCTCCAGTGCGCGACACATGCGGCAGCCTGGTGCTGCCCGCGCGCGCGCCGATCGGCGGCCTGCTGGTCGAGGCCGGCAGCGAGGTGCGCGCCGTGGTGGTTGACGCGCTCGCGCGCGTGTACCTCGGGCGCGTCGAGCAGGTGGCGCTCGTGCGCACCGGATGCGAGAGGGCGGGCTCACGCGGCTTCCGCGTGGACCTGGCGATCGTGCAGGCGAGCGAGGCACAAGCCGCGGCGCCGGACGACGACGCCGGCGTGAACGAACCCAGGGGCCACGAGGTGATGGACATGGACGATGCCGGACGGGACCTTCAAGACGATGGCGGCGTCGGTGGCACGGAGGGCAAGCAATGACACGCTCCTTCGTCTGGCCGCTGGCGCTGCTGCTGGCCTGTGGCGACAGCGACGAGTTCGAGCCCCCGCCCGGCGGGTCGCTTTCGGTGACGCAGGCTGGCGCACAGGACATCGAGGAGTTCCGGCGCATGCTGCGCGGTGGCGAGATCCCGCCGGTGGAGTCCTTCGACCAGCTCGGGTTCTTCGCCGAGCACGCGATCGATCAACCCGAGGCCGACTGCGGCTTCACCGTGTGCGTGCATCCGCAGCTGGCCGTGGCGCCGCGCTTCGACGACGGCAACTGGACGATGGCCTTCGCCAGCTTCAACACGGCGGTGACCGCCGAGTCGCGCGAGCGCGACGCCGTGCACCTGGCAGTGGTGGTCGACATCAGCGTGTACACGGATCGCGTGCGCGAAGAGCTGGTGGACGGGATCGAGGGGCTCGTGGGCGCGCTCGAGCCCGAGGACCGCGTGACGCTCATCGTCTACGGCGACGGCGCCGAGGTCGTGCGCGATGGGGCAGCGCCGACCGAGGTCGTGCCCGGCGAGCTGCCAGCGCTGCAGGCGGTCGAAGAGGGCTCGGCGCTCTACGACGGGCTCGCGCTGGCGGTCGATCGGCTGGTGCAGGACGAGGCCGCGCTCGCCGGTGGGCGCATCCTGCTCGTCGGCGCCGCCCGTGCCGTGACGGGCATCACCGACCGGGAGCGGATCGTCGCGCTGGGCGCGGCGGCGGCGCAGGAGGGCATCGGCATGAGCATCGTCGGCGTCGGCAACGAC
This sequence comes from Myxococcales bacterium, assembly GCA_028817855.1. Taxonomy (GTDB): domain Bacteria; phylum Myxococcota_A; class Polyangia; order Polyangiales; family JAFGIB01; genus JAOUOP01. The sequence goes on from JAPPOT010000744.1 coordinate 20,658, forward strand.
TACGAGCCGGACATCGCCCGCGCGCTGGCGGAGCAGGGCACCGCCACGCTGGCCAGCGCCCACGGCGACGAGATCCCGGGTGTGATCGCGGCCCAGGCCGAGCTGTCGCTGGTGCCGCTGGCCACGGACATGGAGCTGCGCATTCGCCCGGCGCCGGGCTACGCGGCGGGCGCGGTGCACGGTGTGCGCGACGCGGCCGGCGGCGGCGCGGGCGTGGTGCTGCGCATACCGGGGCTGTTCCTAGGAGCGCGCACCGGCGGCGACGACGTGGACGAGATGGTCGGCCGGCGCGGCGGCGGTGGCGGGGTCTTCGTGCGGCTGTGGCCCCAGGCGGACGCCGCCGAGCGGATCGGACCCGGCGCGCCCGCCTTCACGGCCGAGGTCAGCTACACCGACCACGACAGCGGCGAGCGGGTGGAGTACGAGGTGGGCGTCGACAACGGGCTCGCGCCTGGCGAGAACCCGGACGAGTTCTGGCCGCACTTCTCGGACGAGGCCCACGCCAAGCCCTTCATGATGCTCAACATGTGGCTGGCCGTGGACTACGCCCTGCGGCTGCATCGCGACGGCCACTGCGAGCAGGCCATGGGCGTGGCCGAGATGATGGAGCAGTCCGTGGAGGTATGGCAGGACGCCTACGACGACGCCGACATCGAGGCCGACGCCGAGCTGCTCTTCCTGCTGCGGGCTGTCATCGCCGAGGGCTGCACGGCGATGCCGGTCCCGCCGACCTTCGTCGACGCCGGCTGCTTCGGGACCTGATCGATGGCACGCCTGCTGAACGCGCTGCTGCTTGGACTCGCCTGCGGATGCCTGCCGGCCTGGGCGCAGGCGCAGGCGCAGGCGCAGGACCAGAGGCCCGAGACCGGGACCGAGACCGAGAC
>JAPPOT010000360.1 GCA_028817855.1 Myxococcales bacterium
CCCCCGGCTCGCCTCTCCCCCCGCCACCACCGCCCGGAGCCGCGGCGCTCGCCCGAGCGCATGGCGGCCCAGCGTCGCCTCCTGGAGGGCGACTTCGCGACCGCCGAGGCGGCCTTCGCCGACCTCGACACGCGGGCGCGGCGGCTCGGGCTCGCCTACGGCCCTCGCCTCATCGGGATGATGCGCCTGAAGCTGTCCACGCGGCGTGACGGCGTGCCCAACGCAGGGCGGGGACTGGACCCGGCCGTGTTCTTCGACTCGATCCACGACGTGATGCCGAGCATGCGCCCCGGGCTCTCGCGCTTGTGCCTGCGATGCGGTCAGCGCGAGCTCGCGCGCAGCGTGCTCGAGACGATGGTCGGGGACACCGGGAGCGATCTTCCGCGCGAGGTGGGCTACCTCAATGCGGTCGCCAACCTGGCGTTGATAGCCGTGGAGCTCGGCGACGCCGAGCGTGCGGAGCGCCTCTACGACGAGCTCGCGCCCTATCCGCACTACAACACGCCGACCTGCCTGATGTGGTTCGAGGGCTCGGTCTCGCACGCGCTCGCAGCGCTCGCGGTGCTGCTCAAGCGTGGCAAGCGCGCCGGCGCGCACTTCGACGATGCCATGGCGATGAACGAGCAGCTGGGGTTGCGTCCGTTGCTGGCGGAGACGACCTACCGCTACGCGCGCTTCGTGCTGTCCGGCGCCCGCAGCCCGGCGCGGCGGCGGGTGGGCCTGGAGCTGCGGGGGCGCGCCGTCGCCCTGGGCGACGAGCTGGGCATGGGTTGGCTGGCCGATCTCGCACGCGGGCTCGACGCCGGCGGTTGAGGTCCCGCCGCCAATAAACTCCAAAGCTTTCCTTCAAGATCCCGCCGGCCCGGCAGGGGACGGTGCCGGCGGACCATGTGTGCCCGAGGCACGCGGGTCGCGAGGCTGAGAGCCGGGCCGCGATGAGGTGGTCGAGGAAGCCGAGGCCGCCGCGGTACCCAACAGAGGATCACCTTGCCCATGAAGAACAAAGGTCAATCCAAGGATTCACGCTGGGGCAGCGTGGGAGGGTCGGGTCGTGGCCTGTTGCGGTGCGCCCCCCAACACAACCACAAACCCAGGCGCGCCGTATCGACACCGCACCCATCAAATGCGAGGCACACCGCCCGTCCCTGCGACCTTCGGGCGGGCGGTGTGCCGAGCACCTTCGACGCGCGGCGCGTCGGAGCGCTGACGGCGGTAGCCCTGTGGGCGCCCTGTCTCGTGCTGGGACTCGGCTGCGAGGCGGAGCGCGATCCCTCGGTGACACTGGCGCCCAGGTCGCAGCCCCAGGCGGGGGCCGGTTCCGGGGACGACCCGGGTGCGGGGGAGCCGCCGATGCAGCCGATCACGGCGCCGCCGCCAGCCGCCGCGGAGCCGGAGCCGGCGCAGGAGCCGATGGATGGCGCTGCGATGCCCGCGGAGCCAGCCGACCCGCCGGTGCCGGCGGCGCCCGAGCCTGCCTTTGGTGCGGACGCCGATGTCTTCGAGTGGAGCACCGGGGAGTTCACGCTGGAAGCCGGACAGGAGCGCTACCTCTGCTTCGCCTCGACGCTGTCCGAGGACCTCACCGTCAACGGCTACCACACCTCGGGTCAGCCCTTTCAGCACCACCTGATCCTCTCGCGCGCGAGCGCACCAGAGCCCGAGGGCTTCGCCGAGTGCGACATCGCCTTTCGCAGCTCGTGGGAGATCCTCTTTATCACGGGCACCGGCGACACCAAGCTCGAGTTTCCACAGGACGCGGCCCACATCCTGGGTGGCGGCACGCAGCTCGTGCTGCAGATGCACCTGCTGAACACGCGTGACGAGGCGGTGACCGGCTCGGTCGCGATCGACATGCGGCGCACGCAGGTGGACAACCCGCGGCCCGTCAACAGCTTCATCTTCGGCACGGCCGCGGTGGAGCTGCCGCCGGCGCAGACGAGCGACGTGGTCGGCACGTGCTCCATGTTCCAGTCGGTGCAGCTGATCGCGGGCTTCCCGCACATGCACCTACGCGGTCGGGCGATGCGCTTCGAGGTCGGTGCATCCGTTGGCGAGCTGCAGGAGGTCTACCGGCGCGACCCCTTCGACTTCGACAGCCAGCAGATGGACATGCTCGATCTGAGCGTGAGTGCGGGGCAGGTCACGCGCGTGACCTGCACCTTCGACAACCCGACCGACGAGGTCATCTCCTACGGCGAGAGCACGAATGAAGAGATGTGCTACTTCGTCGGCTTCGCGGTGGACCTGCCCGGTCAGTCCGCGTGCCTCGAGGTGATCCCGCCTTCGGTCTTCGGCTTCTGACGCGAGGAGTTGCAGATGCGCTCGAGCACGTGGTGGCGAAAGTGGGTGGGCCTGCTGGGCTCGCTCTGGCTGTTGAGCTGTAGCAGTGAAGGCGGGGGTATGGACGTCTTCACGGACAATGGGCCGCCGGGGTCGGGAGCGAAGGCTCCAGGGACCGCGGGTGCGGGATCGATGGGTTCCAGCATCACCGGAGCGGATGGAGCGAGTGACAGCAGCAGCCAGTCGCCCGCCCCCACGCAGGGGGCGGCGGCCGACCCGCCCGCCCCGGCGGCCGACCCGATGGACGCGAGCGACGGCGCCGGGATGGACGGCGATGCGCCCGCCGGCGACGACGAACCGGCGGAGGACGCCGCGCCGCAACCGTCCACCCCGGCGGTGGAGGTGGAGCTGCCGACCACGATGGAGTCGCCGGGCGTGGCGCCCTGGTTCAACGTCTACCGACCGATGGACCTGGACGCGATCGAGGGTCCGCTGCCGATCGTGGTGTGGGCCAACGGTGGCTGCTACCGCAGCGACTTCACGTGGGCGCCCCTGTTCGAGCGTTGGGCGGCGGCCGGCTTCGTGGTGCTCGCGCTGACCGAGTCACCGGACGGCGGTGCGCTAGCGCAGACATCGGTGGGGGATCACGGCGCGCTGATCGACTGGGCCCTGGGGCAGGCGGAGTACACCGAGAAGCTGGACCCGGAGCGCGTGGTGGCGGCGGGCAACTCCTGCGGCGGCATCACCGCGCTCGGTTTGGCGGCCGATGACGCGCGCGTGGCGGCGGTCTTCGTGTTGTCCGGCTCGAGCTCGGTCTTCGGCGCGGACGTTTCGGTGATGAGCGCGGTCACCGTGCCCGTGGGCTACGTGGTTGGCGGTAGCGAGGACATCGCTGCCGCGAACGCCGCCGCGGACTACGAGGCCCTCTCCGACGGCGTGCCGGCGATGATCGTCAGCCGCTCGTCGGGCGATCACCGGACGGTCTCGACGGACACGATGATCCTGCCCGACGTCGCCGAGATCGCCCTCAACTGGATGGACCTCACCCTGCACGGCACGGCCGCGGCGGCGCAGGCGCTGGGCTCGGCGGACGTTTGCGGCAGTTGTGAGCCGGGGGTCTGGTCGATGATGGGGAAGCACCTGGAGACTTTGGAGCAGTAGGCGCTCGGCCCGGTCTCGGTGGTCGCTCTAGACACCGTAGAAGTCGAGGAAGTCGGACTGTGGGGCTGTGGCGGTCAGCACTTGCAGGGGGAAGCAGGCGTCGAGGTTGTCGAGGGTGGGGTGTTGCGCGAGGGTTTCGAGGAATGGGGTCGCGATGTGGGGCTTGATGTCGCCATGGCGGTTCACGAATTGGCCCCACAGGGGCATGGAGCGGAAGCGGTTGCGGAGGATGCGGGCCGAGGTGGTGTAGGCCGGCGGAAAGAGACGGCGGTAAGCCTCCAGGTTGTAGAGCCAGGAGCGGCCGACCACGGGCAAGTCCTCGCGGACATCGCGCTTGATGAGCTCGAAGAGCGCTGCCAGCTCCGCGCGGCGCTGCGGTGCCCGGGCGAGGGCGAGGGGGGAGCGCTGTGGATCCACGTTCTGGAAGTGCAGGCGAATGCAGTCGTCTGCGATCGCGTAGGAGAAGCATCCGACCATCGCGAGGACCGTGGGTGCGGTCGAGGCTTCCGGGTCGCGTAGGTAGAAGCGGTGGGTCCACTCCACGGGGTCGGCGGCCGACCGCAGTCCCGACAGATAGGCACGCCAGTCGGGATGCTCGGGGTCGAGGTCGCGTCCCAATCCGAAGCGCACATAGAGGTTGGTGTAATCGAGGAGCACTTGCTCGAGCGGGTGTCCGGAGAGGAGCCGGACACGCTCCGCGAATGCCAGCTGCAGCTCGAAGAGCTCGGGCGAGTAGACGAGCATCGTCGGGGGAGCATAGCGGGGATCGGGGACGTGGACGTGGACGCAGTCGGTCGTCACGTGGGGCGCACGCCCGCGACGCGCCCTACGTGACAAGATCGCTACCTCACCCTGCGAAGGTGCCATCTCGTACGCAGTAGCCGCCCCGCACACTCGGGCCGCCCACCTCGAGCACGTCGATGCAGGAGAAGCCCGAGGGGCAGTCGCACTCCGCGAAGCCGGTGTCGCCCGCGTCGCAGCGGCAGCTGCAGTAGACGCGATCGGTGACCTCGCTGGGATCCGCGCAGAGCACGGGCGGGGCGCACTCGGGCTCGAGGTCGGGGTCGCAGCCCGATGCGTCCACGGGCTGGCAGCTCTCGCGCGGATCGCCACTCAGGTGGAAGACCAGGCACACGCGGGTCTCGCAGTCGAGCGAGCTGGTCTCGAGGTAGGCCTCGCGGTCGTCGAAGCCTGCCTCCGGCACCTGCTCGGGCAGGCAGGGGGCGCCGACCGCGTGCGCTTCCTCTCCCCCATCGGGTGACACCGCGTCGAGCGGGACGTCTTCGCCGCCTTCGTCCTCGAGGGGAGGCGGTGCGTCACCGGTCTCGATGCAAGCGGTGAGGAGCACGAGCGAGAGCGCAGCGCCGCGGGTACGCATGGCGTCCTTGTAGCAGACAGTCCTGCTGGTGCTCGCGCTCGGGCGCGGACTTCGGGCGTGGGCTCAGCGCTGTGCCAGAGTGGGCCGAGTGGGCCAGGTCGACCCGGTGCGGAGCGCGATTCGCCGGCGTTTCTTCCGGGCTTTCCGTGGTGGCACGCCGGTTGCTTGGAGTTGGCGGCGGAGGGAAGCCATGACGCGCATCGCCGAAATCACGCTCACGCTCATCCTGTCGCTGCTCTTGACCACAATCGGTTGTGGGGACGGCTCGAGCTCCGAAGGAGGGCTGCTCAGCGACTCGCAGGGCGACTCCCCCAGCGGCGGTGATGGGGACGGCGACGGCGCCGGGGACGACCTCGCTCCGGGCGGCGAGTCCGGGGCCAACAATGTGGCGCAGGCTCCTGGCGCCACACCGGGCAGCGCCCAGCGTGGACCGGCGGCCATGGGTGATGCGACGACCGCCGACGACGCCGGCGGCCTCACGACCGAGCCCGATGCCAACACCAACGTGGCGCTGGGGGGCGGCGCGGACTTCGGCTTTTTCCGCAACCTGCTCGAGCAGGGCATCGTGCCGAGCACCGAGGACTTCGACGCCGCCGGCTTCTTCGCCGAGCACCACACGGCGCTGCCCGAGCCCGACTGCGGCGAGC
>JAPPOT010000288.1 GCA_028817855.1 Myxococcales bacterium
ACATGCAACCCGGGGCGCAACCCGTGGGTAGCCAACAGCAGACTGTCCTCGCCCACCAGCGCGACCGCCGCGCGCAGTCGGCCATCGAAGCGCACCGACCAGCGCACGGGCCCCGAGGGCGGCACCGCGTGGAGACGGCCGTCGTCGGCGCCGACGAAGATCGTTGCGTCCGGCGCGATCACGGGCGCCATGTCGACGTCCGCCCCGAGATTGAACACCTCCCGCTTGCGCCCGTCGGGCCCGAGCACGTAGAGGTGGTGGTCCTGCGCACCGAAGGCGATGCGTTGCCCATCGCTGGCGGGCGCGCCGAAGATCTTGGCGTAGACCTCGAAGCGCCACGCGACCGTGCCATCCGAAGCGAGCGCCAGCAACTCGCGCCCAGCGGCAACCAGCAGCAGCCCGTCCGGACCGACGACCGGCGGGCGCTCGATCCCGGTCGGCAACATCACGCGCCCCAGAGCCCTGCCCTCGAGGTCGAAGGTGTGCAGCTCCCCGGCATCCGTGCCGACGTGGATGCGATCGCCCACGAGCAGCGGTCCGCCAAAGGCGGCTGCACCCAGCTCGCGCTCGAAGCGCAGCGTGCCTCCCCGGCTCAGGGCGTAGAGGCGCCCGTCGTGGGAAGCCACGTAGGCGCGCCCCTGCCCGTCGACTGCGGGGCGGCCGGTGATCCGTCCACCCGTCTGGAAGCTCCCGGCGAGCGTCCCGCGGGTCGGGCCCGCAGGCGCCGCCGGCAACGGCGATGGCAGACGAAACGACCGCGCGCTGCCGGCGCCGACCTTCGGCGCCGGGGGCGCCAGGGCGAGCACGACGATCGCCGCGACCGCACCGACGCCGACGCCGGCAGCAGCCCAGCGCGGCGGCAACCCTCCGCGGATATCTGGGGCTTGGCGCTGCACGACCCCGAGGCTAGCCCCTGCGGCGTCCGCCGGCGACGTCCCCGCACGCCGCCGCAGCGGATGCTCCAAGTACGCGAAAAGGCTTCCCCGGACGCCGGACCGGGAGCTGCAACAGGCCCCTGCCATGCCCTCCCCTCCCCAATCCGAGCGCCCACCAGGGCCCCGCGAACGGTTGTTGCTACACGGCGCGCGCCAGCTCAGCGATGGCGAGCTGGTCGCCGTGCTGCTCGGCACGGGCTCGAGCCGCGAGCCGGTCGGCGTGGTCGCCCAGCGCCTGCTCGCGGAGGTCGAGGGCCTGCGCGGGATCGAGCGCGCCGGCATCGCGTCGCTGAGCGCTTGCGTTGGCGTCGGCGTCACCAAGGCCTGTCGCATCCAGGCGGCGCTCGAGCTGGGCGCGCGCGTGGCCGGCAGCCCACTGTCGCCCGGCCGACCCCTGCGCAGCAGCGCCGACGTGGACGCTGCCCTGCGACCGCGGGTGCGCGGCGCCACCCAGGAGCACTTCTTCGCCGTCGCCCTCGACGCCAAGAACCGGCCGCTGTCGGAGATCCTGGTGGCCGTGGGCGGGTTGACCGCCTGCGCGATCACGCCGTCCGACGTCTTCAGGCTGATCCTGCGCGAGCCCGCCGCCGCGGTGATCTTCGCGCACAACCACCCGAGCGGCGAGCCGGCCCCCAGCGAAGAAGACGTCGCGATCACCGAGCGCCTGCGCCGCGCCGGCGTGCTGCTCGGGGTGGCGGTCCTGGATCACCTGATCCTGGGACATGACAGCTACTTCAGTTTCCTGGACGCCGGCTTACTGAACACAGACCCAGGGGTGCTCTAGACCGCGGCGGCGCCGGCAGGCCACGCCATCAGCTTGACAGCCCCGACAACCCGTGCTTTTTTCCCGCCTCCCAATTTTTCGGAAGTCGGGAGATTCCGCCGTGAAACGCACCTATCAGCCGCACCGCAAGCGCCGTCTGCGCACCCACGGTTTCCGTGCGCGGATGAAGACCGCCAGCGGTCGCAGCACCATCAATGCGCGCCGCCGCAAGGGCCGCAAGCGCCTGGCCGTCTCCGTCGACCTGAAGGAGTTAGCCGGGAGAGCCCTTCGAGCCGCCCCGTGTCGGCGCCCACTCCTCCTGCCGGTGCCGGTCGCCCGTCGACCCATCCGGCTCACCTCTTGCTGGCTCAGACAGGACGCGATGCAGTCACAGGGCCCATGGACGATGCGCGCGACAGGCCCCGTGGAGAGCGCTTCCCACGCTCCCACCGCATTCTGACGCGGCGCGACTTCCTGCGGGTTCAGCAGACCGGTAAACGCGTACACACTCCCCACTTCGTGATCATCGTGCTGCCCGCTCCCAGAAAGCGCCTCGGTATCACCGTCACCAAGCGGGTGGCTGGCGCCGTGGGGCGCAACCGCATCCGCAGGTGCCTGCGCGAGGTCTATCGCCGCAACGGCGAGCTCTTCCCAGAGGGTTGCGACGTGGTGGTGATCGCGCGCAGCGGCGCCGGCGAGCTGGGGTACCGATCGATGCTCGAGGAGATGCAAGGTGCGCGCGACGCCATGGCGCGCGCCGCCGGCGCCCGCGCAGCCGGGGGTGCGTCGTGATCGCGCGGCTGGCGCTCGCGCTGATCGGGCTCTACCAGCGGGCGATCTCGCCGCTGCTCGGCAATCACTGCCGCTTCCACCCCACCTGCTCCAGCTACACCGCCACCTGCATCGAGCGCTTCGGCGTCGTGCACGGCGCGTGGTTGGGCGCGCGCAGGATCGCACGCTGCCACCCTTTCGGGGGGAGCGGCTTCGATCCCGCCCCCGAGCTTCCGGCCACCGTGATGCCCGGCGCCGAGGCGCCCGCCGAGGGGAGCGGCTGCCATGGAGGGTAAGGGCCGCGCGATCTACCTCGTGCTGCTGCTCGGCATCGCGCTGACCGCGCCCCTGTTGCTCAACCGGCCCGAGCCCGCCAGTGAGGCCGCGCCCGGCGCTGCGGGCGGAGGCGCGCCGGCCCCGACGGCGCCCGCCCTGGCAGCGCCGGCCGTGCCCGCGCCGCTCAGCGCCGGGCAGGCGAAGGCTCGCGCGGCGCTGGAGACGCGCACGAAGATCGAGACCGACCACTACGTCGCGCAGGTCTCGAACCTGAACGGCGGCCTGGCCAGCCTGAAGCTGAAGGGCGAGCGCTTCCTGCGCGATGGCGAGCCGATCAACCTCGTCACGACCGACAAGGAGCGCTACTACCCCTTCGGCATCGACGTGGACGCCGCCGCCGACCCGGGCGCGGTCTACGAGGTCACCCCGCTGCCCGACGGCGGCCTGCGCCTGCACGGCAACGTCCGCGAGCTCGACGTGGTGCGCAAGATGGAGCCGGGCAAGAGCCCGTACCAGCTCTGGCTCACCACGCGCATCGTCAACCCGGGCGAAACGTCGGTGAAGTTCCGCCTGCGCGTCTCCACGCACCACTACGTGACGCGCGAGAGCGAGAGCGGCGGCGTGCCGCTGCTACCGGTGCGCTCCCCCTCGATGAGCAACGGCCTGTGCCGCCACGGCGAGGAGCTGGAGCGCGAAGACCGCACCAGCCTGACCGAGGAGCCCCTCGGCTTCGGCGGCGCGATCGGCTTCACCGGCGTCGAGAACGTCTACTTCCTCGCGGCGGCCGCGCCCGAGACGGGCGAGGTGGAGGGCTGCCGGATGGAGGCCTCCGACCGCGGTCGCGACGAGGAGGGCGAGGCCATGGGCACGCTCTTCACCTCCACGCTCAACTACCGCGAGCTCGAGCTGCCACCCGGTCAGCACGCGACCTTCCGCACGCTCGCCTACGTGGGGCCGAAGACGCCGGACGAGCTGATCGCCGCCGGGCACGCGCTCAAGCTCGCGATCGAGACCGGCTGGTTCACCGCGCTGGCCGAGGGCCTGACCTGGCTCTTGCGCTTCATCTTCGACTTCGTCGGAAACTGGGGCATCGCCATCATCCTGCTGACCCTGGTGGTCAAGCTCGTGCTCTTCCCGCTCACCGTGAAGCAGATGCAGTCGATGGCGCGGATGAAGGAGCTCAAGCCCCAGATGGATGAGCTCAACGAGCGCTTCGGCGACGACCGCGAGGCCAAGGGCGCCGCGATGATGGAGCTCTACCGCAACGAGGGCGTCAACCCGATGGCGGGCTGTTTCCCGATGCTGCTCCAGCTGCCGATCTGGTTCTCGCTCTACCAGTCGCTGGCGAGCAACGTGGAGCTCTTCCACGCGCCCTTCGCGGTGTGGGCCGACCTGTCGGCGCCGGACCCCTTCTTCGCGCTGCCGCTGGCGCTGGGCGTGCTGATGTTCGTGCAGCAGAAGATCATGCCGGCGGCGACGACCGATCCGCTGCAGCAGAAGATGATGCTGTACATGATGCCGACCATGATCACGAGCTTCATGCTCTTCCTGCCGGCCGGCCTGTGTCTGTACATGTTCACCAACTCTGCGCTAAGTATTGGGCAGCAGCGCATGATCGAGGCGCAGCTCGCCAAGAATCCCCCGAAGGCCGCCAAGGGCGCGCAGGACGACAGCAGCTCCCAAGACCGCTCCAAAGACAGCCCCGAAGGCAGCACCAAAGACAGCTCACAGGACGCGAGCGAGGGCGATACCGCGGATCAGCCCGATAGCCGCAAGCGTCCCAAGACCAATCGACCCAGCAAGGCAGAACGGAGGTCGCGCCGTGGCAAAAAGTAAGAAGCCCCCAGAGATGGACGGGGCCCTGATCGTGGACGAGGACGCCGAGGAGGGTGCCGCGGCCAAGAGCGGCGACGACGACGTCCAGGAAGACGGCAAGGCCGAGCTCGCCGTGGAGATGGTCGAGGAGATCGTGCAGCGCATGGGACTGGACGTGCGCGTGGAGATCCGCGAGGACGCCGACGAGGTCGTGCTCGACCTCGACGGACCGGACGCCGGCCGCGCGATCGGCAAGAAGGGCCAGACCCTCGACGCCCTGCAGTTCCTGATCAACAAGATCGTCAACCGCTTCCCCGAGGGGCGGCGCCACGTGCTGCTCGACAGCGGCGACTACCGCGAGCGACGCGACAACGGGCTCGCCTCCCTGGCCCGGCGCGAGGCCAAGCGCGCGGTGCAGCAGAGCCGCGTCATCACGCTCGAGCCGATGTCCCCGCGCGACCGCCGCGTCGTGCACCTCTCGCTCGCGAAGATGCCGGACGTCAGCACCCGGTCCGACGGCCAGGGCGCGGATCGGCGGGTCAGAATAATCCCCGCCGGCGGCCGCCGCCGCCGGTAGTTCGGGCGCAGGGGCGCGCAGGGCTCGCTTTCGTCCTCGAAGAAATCCTCGACGTACTTCCAGTACGCCTCCGGTTTCTTCTCCGGGCGCGCTCGCCCCTGCACGCCCCCTGCGCCCGAACTACAGCTCATCGCTGACCAGGCGGACTCGGTCATCGGTCTCGGACTCGGACTCCGGCTCGGGTTCGGATTCGGGCTCGGACTCGGGCTCGGGGTCGGGCTCGGGGTCGGGCTCGGAGTCGGGCTGTAGCCGACTCGGGCTCGATCAGCGGGTGTAGACCGCGATCGTCCTCGGCGCTCCGGAGAAGGACAGCGTGTAGTCACGGG
>JAPPOT010000185.1:0-21188 GCA_028817855.1 Myxococcales bacterium
GACCTGACCATGCCCGCCGACGTGGGGCTCGAGCTGCCGACCGGCGACGACGCCGGCTTGATCCTGCAGATCCACTACTACGCCAACGGGATGGACGTGCGCGACGGTAGTGGCGTCGACTTCTGCACCACCGGCACCCACCGCGAGCACACCGCCAGCATCTCCTGGCTCGGCACCACCGCCATCGACGTCGGCGCGGGTGAGGTCGGCACCGCCCGCGGCAGCTGCCGCCCCATGAGCCAGGAGCCGATCCACATCCTGCGAACCTGGCCGCACATGCACCTCTACGGCACGCACATGGGCCTCACGCTCCACCGCCAGGGTGGCGGCAGCGAGTCGATGCTCGACCAGGCCTTCAACTTCGACTTCCAGACCAGCTACGAGACGCCGGTCACGCTGAACCCTGGTGACTGGATCGAGACCGTCTGTAGCTACGAGAACACCGGTGACGAGGCGGCCGGCTTCGGCGAGGGCACGACCGACGAGATGTGCTTCGCCTTCGTCTACGCCTACCCCGCTGGCGCCCTGCGAGGCGGCGCCTTCAACGCCGAGCGCAACTACTGCATCGGCGTGTTCTGAGCGACATCGCCGTCGGTGATGCAGCTCAGAAGCTCGCTGTCGTAGTGGGCGGGGTCACTCGGGCCGGCGGTAGAGACCTTGCCGGCGGGCTGAGCTCCTTCACACGGGGCCATCTTCCGCTCGCAACGCGCTGGGGTCTCCGGAGCTCGGCCTACGACTGCGTGCCTGCTGGCTGCACGATGAAGAACGTGTAGCCGTACCAGTCGGAGAAGCGGCGAAAGTAGCCGATCTCCTCCTCGGCGCTTGCGATCACCTCGGCTGCCGCAGGGTCGTTCGGGAGCCTGGCTCGCAGCTCCTCGATGCGGTCGAGCATCGGCCGGTAGTACTCGTCCCACCAGGCGTCGGCGGGTAGCCGGAACGAGTCGACGGTTCGAAACGAAGCTTCTTCGATGGCGAGGCGCACCCCCGCGTCGTCCGTCATGCTGGGGTGCTGGGAGAGCCACCACTTGCGCAGCTCGTCGGGAGGGGAGGGCCGGAACCACGTGGCCTCGGTGAACGCGACGGCAGCGCCGTCGGCGAGCAAGGGGCGCCAGAGGTTCAAGGCCCTCGAGACGCCGAGGAAGTAGATCGCGCCCTCGCACCAGATCAGCTGCTGGCTCTTCGGATCCACCTCGGGCGCGGCCATGTCGCCCACCCCGGCGGTCACGCGGTCGCCGAGCCCCGCCTGCCGCATGCGGCGCTCGGTCTCCTGCACCATGGCGGGGACCACGTCGAGCGCCAGGATCGTTGCCTGGGGAAGTGCCCTGGCCAAGGCCAAGGTCTGGGCGCCGGGTCCGCAGCCGAGGTCCAGTACCGTCCGTGGCGGGTCTCCGGGCACCAGGCTCAGGGCCCGGAGCGTGTGCTCGTCGCCGCCCGGACCGGCCCGGGGGAGCGTCCCGTACACCGAGAGGAAGGTCCGGAGTGTGTGGGGATCGCTCAGGTCCATGGGGTCGTCTCCTTCACACTCCGTTGCGATACAGCACACCGCGGCGAACCAGAAGCTTCTCGACTTCCACGGCGACGAAGGTGGGGGCCGCCATCGCGAAGCAGAAGGCCAGCTCCTGGAGCGAGAGCCACTCGGTCTTGAACAGGGGGCGCAGCGCCGGCACGTAGATGATCGCGAGCTGGAGTCCGACGGTGAGGACCACGGCTGCGAGCAGGAAGCGGTTGCTGCCGATGCCCTGCTGGAACAGGGAGTCCCGCTCGGAGCGCACGGCCAGGGCGTGGCCGAGCTGGGCGAGCGTGAGCACGGTGAAGACGATGGTCTGCCAGTGCCAGCCCTGCTGCATCGCGATCACCTGACTGGCCAGGCACGACACCCCCATCAGCAGCCCGATGACGAGGATGTGGTGCGACATGCCGTGGGCGAAGATGCTCTCGCGGGGAGGTCGTGGTGGGCGCTGCATCACGCCACGCTCCTCGACCTCGGTTGCCAGCGCCAGGCCGGGGAAGCCGTCGGTGACCAGGTTGATCCACAGGATGTGCACCGGCAGCAGCGGGATCGGAAGGCCCAGCAGCGGCGCCAGCACCAGCGTCCACAGCTCGCCCGAGTTGCTCGTCATCGTGTAGCGGATGAACTTGCGGATGTTGTCGAAGATGCGGCGTCCCTCGCGGACGGCCGAGACGATGCTCGCGAAGTCGTCGTCGAGCAGCACCATGTCCGCGGCCTCCTTGGCCACGTCGGTGCCGCCGCGCCCCATGGCAACGCCGATGTTGGCGCGCTTGAGCGCGGGCGCGTCGTTGACCCCGTCCCCGGTCATGGCCACGAACTCGCCGCGCGCCTGCAGCGCCTGCACGATGTCGATCTTTTGCTCGGGGGAGGTGCGCGCGTAGACGCGCACGCGCGTCACGCGCTCGCGCAGCTCCTCCTCCGAGAGCGCCCCCAGCTCCTCACCGGTGATCGCGAGCACCTCCCCGCCATCGAGCTCCATGCGCTGCGCGATGGCCCGGGCGGTGGAGGGGTGATCGCCGGTGATCATCACCGGGGTAATGCCCGCAGTGCGGCACTCGGCGACCGCCTCGGCGGCGCGCTCGCGCGGTGGATCGAGCATCCCGACCAGGCCGAGGAAGGTCAGCCCGGTCTCCACGTCCTCGGCCGCGGGGTCGGTCCCGAGGGCGAGCGCCTCCGGCACCGCGCGCATCGCGAAGGCCATCACCCGCAGGCCCTCGGCCGCCATGCGGTCCGCTGTCTGCAGCGCCGCGTCGCGGTCGAGCGGTGCCGGCGCTCCGTCCGCGTTGCGAACCTCGCATCGTGGTAGCACCTGCTCCGGCGCGCCCTTGACGAAGGCCACGAAGCGGTCGCCGTCCCGGTGCAGCGTCGACATGCGCTTGCGATCGGAGTCGAAGGGCACCTCGGCCGTGCGCGGCAGCTCCTGGACCAGCTCCGCGGGGTCGAGGTTCGCGAGGCGCGCTGCCTCGTAAAGCGCCACCTCGGTCGGCTCACCGGTGATCGCGCCGGTCGCGTCGGGCCGCGCGTCGTTGTTGAGCGCGAGCGCGCGCAGCAGCGGCAGCCAGGCCGGACCCTCGCGCTCGGCCGCGGGCAGCTCGCCCGCGTCGCGGACGCCGCGGCCGTCGGCCGAGAGGCGCTCGACGCGCATCCGGTTCTGGGTGAGCGTGCCGGTCTTGTCCGAGCAGATGAAGGTGACCGAGCCGAGCGTCTCGACGGCGGGCAGCTTGCGCACCAGCGCCTGCTTCCGGATGAGCGTTCGGGCGCCCAGCGCGAGCGCGACGCTGACGACCGCGGGCAGCGCCTCCGGGATTGCGGCCACCGCGAGCGAGACGGCGGTGAGCGCCATGAGTAGCGGCTCCTCACCGCGAAGCAAGCCGAGCAGGAACAGCGCGGCGCAGAGCGCGAGCACGATCAACGACAGCACGCGCCCGAACCGCGCCAGACGCTGCTGCAAAGGGGTCTGCACGCGCTCGGCACCGTGCAGCAGTCGGGCCACGCGCCCCAGCTCCGTCTGCATGCCGGTGGCGACCACCACGCCGCGGGCGTGTCCCCGAGTCACGAGCGTGCCCTTGTGGGCCATGTTGGAGCGGTCCCCAATCGCGGAGGCCTGCTCTTCGAGCGGCTCGACCTGCTTTTCGACGGCCTCGGACTCCCCCGTGAGCGCGGACTCGTCGACCCCGAGGCGGGCGGCCTCGAGCAGCCGCAGGTCCGCGGGCACGGCGTCGCCCGCCTCCAGCACCACCAGGTCGCCCACCACCAGCTCGCTCGCGGGTATCTCGGCCTGCAGTCCGTCGCGGATGATCCGGGCGCGCGGCGCGGCCAGGGACTTGAGCGCCGCGATGGCGCGCTCGGCGCGGTACTCCTGCGTGAAGCCGATGGCGGCGTTGAGCACGACGATGGTCACGATCACCAGCGTGTCCGCGAGGTCACCCAGCAGGCCCGCCACCACGGCCGCCATGAGCAGCACGACGATCATGAAGTCGGTGAACTGGGCGAGCAGGATCGGGCCCGGGCCGCGTCGGTGTCCCTCGACGAGCGCGTTGGGGCCGTCGCGCTCCAGGCGCGCGCGCGCCTCGTTTCTACTCAGTCCCTCGCGGGCATTGCCGCTGACGTCGGCGACGACGACCTCCGCGGGGCGCCGGTAGGCCTCGCGCGTCGCGTCCTGTCCGCGATCGGCGGTCTGTGGCGCGGACACGGGCGGAGCCTACCGCGTGCACCGTGGCGGCTCCAGCCTCACCTCAGGGGGCGAGCGATAGCGCTGGCGCCGATAACCAAGCTCGGGACGGCGACTCGGGCGCGCCCGAAGCCCGATGCCGGCGCTGTACTGCGCGAGCGCATGTGGGGTCCAGGGTCAGTACGAGGGAACGGCCTACGCGTCCCGATCGAACCAGGCATCGGACGCCCTACCGGCCGCGATCGTTCCCGCCGACGGTGATGCAGGACGGCGGTGGCGCTCCCTCGATCGGCGCACCGAACTCGCCCATCTGAGCAAAGCAATAGGTGCGCTCCCTCTCCACCTCGGGCTCGGTGTCCCCGAGGACGAGGTTCACCAACGGAAGGTATGCGGCCAGGAGAGCCGCGAGCACCGGTACCCCGCACAGCGCCATGCCAGCGCCAGCTTCGGCGACGACTCTCACGATCAGGGCGCCGACGATCGCCAGCGCCAACACGGCGATCCATCCACCGTCGCCGATCCCTTCGATGCCGAGGAGCCTGAGCGCGGTGACCGACGCGATCGTCACGACAAGCAGCGCTGCACCCCCAGCGTTGTCGACCTCCAGCTCCAGCAGTGAGAAGGCGGCGCCCATGGGCAGGATGGCCCATGCCGCGAGGGCCAGCAGGAAGAGCACCCCTGCAAGGAGCGCAAAGCCCACGAAGAGTCCTGCCGCGATTAGCGCGGCACCGCCAGCAAGCGCCCCAGCGGCCACTGCGAGTCCCTGACCTTGCATGCGCCCTCCAGTCGCTCGAGAGTGGGACGCATCGCGGCGCGCCGCGATTCACGGTCGAAGCTCCGATACGTTCGCGTTCCTCACTTTGGGCATCAGCTGGCCAAAGTAGGCAAGGCGCCGGAGCCTTCTCGGCAGGCGTCGGCGGTGCCTGATTGCGGTGCGGGCCGTTGGGGTCGGTGGTGGCGATCAACCCAACTTGAAGGCCACCCAGGTCATCATCTGCTCCACTTCGGCTTCGGAGAACACGGGCGGCACGACGGCGGGAGCTCCAGGCAGCTCAGCCAGTCTGTTGTCGATGTGCACGTTCTCGAGCTGCTCGCGTAGCAGGGCGTGCTCGTAGAGCCAACGGACGTTGTAGGCTTCTGCAGGGTGGTCGGCCAGCATGATGCACCACCACCAGTAGGAGTCGTGGAGGTCCGCGCGATACCACTCGTACTCCGTGGCACCGGCGTGGTGCTGTGACATCCAGCTCGTGGTGCGCAGAGCGTAGTATGGCGGGATGTAGCGTAGCAGTGTCGTGTAGACGTCATCGGCGTGTGACAGCCACCGGCTGATGGTGGGGAAGTGCACGAAGCAGTGACCGTGGTGATGCACCTTCGCGTCGTAAGCCGCGTCGTCCACGGGCTGTGGTGCGCCGACTCCGAATCCCCGACCGTAGTGGGCGGAGATGTTGAAGGGACGCAGCAGACAGACGAGAAAGTCGGCCATCATGTGGCAGCCGGTGCGCTTGACCTCTGCAACGACCTCGAAGTCCCAGACGCCCCCGGTGTGGTTCGGATAGCCCCGATAGTCGTCGTAGTGCCCCGCCATGTGGCGGAAGCCCTGGTCGCGCAGGTTCTGGATCGCGTGCTCGACCATGGCGAATTCGTCCGCCGGCGCATCGCCTCCGAAGCTCATGAAGGCGTAGGCGAGGATGGATTGGACCATGCGCTCGCCCGGCTTCGTGTCCCACACGTGGTGAAAGCGTTGAAGACCCGCGCCTGGCCGCAGACCCTGGTAGTGATAGCTCAGCAGCGGCCGCAGGTGCTCGACCGTCTTGTCGCGGATTTGCCATGGAAAGACATGGTTGCGCTCGACGTACATCGAGCATGCCGCGCGCATCAGGTGAAGCAACATCCGCTCGTGTCCGAGCAGACCCTCCGGGTGTGTGGGCTCGAGGGCCAGCGTCATGGCTGAGCCCGTCTCGAGCTGCTGCAGGTAGCCCTTCAGGATCGCGATGTACGTGGGGTGGATCCACGCAGGGCCCTGCAGGTCCAACGCTTGCCCCATGTTGCCTTCGATCAGCTCCTGGTACTCGGAGTCGACAGCTGCATTCCACGGCATGCCTTCAGCCCCCCAGACCCAGTGCGTTCCGTCGGGTGATCAGGTCCCTCATGAGCTCGAGCCGGTCTGCCAGCTCAGCACCGGGACGCAGGACCGTGAGCTGCGCCGGACCGTCGCCCCGACGCAGCCGGTCGACCAGGGTCTGTACGTGCCGGCTGTCGCTGAGGTCGACCAGGACATCGACATTGTCGAGCCGGGTACGAATGCTCGCGTCGAGCCGATGGACGCGCGTTCGCGGGCCGGGCAGTTGCGCCCGTCGGCCATCCACCAGCACCGAGCGCAACTGGATGCAAGGCTGTTGGGCAAAGAACGGCAGAGCCTTCTCTAGCTGGGCGGACGTGCCGCTCAGCGCCACGCGCAAGCGGCGGGCCCTGGGGCGGCGGCGACGTGGGGGGGCGAGTCCTGCGGCCGCCGTGACTTCGAGGTTCCACCGACCCACGCGGTGCCGCTGGGTCCCGCTCGTATTCAACGCGACATGGGGAAAGTGGACCTCTTCGCCGCTGGCGTCCGTGAGTGAGAGCGCAACACCCGTCGCATCCTGGAGCTGCGGTTCTTCGATTACCAGTAGCGCCCTGCCCGAGCCGTCGAGCCGCACCTGCCGTGGCGCAGCGGGCACTGCTCGAACGGTCTGGAACCCAATGGACGCCCCCTGCAGCGCCGCCTTGGCCCTTCCGCCACTGGTGCTGATCCTGGCTACCAACGTGAGGGTGCGAGGCTCTGGCGTGTGGTCCGGGCTCCATTGACGAGCCGTGCGCGCCGCCAGGTCCGGAAGCCGATCGGAATCGGGAACGATTCGGCCCTGTGTCACCGCGACCATCTGCAGCAGCTCGGTTCGAGCGCTCTGTCGACTGCCCATGGCTTCTCCTTGCGTTGCTGTGACCGCGCGTCATCTGTGACGCGGGTACGTCACGCGGCGACCACGACAGTTGTGCACCTAAGCGCGTGACATCCGACGGCCATAGCCGAGTCAGGTCCAACGCAATGGTGAGGCTCACGTGGCCGGGAGCGGTCTACGAGCCTTCCCCTACTCGGGCCGCCAGTCGATCGACACCGATTCCAGGGCTCCCTCGCGGCCCGCTGGCAATGGGAGGCTGTACGGGCGTGGGCCCTTCTGGAACTGCCAGCCGGTGCGTTGGCTGGGTTCACGATCCGACTCGGTGACCTCGATGAACAGCACATAGGCGCCGTCCTCCACGAGGCGCTCGTCCAGGTCGAAGCCGCGCCAGATCGCCATGTGCGGGGTCTCGTGATTCGGGAGCGTGGCCATCGTCACCACATCCGGTCCGAGTCTGTCGCTGCACGCATGCTCCAGCCACTGCTGTGGCATGCGCAGCTCGGCCGCGAGCTCGATGGTGGCCACGTAGCGTTCGTCCACCGTCTCGATCCATGCCGCCGTGCCGTTCTGCGGTGCGTAGCGGCCGTCCACGGAGCGCGTGGTGTATTCGAGCGTGAGCGTGCCGGTGGTCGCCATGCCGGCGTCGCCCGGCGGTGTTTCGAGCCCGTCGCAGGGATCGGGGCGGGGGGCGTCGCTGGAACCGAGATCGCTGCCCGGCGTGTAGAGCCCCGCGCTCGGGAACGCCTCGGGGTCGTGCGGCGGCTCCTCGGCCAGGCAGCCCACGGCGCCGAGCGTCGCGAGCAGCCAGAGGCGACATCGCCAGCCCTCACGCCAGGCAGCGCGTGGCTGCTCGGTGGGGTCCCCACGGGTTATGCGCGTCCTCGCCATTCACCGCGCTCGTCGCCGACCCAGAGTAGATGCTTGAGGCTCGGTCGCAACTGCCGCAGGGCCGGGGACCAGACTGGCCATCGAGAGCCTCCTGTCAAGGTCGGGACAGATGGACGAGTGACGACGACCGACGGTCCCGCTGCCGCGTCCACCGAGCCGGACGATCGCGCCGCAACGTCGAGCGAGACGGAGGCCCCCAGCCCTGCGATACCGAGGGGCACTGCGTCGTCGCGGGCTGCGAGTGATCCGAGCCCAGCGCGACGCGGTCCCGCGTCAGGCGCGGGTGGTGCGTCAGCTCTTCGGGTAGAGGATCATCTGCGTGCAGCGGAAGAGCGCGATGGCGCGGTCGGTGTCGGCGTTGCGGACCTCGGCGTCCCAGACCTGCGTCGTACGCCCGACGTGCGCGGTCGTGGCCCGGCCGGTCACGCGCTGCCCGGCGGCCGCGGTGCCCAGGAAGTTCGTCTTGAGCTCCACGGTGGTGAAGCCGCTCGCCGCCTCCGGCATGTGAAGCGGGGTGCCAGCGGCGCAGAGCCAGTCGGCCAGGGTGATCACGACCGGCGCCCACAGCACCCCGGTGCCCGCGATCACCTCGTCGGTCACCACCAGCTCGCCCGTGACCTCTTCGGTGTCGCACCGGGTCAATCGCACGCCCACCATCCCGGGATGCTTGGAGCGCGCGAAGTCGTTCAGCCGGGCCAGTCGCGCTTCATCCTCGTCCATCAAGATCCTCCGTCTCGCTCGTATACCTCAGCGTCACTTCTTCTTGGTCGCCTTCTTCTTTGCTGCCTTCTTCTTGGTCGCCTTCTTCGTTGCACCCGGCGGGGGATCGTCGAGCTGTCGGGCCAGGGTCTTGGGGGCTACGGAGCGGTAGATCTCGTGGAGGAAGTAGATCTACATCGGGACCGGGATGTCCTCGCCGACCGGAAAGCGGACGCTGACCCAGCCGGCCTTGCCCAGCCCGTGGCCGGTGGGCTCGGCGAAGGGCAGCGTCAGCGCCACGTCGGCCGAGTGCGGGAGCTTGACCGACATGGCGAGCCGTTCCGCGTTCGCGTCCATGAACGCAAAGACCTTCTTGCGCACCTTGAAGGCCTGGTCGCCCCAGGGAAAGTCCTCCCAGGCCTCCGGCAACCCGAGCGCCACATTCCGCAACGTCGCCGCCGGCCTCCTCAGCTTCGCGTGAGCCTTCGTGTTCGATGCGCCCATGGGAGGACCGTAGCAGGATCCGGGCGACGTCACGCCGGCGCGCGGTGCGGCCGGGTTTCAGTCAGCTCCGAGCTTGGCAGGCGCTGGCGTCGGGACTTCCGCCGGCTCGCTGTCGGGGCTGGCCGGAGGGTCCGCGGCGCAAGCACCCAACCACACCAGCAGCACCATGCACCGGGCCGACCGCATCCCTCGCTCTGGACAATCCGATGGGGGTCGTGTTCCGGTCAGCAGTCCTCTAAGGTGCGCCCCATGAAAGCGCACCGCCTACCCTTCCTGCTGTTCGTCCTGCTGACCACGGCCTGCGCCGCGCCGGGCGCGCCCGAGCCCGCGGCCGCTTCGGCTGCCACGGCAGAGGCGCCACCCGCATCCGCAGCGGAGCCTGCCGCCGCGCCCGCGCCGGCACCGGAGGCGGCCGCGCCGTTCGACGCAGCCGCGGTGGTGGCCGCGGGCGATCGCAGCGAAGCCGACCGCAAGCTCGATGCGGGGCGTCACCCCGCCGAGACGCTCGCGTTCTTCGGAGTCCAGCCGGGCATGCGCGTGGGCGAGATCGCTTCGGGAACGGGCTACACGGCGGAGCTGCTTGCGCGTGCGGTCGGCGCCCAGGGCGCGGTCTACGGCGTCAACAGCCCGTGGCTGCTGGAGCGCTTCGCGGAGAAGCCGTGGAGCGCGCGACTGGCCAAGCCGGTGATGCAGAACACGGTGCGGGTCGACCGGGAGTTCGACGCGCCCTTCCCGGAGGACGTGCGCGACCTCGACCTCGTGGTCAACGTGCTCTTCTACCACGACACCGTGTGGATGAAGACCGACCGCGCCGCCATGAACGCCGCCATCTTCGCAGCGCTGCGTCCCGGCGGCAGCTACGTCGTGATCGATCACAGCGCGCGTGATGGGGCCGGCGTGAGCGAGGCCCAGAGCCTGCACCGGATCGAGGCGTCGCTCGTGCGCAGCGAGATCGAGGCCGCCGGCTTCCGCTTCGTCGCCGCCGGAACCTTCCTGCACAATGCGGAGGACACACGCGACTGGAACGCCTCCCCGATGTCCGCTGGCGAGCGGCGCGGCCAGAGCGATCGCTTCGCGTTGAAGTTCGAAAAGCCGCAGTGAGCCGCGCTCGGCGCGCGCTCGACCGGTGCGTTGCGGGTCCGCCAGTGGTGACGGGTCATTGCCCGTGCTAGGGCATGCATGTGCCGCACCTTCGCGTGGCTGCGCTCGTGTCCTGTCTTCTGCGCGACGGCTTGGGGCGCGCGCCCCGCGGCCGCGTGCGGACCTCGACGATCCGGAGGCGCCGGCTCACGTGGTCCCCGTCGACGGGCTCGGGGCCGGGGCGGAGTACGTCCTCTGGTACGACCGTTGTGGGGACGCGCCGGCCTTGCCCACGCCGCCCGAGCCCTGCGACTGGCCGGGCTGCACGGACTGGGAGCGGGGACTCCTGCGGGTCGTGGACGCGGCGCCTTCCCGCTTCCTTCGGCGGCGTTCCCCACGCTGCCGCCTGGAACGGCCGCCGTCACGGCGATCTCGTCTACTGGCCCTGCGAAGCCGGCGACGGTCCCGCGGTGCAGGCGCAGATGTTCGCCTCGGTGGCCGGCAGCGAGACCATGCTCGAAAGCAACACGTTCGACTTCGAGCTGCGATGTCCGCCGGCGTCGTGCAGCGTCGCCCGCGACAACGGTTCCTCGGCCCTGTGGTACGCCGCAGGCGCGTGCTTGCTGCTCGGCGCGCGCCGCCGCAAGCGCGGGGGCGCGCGCAGCCGCCCTACTGCCGACCGAGCTTGATCCAGTCGACGATGCTCAGCACGGCCTCGTCGTCCATGAAGGTCGCGTGCTCCTTGCCGAGCATGTAGTAGTTCGCGTGTACGAAGCCGGGGTCGCAACCCGCCCAGTAGGTGTGCACGTTGTCGAGGATCATCTCGGTCTGCGCCGCCTCGCAGCCGTGGCCGGCCGCGACGCTCGCCTGATCCGACGGCATCCGCCCGTCGCCCTCGGCCATGCTGATAATGACCGAGACCGAGTCGGCACAGGCCGCGCCGCCGAAGCCGCCCACGCCGCCTCCGCTCATCAGCACCAGGCCGCGCACCCGGTCGGCCAGCTCGGGCAAGCAGCCGAAGCGCGCGGTGTAGCCGCCACCCCAGGAGTGGCCGCCCACCCACATGCCGCGGATGTCGAACTTGTCCGGGCCGTCCAGGTTTGCGTAGACCCACTCGATCACGTTCATCAGGTGGGGCTCGTCCTCGCCGTTGTCGCCGTTGCCCCACTGCATCACGACCGAGCTGGGCGTGACCACGATCAGGTTGTGGGACTCGGCGTACTGGTGCGCCGCGAAGTAGCCGTGTTGATAGAAGTGCTGCGACACCGGCGTGGTGCCGTGCAGGTTCAGGAAGAACGTGGCCGGCGCTCCCGCGTGCTTGTTGCACGGATAGGTCACGATCATGTCGCGCCCGTCCAGCTGATGGTTGGGTGAGCCGAGGCCGAAGCCGCCCATCGGTCCGCCGCAGGCGACCTCCGGGATCGCGATGATCGGCGCGCTCGGGTCCCCGTCCTCGGGACCGAGCGGCGTCGGCGCGCCGCCGCCCATGTCGGTCATGTCGACCCCGTCCATCGCGTCGTCGGCCGGTGGCAAGTCCATCGCGGGCTCACCCGCCGCGCCCATCGGCGCAGGCGGCGGGTCCATCACACCCGGTGTGGGCGCCATCGCTCCCGCGCCATCCATGGCCATGCCGCCGGGCGTCGCCGTGTCCGCCGGCGGCGAGACCGTTGGCGGCGTCTGCACGGTCGCCACCGGTTCCATCATCGAGTCCGTCGCCGGCTCGCTGCTACAGCCGATCGACGACAATCCGAGCCCGCACAGCGCGAGGCTCAGGGCCTGCCTATTCCACCACATCGTCCACCTCCCGTCCCTGCGGCGGCCCCACAAACCACCACATGTCTGCGATAGCAGAGCTGCGGGCCGATGGAAGAGGGCGGGTGTGCAGTTTGGGACAGCCCTCGCCTGGAGGGTCACCTTCTGCAAACCTTGGCCTCAGGAATCATCCGGGGCCGTGGTCGAGGTAGCGCTGCACAGCGCGCGCGAGCTCGGCGAGGTGGGGCTGCTCGAAGATCTGACCGTGGTAGCCGGACAACAACTGGACGTCGATCCCGCCGCGTGCCAACGAGCGCAGGGCCACCGGCCCGCGGCTGCTGCCCTCCAGCGTCTGCAGGAGGGTGATCTGGCTGTCGATCGGTGAGGCCGGGTAGTCGACCAGCTTGTCCATGAAGATGTGGATCAGCCGGTCGTGTCGGAGCGTGGTGCTGACCGCGGCGTCGCGGTCGGGGGAGAAGCGGTTGCGTAGCTTCAGCTGGGCCTCTTCCACGCGGTCGCCCAGGGTGCGCACGCGCCGCCAGATCCGGTGGGCCAGGTAGCCAGGGCCCAGACGGATGGTGCTCTCCACGACGGATCGCACGCTCGGCCTGCCGGGTCGCTCCCCCCAGCGCGTGTCGACGAAGATCATGCGGTCGACCTCTTCGCCCGCGCGCTCCAGCTGTGCGGCCATCTCGTAGGCCAGCTTGGCGTCCGCGCAGTAGGCACACAGGCGGTAGGGGCCCCGAGGCCGAACCGTGCGCACCTCGTCGAGGAAGAGCTTCGCGATGTTCGGAACCTCGACCTGGGACTCGTCCAGGTCGAGACCGAAGAAGTTCAACCCGTAGACCGGCTGGGTGTCCTCTTCGAGCTGCTCGGCGAGCCAACGTCCTTGCAGTGCCGAGCCCACGTAGAAGAGGGGCGTCCCCTCCCCCGTCGCCTTGAGGCACATCAGCGCGCGGGTCTTCACCTCGCCGGCGCTCAGCGCCTCGGCCAGCTGGGCCACCGTGGGCGCATCGAACAGGGCGCCCAGCGGCAAACGCGCGCCCAGGGTCTCCTCGATGCGCCCCACGAGAGAGGCGGCGAGCAGGGAGTGCCCGCCCAGGTCGAAGAAGTTGGCGTCGATTCCGACCTGCTCGAGCCGCAGCACCTCCGCGAACAGGTCCGCCAGCTTGGACTCCAGCTCGTTGCGCGGAGGCGCATCGCTGGCCTCCCCTTGCTCCACGACCGGCATGGGCAGGGCGCGGCGGTCGATCTTGCCGTTGGGCGTCAGCGGGAACGCCTCGAGCGTGACGAAGCTCTGCGGCACCATGTAGTCGGGCAGCGACTCCGCCAGGTGGGCCCGCAGGTCCTCCGGGCTGGGCGCGCCGGATGCCGAGGGGATGACGTAGGCGACCAGGCGCTTGGCGCCGGGCTGATCCTCGCGAACGATGACGGTCGCTTGCTCGACCGCGGGTGCGGCCGCCAGCACCGTCTCGATCTCACCGAGCTCGATCCGGAAGCCGCGCAGCTTCACCTGGTTGTCGATGCGACCCAGGTACTCCACATTGCCATCGGGCATGAAGCGAGCCAGGTCGCCGGTCTTGTACATCCGCCCCCCGTGCTCGCTCGAGTACGGGTCTTCGATGAACTTCTCGGCCGTCAGCTCCGGGCGGTGCAGGTAGCCCTCGGCCACCTGCACGCCGCCGATGTGCAGCTCTCCTGCAACGCCGATGGGCACGTGTTGCAGGCGCCGGTCGAGAATGTAGATCTTGGTGTTCGCCACCGGCCGGCCGATCGGGATGAAGGGCAGCGAGGTGTCGCGATCGCAGGCCCAGTAGGTGACGTCGACCGCTGCTTCGGTGGGTCCGTAGAGATTGTGCAGCTCGGCGTCGAGGCGCTCGAAGAAGCGGGTCTGCGCTTCGAAGGGTAGGGCCTCGCCGCTGCAGATGACGCGCACGAGGGAGGTGCAGCGCGCGACGTCGCGGTGTGCGAGGAAGACCTGCAGCATGGGCGGGACGAAGTGCATCGTCGTGATGCCCTGCTCCACGATCAGGTCGATCATGTAGGCGTTGTCGCGGTGCCCACCGGGCTTGGCGACCACCAGCCGCGCGCCGGTCATCATCGGCCAGAAGAACTCCCACACGGAGACGTCGAAGCTGAAGGGGGTCTTCTGCAGCACGCGGTCGCCTGCGCCCAGGCCGTACTCTTCCTGCATCCACAGCAAGCGATTGCAGATCCCGCGATGGGTGTTCGCGACGCCCTTCGGCTTGCCGGTCGAGCCCGAGGTGTAGATGACATACGCGGTGTCATCCGGCCCCGATGGGCTGGGCAGATCCGTGACGGGAGCGCACGCGATCGCACTCCAGTCGCGGTCGAGGCAGAGATCCAGCGCGTCGTGGGCGGGCAGCTCGTCCACCAGGCTCGCCTGCGTCAACAGCACGGGGACCTGCGCGTTGTCCAGCATGTAGGCGAGGCGATCCGCGGGATACTCCGGGTCCATCGGCACGTAGGCGCCGCCTGCCTTGAGAATGCCGAACAGACCGATCACCAGCTCGAGCGAGCGCTCCACGGCAACGCCCACGAGCGTACCGCGCCCCACGCCGAGGCCCTGCAGGTGGCGCGCCAGCTGGTTGGAACGCTCGTGCAGCGCGCGATAGCTGAGGGTGCTGCCCTCGAACACGAGCGCGGTTGCGTCAGGCGTCTTCGCCACCTGTGCCGCGAACCATCCGTGGAGGGTTCCTTGCAAGGGGTAGTCGCGGGCGGTGTCGTTCCAGTCGTCCAGCAGCCGCGCGCGCTCGCCCTCGGTCACGATGCCGGGGCCGTCCAGCGGCTGGTCCATGTCTTCGAGCATCGCGTCGAACAGGGTGAGGAAGTGCTGGACTGCCCGCTGTCGTTGCTCGGCGTCGATCAGCTGCCCGTTGAAGTCGAAGTCGAGCGTGTAGTTGCCCGTTCCGTCGAAGTCGTGCAGCTGCAGCCCGAGGGCGTCGACCGGATTGGCGGGTGTCGCCTCCGCAGCGGGCGGCAGCGGCATGGCGTGCAGGCCACTGTGAAACTCCGACCGCGTGGGCACGCCGGCGAAGGGGCCGAACGACATGAGGTGGAAGTTCAGCGTGGCCTCGAAGACGCGGCAGTGGGAGGGGTTCGACGTGCAGTGCCGCCCGTGCCGCAGGGCCGCGAACGTCTCCTTGGCGGCCTTGGTGTGAAGCGACCGAAAGCTCTCGCCCTCATCGACGCCGACCTGCAGCGGGCAGATCTCGATCGTGGGGCCGACGACCTCGCGCGCCTGGCGCGACGAGCGATTGCGCATCGGGGCGCCGATCGCGAGGTCGGTCTCGCCGCCGACGCGGTAGAGGTAGGCGAACAGGGCGGTCTGGACGAGCACCCACATGCGGATCTCGGGGGTCATCCCCTCGAGCTCCTCCGCCGACCCGAGCTCTCTCAGGCGGGCGCTGCGCGCCGGACCCAATGGGAGGCTCTCGCGCTCGATGTAGTAGCTGCTCGGCGTCTGGGGCTCGCCATAGAACCGCAACGGCTGGGTGGCCTGCTTGAGCTTGGGCCGCCAGTACGCCTCGTCCCTGTCGTGCTGCTTGCTGCCCACGTACTTCTGGAAGGAGGTCAGCGTGTCGGCGAAGCGTGGCCACCGATCCGTGTCGACGGTGGCGCCCCCCAGCTGCTCCGCGTACAGCTCTGACATGCGGCGGTAGATGATCGACGTGGCGGTGCCGTCGGTGATCAGGTGGTGCTGACACAGGTACCAGACGTAGCGCTGGGGCCCGAGACGTACGAGCGCGGTGTCGAAGCAGCAGCGCTCCAGGTCGAACGCGCGCGTGGACCGACGATCGCGCAGCTGCCGATAGGCCGCCATCGGATCCGAGTGCGCAGTGAGGTCGACCATGTCGATGGATACGGCCAGGGTGTCGAGCACGCGCTGGTAGGGCCGCCCCGCCTGTGTGACGACCACCGTCCGAAGGGCGTCCGTCGAGTCGACCAAGCGCTGGAATGCGACAACGAAGGCTTCCTGGTCGATGGCTCCATCGAGGATGAAGCTCATCAGCATGTTGCTCGCCGGGAACTCGGGCGCGGCATCGTGGCCAAGCCACATCAGGAACTGCCGCTGGGTCAGCGCGGTCCTGTCGGACGGCTCGCCTGTCGAGGAGGGTCCCGCGTTGCGCGGGCCATCCGACCCACGGACCTGGGTCGAAGAACTCACGGGAAGGGGGCCCCCATATCCGCCTGGAATGTCAACATACTTCGACGGTGCCGTCGACCGGAACCTCCGCGAAAATCTCGCGATGCGCCCGGGGCTGTCTCCCGGGGACGGTCGCGGGAGCGGGGAGTGAGCGTCGAGGACGTCGAGCTCGGGCAAGGCGCCGCCCCGGGCAAGACCTCAGTCGTGCGTGCGGGCGGGCGCGCCGAGGATGCGTCGTGCGTCCTGATCTCCGGGCTCTTCGCCAGCACGTTCCCGATGCCCTAGGTGTAGCGCGCGCGGTTGGGCACGATCGTCCAGTAGTCCCCATTTGACCTCCGTAGAGGATGCCCGGGTGCCCGGCGCTATTGCGTCTGCAGGAACTCGATTGGAGCGTCGAGCAACGTGACACGTTTGTTCGGAGGAAGCGTGAGTGTCCGGAATCGCCGCACGATGCAGCACTCGAGTGGGCGATTGCCGAGCTCACTGTTGTGAACGGACGCGGCCCGGACGTTCCCCTGCGGCCCGACCTTCGCGCGGATCGTGACGCGGCCACTGAGCTCCGGCCAGCCCTCGATCACCGAGTCGTAACAAGTCTGCAACTCGAGGTCGTTTCTGATGACCTTGTCCGCGCGTCGGACCCATCCCGTGCTCAACGGCGAGATCACCCGGTGAGATGGCCTGTCCGCGGGTCGGTCGAAGATCAGCCGGAGGGTCAGCGCCCCCTCGTCGACGGCATCGCCGACCAACCTCTCCACGACGGTTCGGGTGCAGGCCCGCTCGCGCTCGGTGAGCCCGCCGTGGTTCTCTATCTCGGGCGAGCTCATTGGCACGAGTCCGACGTCCACCCAGGCGGGCTTCGTTTCGTCGTCGAGGCATGCCTCGAGCTCTTCTTGCCCCTCGATGAGCGCGGCCTTCAGCGCGGTCGCGGCCGCGCGTGGGACTCGACGGTGCTCGCTCTTCACGTGCGCCGGAATCTCCCCCTGCGCGGCCGCGAGCGTGAACCGAAAATAGGTGTGCAGCCTGGGTGGTCGGTCGTCGAACGACTCGCAGCCCGGAGGGTACTCTCGCAGGAGGTGACGGCGCACGGCTTCCCGTTGTCGCTCCCACGCGCGCGCCGCCGCTTCACGCGCTTCAGTCACTGCGGGGGAAGCAACGGTGGGTGGCGCCACGGGCAGGCCCGGGCGCATCGGCGCGGACTCGGCACTCGACACCGCGAGCAATGCAACGATGCACGCGGTCGCCACAGCTGTGGCCACTGAGTTCCAGAGGAACCTGCGCGATGGAACAGAGCTCAATATTGCCCCCTCAAACCATGCTAGCAGCTCAGCCGCGCAGGGCGAGCCGCCGCCACTCGCGGTTAATTATCTGAGATACAATAAATAATATCTGTAGTTTTGATAAAACTGCAGCGGTGGTGGTCGCCCGAGCGCGTGGTGTGGCTGGTACGCGTCCGTCTGACCCTCACACCGGCAGGCGGAGCGTCACGGTGGTGCCCTTGCCGGGTTCGCTGTCGACGGCGATCTTGCCGCCGTGCTCCTGCATGATGCGGTAGCTGATCGGGAGGCCCAGGCCGGTGCCGACGCCGACGCCGCGGGTGGTGAAGCCGGGGTCGAAGATGCGGTCGATCTCGGCTTCGGGGATGCCGCGGCCGGTGTCGGTGAAGTGGATCAGGATCTCGTCGCCCTGGCGCTCGGTGGTGATGGTGATGGTGCCCGTGCCGGAGATGGCCTCGACGGCGTTGATCAGGACGTTCATGTAGACCTGGTTGAGCTGGGCGGGCTGGTGCTCGACCTCGGGTAGCTCGGCGAAGCGCTTCTCGATCGTGATGCGGTCGCCGAAGGTGTGCTGGGCGAGCACGAGGGCGTCCTCGATGCCCTGGTGGACGTCCTGGCGCTTGCGCTCGCTCTCGTCCAGGTGGGCGAAGCTCTTGAGGGACTTGGCGATGCGGGCGATACGCTGGGCGGCGGTCTCGGTGGTGCTGTTGAGGTCCTCGAGGATGCGCATGGAGCGCGCGACCCTGGCGTCGTCGGCGGGGACGGCGCCGGCGACGGCCTCGAGGGCGCGGCGAGAGACGTCGGCGTTGGCGACGATCGAGCCGACGGGGTTGTTGATCTCGTGGCAGATTCCGGCTGCCAGGTTGCCGAGGGAGGCGAGCTTCTCGGTCTGGACGAGCTGCTCCTGGGTGTCGTGCAGCTCGCGGTTGCGGGTCTCCAGCTCGGCGGCGTACTCGCGGATGCGGCGCTCGGCGGCCAGGCGCTCGCGGATGTCACGCGCGTAGATGAGCACCGCCTGCTGGCCGTGGAAGCGGCCCAGGTTGGCGCTGATCTCGACGTCGATGCGCTCGCCGTCCTTGGTCAGCAGCGGCAGGTCCGAGTAGACCAGGCCCTTGCGCTCCCAGACCTCGGCGATGCGCTCGGCGCTGCGGCCGCTCAGCTCGCCGGGGTGCAGCTCGGACATGAGGCGGTCGCTCAGCTCGCCGGGGCCGTAGCCGAGCATCTCGCAGGCGGCGCGGTTGGCGTAGAGGATCGTGCCGCGCACGATGTCAGCGACCATCACCGCGTCGTTGGCCAGGTCGGCGAGCTGGGCGGCGTCGCGGCCCTCCATCGACAGCCTCCGCCGCTCGAGCCCAAGCCAAGCCACCATCGTCGCGACCAGCACGAGGGCGACGACCATGAGCTGGATGGTGGTCATGGCGGGAGCCTAGCCCGGCGTGACGGTGTCAGGCGGCGACGGTCTTCTTCTTCTTGAACTCGGGGCTCTCGACCAGTGCCATGCCGGCCAGGCGCATGGCCTCGGCCAGCTGCAGCGTGACCTTGCGCGTCAGGTCCGGGTTCGCGACGCCCACGTTGGGGTAGCCGTCCGCGTCGGGCTGCGCGTCGCCCCAGTTGGCGAAGAGGCGCCCCCACTCGCTGCCCAGCACTTCGGCCATCTTCTCCTTGGCGAAGCGCGGGTACCAGTAGGCGTCGTGGTAGACGACCGAGGCGATGTACGCCCATGGGGCGAGCCAGGTCTTGAGCGACCACTCCACCGGCTTCTTGAGCGGGCCCCAGTAGATGCGGTGCTGGTTGCGCGAGGCGAAGGTCATGTTGGCGAAGGGGCCCTCGAAGTTCCAGTTCTCCTCCATGATCTGCGGGTCGCCGACGATCTCGATGTCGCGGATGTCGCCGCAGCCCAGGCCCATGTCGTGGGCCAGGCGCACGAACTTCAGGTCCTTGAGCGGGTCCATGCCCATCAGGTGGCCGGCGACGGCGTCGATCGCGACTTGGTCGTCGGAGGCCAGCAGCACGTTCTTCACGTGCGGGATCATGCAGCGCGGGCCGGGGCCGTCGCCGGCGAAGGTGCCGTCCATGACCGCGAAGACCCCCTTGTGGATCTTCTTCTGGATCATGAGCAGGTCGACCAGCGTCTCGTGGATGGTGGGGTGGGTCCAGTGGCGGTGCTCGTTGAGCAGGCCGCCGAAGGCGTTCTTCATCGCGCCGGTCGTGGTGGTGAAGATGTGAGTCTTCACGGTCGGCAGGTGGATGATGTTCTCGCCGATGAAGCGCTTCGGGATCGAGAAGCCCTTGGGGTAGACCTCGTTGAGGGTCAGGAAGTCCTTGGTCAGGTCCCCGACCGCGTCGCGCACGTCGATCCACTCCTCGCCCTCGTAGAGATGCACGTTGCGCAGCCCGTGGGCGCGGATGACGTCGATCTGCTTGTTCTCCCGCTCGCCCAGGTGGGCGTCGATCACGACCGTGCGGTTGTGGCAGCCGTGGATCAGGTCGCTGTCGTAGCCGTCCTTCTTCATCGCGCGGATCACGCCCTCGAGCTGCCAGGGGGTGGTCGAGGAGCCGGGGAAGAAGAAGTGCCAGCTGATGTTGATCTTGAGCGCCGTGTCCGCGTCCTTGGCCACCACGTCCTGGTAGCCCGCCAGGTTCATCAGGCGGTGATAGTCCGACAGGACGCTGTCAGCGCGGGTGCGGATGAGGGCGACTTTGGCTTTGCTCACCCGCGTATCTCAGCACGAAATCGTGCCCGGGTCACGGACCGGGGATGGGGATCTGGTACGGTCCGGCGGCGCGGGGGAGCGGCGGGTCCTGCGCGAGCACGTGGGGCTCTTCGGCTTCCACCCCAGGCTGCGGGGACTGCAATTGCAGCGCCGGGTGCGGAGCCAGGGCGCGCAGGACCTGGTCCTTCAGCAGGTCGTGGTTGCGACGCGCGTGGCTCACTGCCATGGAGGGCAGTTCAGCTGCACCTCTGCGACGACCTCTGCGTCTTCGTCCGGAAGGCGCAGCGAGGCGAGTATCCAGCCGCCGCGGTTGCAGTCGCGATCACACGCGACCGAAGTGTTGAGCTCGAACACGGCGGGGCTTTGTGCTTCCTCTTCGCGGCGGCAGATCACCGCATCGCACGTCCAATCGGAGCAGAGGACCTCCATGGGAAGGGAGTCACCATCGCGGTTGAGATCCGCAGTGAGCTCGGCGCCGGGGGGTGCGTCCACCAGGCCACCAACGATGACGAACAGCCCGCTGTCACGGATCAAGCACGTGGTCCGGAACAATTCGACCACGAGGTCCTCGCCGTCATCGACCGCTCGATGGGAGCCACTGCCGGCGAAGTCCATGGTGGTTCGATCCTCGTCTGTCGCACCGAGCCCACGCGCGAAGGTCCCTGTGGGTCCGTCGCCGCCGCAGCCCGCAACACAGAGCGATGTCATCGACAGCAGCCCCACCGCGATACGAGCGCGCGGGCCGGCACACGGTGTCGCTTGCAACATTGCCACTCCCCTATGGGAGCGCTTAGCACAGCTGCCGCGTGGTGACGAGCGAGCGAACTCGACGCTTGCGACCAGCGGTCGAAAGCGCGCGGGCATGACTAACCCCGGCTACTTCGCGACCAGGACGCCCTTCATCAGGCCCGCGTGGCCGGGGAAGGTGCAGAGGAACTGGTAGTCGCCGGGGCCGGGGAGCTCGAACTCGAACGTCTCCGACACGCCGCCTCCGA
>JAPPOT010000185.1:21198-21468 GCA_028817855.1 Myxococcales bacterium
GGAGCTCCAACTCGATCGTCTCGGACTCGCCGCCGCCGACGAGCTTGGTCTTGGCGAGGACCGCCTTGTCGCCCTCGGGCACGTACTCGGTGGCGACGGCCGTCGCAGCCTTCTGGGCGAACGCCATGGGGTCGGTGCCCGGTGCGAGCACGACCAGGTTGTGGCCCATGGCGTCCTTCGGCATCTTGCCCACGTGCGCGAGCTCGAGCTTGACCTTCTCACCGGCCTTCACCTCGATGCGCGTGGCGTTGAACTTCATCGCATCGTCGC
>JAPPOT010000683.1 GCA_028817855.1 Myxococcales bacterium
CCCCGGGCGCCGACCCGGAGAGCTTCCACGCGTCGGCGCGCGCGAACCCCCTGGCCGGCCGCGACTTCGATCCGGACGACCCCGAGATCATCCCGAGCTTCAATGGCGCGCTCGACGACGGGCGCTGTGGTTTCGAGCGTCCCTTCTACTACGGGCTGGATGGCGCGGGCGGCACCGCGGACATGGTCGAGATCATGCTGCACGAGATGGCCCACGGGCTCGGCATGGCGACGCTGCTCGACCCGCGCACGGGGGCGCTGCCCGACGGCTTTCCGGACGCCTTCACGGCGCGCATCTTCGACAACGTCTTTGGCAAGCCGCTCACCGAGCTGGACGACGCCGAGCGGCTGGAGTCGCTCACCCACGTTCGCGCTCTGGTCTTCGACGGGCCGGCGCTGCGCGCCGCGGCGGCGGAGTTTCTCGACCGCGGTGTGTGGGAGATCGAGGTCTCACCCGCGGTGGATGGCTTCTCCGGCGCGATCGGCCGCACCAACTTCGGTCTACAGCCCTTGCCCGGCGCCGTGCGGGGCGAGCTGCAGGTCGGCGCGCTCGACGGTGGGTGCCTGCCTCCGGGCGACTTCGAGGGGCGCGTGCTGTTGGTCGATCCCAACTGCCGGGAGCCCCAGCTGGCGGCGGACGCCGAGGTGCTCGGCGCGCGGGCGCTGCTGCTGGTCGGTGAGGAGGGCGCGCCCTGGTCGATTCCGCCGCTGCCGCTCGGGCGCCTCAGCACGTTGCCGATCCGCATCCCGGTGGTGACGGTGGCGCGCCCCGACGCGCTCGCGCTGGCCGCAGCGGCGGCCGCCGGCCCGGTGATGATCACGCTGCGCGGGGAGACGGCGCGGCTCATCGGGACGGACGAGCTGGGCTTGCCCTTTCTCGGCGTGACCGACAGGCCGGAGCGTGTGGGCATCAGTCACTTCGATC
Source organism: Myxococcales bacterium (assembly GCA_028817855.1). Classification (GTDB taxonomy): domain Bacteria; phylum Myxococcota_A; class Polyangia; order Polyangiales; family JAFGIB01; genus JAOUOP01. Next base: position 925 of record JAPPOT010000683.1, read on the forward strand.
CGATGCTGTCGCCCGATGCGCTGATGGAGCCCTCGGCGCGCGCTCGGCCGAGCCACGAGCTTGACCTGACGCTGGCGTTGTTGCGCGACCTGGGCTGGGCCGAGTGTGGCAACGGCGTGGTGGAGCCGCCGGAGGACTGCGACGAAGCCGGTGGCAATGCCGACGACGTGCCCGATGCGTGTCGGACGAGCTGCCGCGCGCCCGCCTGCGGGGATGGGGTGGTGGACGAGGGCGAGGCCTGTGACGAGGGCGAGCGCAACAGTCAGGCTCCGGACGCAAGCTGTCGACTGGACTGCCGGCCGCCGTCCTGCGGCGACGGTGTGGTGGACGAGGGCGAGGCCTGCGACGGGGGCGAGGCCAACAGCGACACGGAGCCCGATGCCTGCCGGCTGGACTGCAGCGAGGCGCGCTGCGGGGACGGCGTGGTCGACAGCGGCGAGGACTGCGAACGCGGGGGCTTCGCGGGCTGCAGCGCCAGCTGCGAGCTGGCGCACCACGACGCCGGTGAACCCGATGCGGGCTGTGATGGCGGCGACTGCCGCAGCGAGAGGGGGCGCCTGTCCGACGATCGGGGGGGGTGCGGGTGCCGCGTCGGCGGCAGCGAAGGCCCACCGGCGTGGTCGTGGTGGGGCCTCAGCCTGGCGTTGGCAGCTCGTGTCGTGCGCCGCGCACGCAGGCGTAGCTGAGGCCGGGGCGTACGAAGGTCCGGCCCCCGGGTGCGTGGACCTGCACGCCGGTTAGCACTGCGTAGTCGGCGCTGGCGGTGTCCACCGTGAGCTCGATCAGCCGCTCCAGGTCCTGCTCGATCACGCGCTGGGCGACGTCCGTGAGCTCGACGAGGGGAAGCTCGGTGCCGGCTTGCAGGTGCGGCGCGAGCTTGCGGCGAAGCTGGGTCAGCTCGGGGTTGTCCGCGTCCTCCTCGAGGCTCAGCGGTCCGGCAGCCAGCTCGGCGCCCAGCATTACAAGCGCCCCGCACAGCGTCGAGTCGCCCTCGCGTCCGACCCGTCGCGCGGTGCCGATCGAGCCGTCTTCGGCGATGCCGATATGCGGCATGGCGACGTAGAGGTAGCGCTCGCGTCCGCCGACGACCGGCGCGTGGGCGTGGGCGGCCTTGAAGCCGGCGGTGCCGAGCAGGAGCATCCCCGCCAGGCTGGAGAAGTTGAAGGCCTCGCCCCAGGCGTTCATCACCGCGCGCCGCAGCGGCACGCACAGCTCGTCGCGGCAGGTGCCCACACAGGCGATGGTATTGGCCTCGTCGAAGCCGTGCTTTGCCAGCTCGCGCTGGCTGTGGACCACGAAGCGCTCGGCAGAGAGCGCGCCCGGGTAGTGCGCACGCAGCGCGTCATCGAAGGACATGGCGCGGAGCATACACCTTCGCTCCCGCGGTTGGATCCGTCGTCCGCGATGTGCCATAGCAGCTGCGTGACCGCTCCCCGCCCATGCCTTGCGATTCTGGCGCTGGCCACCGCACTCGGTTGTGGCGACGGGGAGGCCTCGGGGGCGACCATGGAGGCGGACGGGGGCGCCTCGCCGAGCGCGCCACGCTTCGCGGTCGAGAGCCTTGAGCTGGACCGTCCATTGCCGTACGCCACCGACTTCGCCTTCATTCCCGGCAGCGATGAGCTGCTGGTGCTGCTCAAGGATGGCCGCATCCTGCACTATCGGTTGGGGGGGGACCGGCTCGAGCCCCTCGGCGAGCTGCGCATCGAGGGGCTGCACGACGAGGAGGATTGCGGCCTGATCTCACTGGCCTTCGATCCGGCCTTTGCGGACAACGGCTACCTCTACGTCGGACTGTGCCTGAGCGCCCAGGAGTCGGGCGTCTTTCGTCATGTCTTCGATCCAGCGGACTACGACCGCACCGCAGCGAGCCGCGCGCCCGTCGTCGTCGAGGCCGAAGCCAGCGCCCAGGACCCCTGGCACAACGTGGGCGCGCTGGCTTTCGGCGAGAGCGGCCACCTTTGGGTGGCCTTTGGCGACAAGACGCACCGTGCCAATGCGGCCGATACGACGAACGTGCTCGGAGGGTTGCTGCGCATCGAGCCGGAGCTGGACGCGGCGGGCGAAGGGCATGCACCGGCGGCGAACAATCCCCTGGTGGGCATGGATGGCGACGATGCGCTCTACGCCTGGGGGTTGCGGTCTCCGTGGCGGCTCGCGATCGACGGACGCGGTCGCGTCTGGGTGGGCGACGTGGGGCTCGACGACTACGAGGAGATCAACGTGGTCGACGCCGCCGGCCTCGATCTGGGGTGGCCTGCGTCCGAGGGGCCGTGCGGAACCGAGGTTTGCGCCGACACGATCGATCCGGTCGTGGTCTGGAGCCACGACGAGGAGGACCCCCACGTGCTCGACGATCCCGAGGCCGAGCCCACGACCCTGCGCGTGGCATGGGTGGGGCTGGAGTATCGCGAGGCCGAGACCGATCGCTATCGGGGCCAGCTGCAGGGCGGCATGCTCTACGGCGACGCGTGTCTTGGCAACCTGCGTATCGCGGAGCTCGACGGTTCCGGTGAGCTCGTGCGTGACGAGCACCTCACCCACCTGGGCAGCGGCACCATGGCGCTGCGGCTGGGGCCGGACGACTATCTCTACGGGCTGACCATGGGTGCCTGCGTGACGAGCGGAACGGGCGTACCCCACGGCAGCTTCTTTCGTCTGGTGCTGCGTTGAAGACCCGGGGGCTTGCCCGCCGGGCACGCCTCCCGTAGACCAGAGGCGTGCGCGCTCTGTTGCTCGGCATGCTGCTGCTTGCGGCCCTCGCCGCCCCGGCGGCGGCCAATCCGAGGCTGAAGCTGACACTGAGCGAAAACGATGTGGATGTGCAGAATCGCACGATCCACTTCACGCTGGGCACGGTTGCGGCGTCTGCCGAGGTGCAGGTCTTCTCGCCCGAGGGCGAGCTGCTGCACGTCGGCGACCGCGAGTACGACGCGCCGGCGCCCGGCACGCGCCTGAGCATCAGCTGGCCTGACCTGGGCGAGAAGGGTGAGAACTTCCGGCTCGAGCTGAAGGTCACCGACGCGAAGGGCTACTGGATCGGCTCCCAGGTGATCTACTTTTACCTGGAGATCCCGCACGAAGACGTCGCCTTCGCAACGGCCAAGTGGGACATCTCGAAGAAGGAAGAGCCGAAGCTGGTACAGCCCCTCGCGCTATTGAAGGAAGCGGTGCGGAAGTACGCCAAGCTGATGGACGTGAAGCTCTACGTCGCCGGCCACACCGACACCGTGGGCAAGTCCCGTGACAACCAGGTGCTCTCCGAGAAGCGCGCCCAGTCGATCGCCAACTACTTCAGCACCCACGGCCTCTCCGGCATCCCGATCTTCGTGCGCGGCTTCGGTGAGGGCGCACCGGCGGTGAAGACTCCAGACAACACTCCGGAGCCCCGCAACCGCCGAGCCCAGTACATCATCAGCTCCTTCACGCCGAGTGTCGCCGGCCCAGGAAGCTGGCGCCGCGTGAGGTGAGACCCTACTCGAGGTGGATGGCGCCTATGGCGTCCAGATCGAAGCCGGCGCTGGGAGCGGAGCCCTCGCTGGCCAGGTCGCGGATGCGCACGTGGGTGGCGCGCTCCAGGCCGACCTCGGCCAGGTCGAAGGGATCGCCGCCGGTGAGCTCCGGATCGAGTGGCACGACAGTGTCCGGGTCGTATTCGAGGGTGGGGTTCCAGCCCGCGCAGCCGGGGTATTGCCCGGGGGCAGACTCGCCGCACTCGAAGGTCTCCCAGCGTTCCCCGTCGGGGCTGACCGCGACCTCGCCCAGCTCGGCGAATACGGCCTCGGCGTCGCCGGCGGGCCAGAAGGAGTTCTCGAACACCAGGAAGTCGGGCCCATCGCCGTCGACGATCGCGCGATCGCCAAAACCTAGGACGATCTCTCCCCCGATGCCGAGGCTGAGCACGTCTAGCGCGCCCATCATGGTGCCGCGGCCATCGGGTGCCCCGAGCACCACGTCGGGCAGGTCCTCTTCCCCGTAGCCGGCCTCGGCGCCGGGGTCGAAACGGATGAGCTCGCTCGCGTAGGGCGCGGCATCCGGGTCGTCGCCGCAGCCGGCTGCGGCGATCACGAGGGCGAGCAGCGGCCCCCTGCGCGTGGCGCAGGGCCGCTCGAGCCGCATGGGATGCATGGCTTCTCCAGGCTAGAGCGCTTCGAGCTTGGTCCAGTTGAAGCCGCCGCAGCCGCTGTTGTCCGGGTCGCTGTCATCGGCCGTCATCGTGCTGGCCTCGGCGTCCTCGGCGCTCTCCAGGTCGAAGTCGACGGTGCAATAGAAGAAGGCGCCGTCCTCGGGCTCGGTCCAGACCACGCGATTGAACAGGCCGGGGCTCCACTCGGCATCGTCGGCGTTCTGGGTGATGGCTACGTTGTCGTCGTTGTCGTAGCGGATCACCATCTGCATCCCCCAGCTCTCGGAATCGATGCTCTCATCGCCGAACTCGCTGGCCCACTCGCCCTCGATCTCGATGGGGTCGCCAGAGTCGCCGTCGTTGACGTGGCCTTCGTGGCCATCCTGGTCGTCGTCACCGTCGCCGCTC
>JAPPOT010000559.1 GCA_028817855.1 Myxococcales bacterium
CCGCTCGCGGCGACAGCGTCGTCCGGACAGCTGAAGGCGCTCCCGTCGCAGACCTCGGCGAGGTCGCAGGCACCCGCGCTTGCGCGGCACTCGGTGCCCTGGTCCAGCGCACCGTCGCAGGTGGCGTTGCAGCACGCGCCCGCCGCCGGGTCGCACAGCTCGCCGTCGTCGACCACGCCGTTGCCGCACAGCTCCTCGCTCTCGCCGTCGCCGTCCCCGGTGCTGTCGCCGTCGCCGTCCCCGGTGCTGTCGCCGTCGCCATCGCCGGGCGGCGTCGGCCGGATGATCACCTCCGGTCCCGGGTCGCGGGCCGAGGACTCACCCGTGCTCGGCGGCGTGATGATCGGATCCGGGTTGACACCGGTGGCCGTGCTCGTGCTGCTGGCCTCCGCCGAGCCCTCGCCCTCGGTCCCGTTGGGATCGTCCTCACCCTCCGCCGAGATCGCACCGCTCTCGGTGGTCGTGCTCGGCGACTTGTCCAGGTCGCAGCCCACGACCAGCAACACCGCCCCCATCAGCCATGCTCCGGCCTGGGGACCCCCTCGCGCATGCTCCATACCGCGTCTCCTGGCTCCGAGATGTAGGCGCAAGCCACGCACAGGTCCAGTGAAGCCGGCCACAGTTGGGCTCTTGTCACGGATTTTGCCTAGCGCCGTTTTGGGGGGTGCGGTCCGGGTCACGCCCCCGCGCGCTCGAGCTCCTCGATCGAGTGCAGGGCCCGCAGCTCGATGCCGTGCGCCTGAAGGTTTGCACTACCGCACTGGAGGCGATCGATCACGACGAGGGCGTGGCTGACGTCGGCCCCCAGGTCGCGCAGTGCGCCGGTGGATTCGAGGATCTGGCCGCCCGTGGTGATGACGTCCTCCACGATCAGCAGTCTGCGGCCCTCAACGTCGCCCCCCTCGGCGAGCCGCAGCGTGCCGTACTCCTTCGGCTTCTTGCGCACGAAGAGCGCGGGCTTGCCGGTGCGCTGGGCGAGCACGGTCGCGATCGGGACGCCCCCGAGCTCCAGGCCCGCGAGCGCGTCGATGCCGTCGGGGATGTGTGGCACCAGCGCGTCGGCGATGCGCCCGAGCAGCGCGGGGTCGGACTCGAAGCGGTACTTGTCGAAGTAGCGATCGGCGGTCAGCCCGGAGCGAAGCCGGAACCGTCCCGTGATGTGTGCCACCCTATGGATGTCCGCGGCCAGCTCCATGTCACATCGCGTCATTGGGGCGTCACGATAGTGCGGGGGGTGGGTGCGGCAAGGTCGATTGCGCGATCGACGTCACGCCGCATCGTGGAGGATCGAATGGCGAAGCAAGCGGGGGGATGCCAGTGCGGTGAGGTCCGGTACGAGCTGCAGGGTGAGCCACTGACGCTCTACGCGTGCCATTGCACCAACTGTCAGACGCGCACCGGCAGCGCGTGCTCGCTCTTGCTGGTCGCAAGCGCATCCGATGTCCGTGTGACGCGAGGCGAGGTCGAGAGCCCCCCGTACTCCGACAAGAAGAAGTGGTGTGCGGCCTGCGGCACCACCCTGTGGAAGGACACGAATGGCATCCTGAGGATGCCCTTCGGCACCTTCGACGACACGCGCTGGGCCACGCCGGCCGCCCACATCTGGACCCGCAGCGCCCAACCCTGGGTCACCATCCGCGAGGGCGCGCACGTCTACGAGACGCAGCCGGAGGACTTGATGGAGTTGCTGACGGCCTGGAAAGAGAGGCGTTAGCGCAGGTAGCTCGAGGGATCTCGCGACCAAATGACCCTGCGCAGCACGGCCGGGTGCTCCGCGCTCAGCTCCACGTGGGACCAGGTGACGTCCCGCGGCGCGGGGGACGTGTTGGAGAAGCAGGCCCAGAGGTCGGGCGGCTCGTCCTGCACGCTGAGCGCGTCCAGTGCGAGCGACTCGTCGGCGCTGCCGCGCGCGCGCACCCGCAGCGAGAGCAGCTTGCCGCCCGCAGTGAAGAGTGTGCCGGAGCGCACCGACGCGCCCTCCGCGAGCTGTGCGCACAGGCGCCAGCCGTCTGGCTTGGTGTACGGAAGCGGCAGCTCGAGAGTGATCGCCTCGGTCCCTACCACCACATGCTCCGCCAGCAGCGACGGGTCCCGACCTGCTAGGGCCTGCGTCGGCGCGTGACCGCTCGGCAGCGTCGAGTCCATCCGAGGCCATACCGCCATCAGTGCGGCGACCAGCGCGCCGACGGTCAGCGCACCGATCGCCAATCCCACCATCGCGCGCTTGCTGCTCACGGCTCGAGCATAGCGCGCGGACGGTGAAGGTACGCGGCACCCGGCCAAGGGAGCCAAACAACACCAACCATGCATCGCGCGCGGGCGTCGAAGCGATCGCCATGCGGGGTCGTGCCCGCGCTCGCTCTTCTGCCAAGACTCGATTCTGCACTGCGCCCGTCGGGCGACAGGGGGACGCGACCGGGAGCCGGCGGTGATCTGCGCCGCGGTTCTCGGGCCCGTCCGGCGACTATTTGATCGCCGTGCGGCTCTACGATCCCGCGCAGACGGGCAACTACACGGTGCAAGTGGACGCGCTGACCTGAGCGCCGGGGGACGCGGTTAGGAAGTTGGCCTGGCCGCCGTGGTGAAAGAGACCGGGGCGGCTCGGCCAGGCTAACTTCCTGACCGCGTCCCCCTCTGCACGACCGCTGCGCAGCGGATGTGCAGCCTTGGTCATGGGAGGTACAGCCGGGCCTGCGGTCTTCGAGGAGTGCCCATGAAAATGCGTGGACTTGCGCGCTAGCGGCGCTGGCACGTGCCCTGCAATCAGGGTGGTCATGACCACCACAGAAACCAACAGGCCCACGAACGAGCGTGCCGATCGTGTCATTCGCCAGCACGTGGCCTACGCGGTCGCGGCGGCGGCGGTACCCGTTCCACTGGGCGACATCCTTGCGGTGACGGCCGTGCAGCTGGACCTGGTTCGGAGTCTGGCCGAGTTGCACCGGCAGCGCTACGACCCCGAGTCCGGGAAGGCGTTGGTGGCGGCGCTCACCGGCGTGTCTGTCGCGCGCATCGGTGCGAGCGCGTTCAAGGCGGTGCCGGGCGTGGGCACGCTGGTCGGTGGCGCGGCCCAGCTCACACTCTCTGCCGCCTCGACCTATGCCATTGGCAAGGTCTTCGATCGCCACTTTGCCGGCGGCGGTACCTTGCGTGACTTCGACGTGGCCGCCCGGCGGGACGAGTACGAGCGACACGTTCAGGAGGGCACCGATCCCTCTTGAGCCTAGAAGCCGCAGCCGGCCGCCACCGGGTGGCAGCTGCCCTCGCGGCATGTTGCGCTCGTCCACAGGCTTCCGTCGCAGGAGCTGACGAAGTCCCAGTCGAGGTCGCACGGGATCGCCCAGATGTCCTGGGGAGGATCGAGCTGCCGTGCCTGCGCAGCGATTTCAGCCGCGACTGGCTCCAGCTCCGCGGAGAGGACCTTGGCGGTCGCGGTGCAGGCGCAGGGCGCGCCGTGGGTGACCACCGCGCAGTCCTCATTCGACTGGCACTGGAACGGGCCGCGTCCGATCATGTCGTCCCAACGGGCCCGCAACGACTCGCAGGTTGGTGCTGCCTCCATGTCGCCTGATGCGCCCGCTGTAGACGTCGCGACGTTCGGGGCCTGCGGTGCTATCGAAGCCGCCGACCGCTCTTCCGAGGCGCCGCAGGATGCTCCCAGGAAGAGTGTCACGACGAGCGCCATCTCGGGTCTGGCCAACGTCACGCTTGCCACACCATGTCGTCGAGAAGCTCGGGGATCGCCATCCCGGGCAGCCTAGCGCACTGGGGCTGCGTGGGCCGCTGACACAAGGTGCCAGGAGGACACGCCCCGGTGTGCATGGTAGTCAGGGCGCATGATCACCTTCGGCATTCTGGCGTCGCACCAGGGCAGCAATACGCGGGCGGTGGTGGAGGCCTGTTCCCAGGGGCGGCTCGATGGGCAGGTCGGGGTGATCATCAGCAACAACGCGAAGAGCGGCGTTCTGAGGTTTGCCGAGGAGCAGGGAATCGCGTCCCGCCGCATCGGGGGCTCGCGCTACTCCGACGCGGGCGTGCGGGATGCCGCGATCCTGGAGACGCTGCGCGAGCACGGCGTGCAGGTGGTGCTGCTGCTCGGCTACATGAAGCTGCTCGGGCCGCGCACGGTGGCAGCCTATCGGGGCAGGATCCTCGACACGCATCCGGCCCTGCTACCGAAGTTCGGTGGTCAGGGAATGTACGGCGATCGCGTGCACGCGGCCGTGCTCGAGGCCGGCGAGCGGGAGACCGGCGTGACCGTGCACCTGGTCGACGAGATCTACGACCACGGCGCTGTGCTCGCCCAGCACAGCGTCGCCGTGCACCCGGGCGACACGGTGGAGTCGCTCAAGGAACGCGTGATGACCCGCGAACGCGCGTTCCTGGTCCAGACGCTGCAGTGCGTCGCGACCGGCGAGCTCGCGCTGGAAGGCCTCTGATCGCTGCCAGACCAGGGCCGGCGCGGGTTGCCTGGGCCGTGCAGGTCTCGTGATTCTCCCGCCAAAGCTGCAGGCCATCGGCCAGAGCTGCACCTCACCCCGCCACAGCAGCATGCGGCCCCAGTCAGTGAAGTGGTTCAGCGTTTCCTTATGGCTAGGACGCCGGGAGATTTGGATGCGATGAAGCAGGCGCGAGCGACGAACGCGGCGCCGATCGTCATCGCCCAGGTCGCCTTCATCGCGGAGGGCGGCCGTGTTGCTCTCGCACGCGGCCTGAGGCGAGGCTCACGCAAGGGCAGGGTGCAGGGGCGCGTTCGCGTCGCTCGGCGCGCCTCCGCTCATGAACCCCGGGGGGCTCGAAGGGGTGTTGGTTGTCGCGGTCGGTCTCGAACCGCGCGCACTGCAGGGCGCGCACCATGACCTCGTCTTCCGGTCCGTTCAGCGACGCCGTGAGCCGGCGCAGGGCCGCCAGCCTGGCGGCGGCCCTCGGCTCTGCGTTGAGCTGGCGGCCGACCTGAAGGAGCACCATCGCGCGTATCGTGAGGTCGGCACGCAGAGCGTAGGGGCACGGCACCGTGTTCAGCACGTGCGTGAGTGATGCGTTTTGCCGAAGGAGCGTGAGCGCGCGATCGGTCTCGCCGCCGCGCAGCGCGAGCTCGTGCTCCGCCATGAGCAGCGCTCCGACTGCCTTGAGGCCCCCATAGCGTGCCGTCCGGTCCATGCATGCGACGCCACCGAGCACGGGCTCGCGCGCCAGCAGCTCGCGGGCACGCGCCGCCTGGGCCGCGTGCGTGGTGGCGAGCGCCGCAACCGGCTCGAATCGTGCTGCGGTGAAGGCGTCCTCGGATTGCGGGTACGGCCACTTGCGCAGCGGGCTGTCGCGTTCGATGCGGGCGCCGAGCTCGAGCAGGGCGCGGGCTGCGGCGTTCTGCTCGGCGGTACCGCGGGGGACGCGGTAGTAGGCTTCGGTCCGTTGGGCATCCGGGATCGCTTGCAGGAGGGCGTCGAGCTGCTGCCTCTCGGAGTGGACCCAGACGCCGAGAACCGTGGCGGGCATCACGATGAAGACGACGACACCCGCGCCGATCGCGAGTGCGAGCTTGGTGGCGGCGGTCATCGATCCGGGCGGCGCATGGGCTAGCGGAGGCGGGCGCGCTTCTTGGCGCGCTGGTAGGGCGATTCGGTGGGCTCCGGAGGAGGCTCCGGCTCTTCGGGTGGCCGTGGGTCGTCCGGCGCCGCGACCGGCGGGGGTGCGGCCTCGGCCGTGCGACCCGGCTCTGCGGTGCGCCGGCGGGGCATGCGCACGCGGGGTAGGCGCAGGGCGGCGCGGCTGCGGGTGAGCACGGGATCGAGCAGGCCGCGGCGGTGGGCGATGTCGAGCACGACCAGCAGCAGCAGCAGCGCGACCGCGAAGGGCCACAGGGGCCGGCCGTCGTCGATGCGTTGCGGAGGGCGGCGCGCCAGGTCGTTCACGTGGATGAAGCGGCTGCCGCCGGTGCGCTCGGCCAGGGTGGTCATGACCTCTTCGCCGGAGCGGCCGCCGCGGCGTGGTGCGTACTCGGGTGAGTAGGGGAGCATCACCGGGGGCAGGGTGATCGGCCCGAGCCCCGGGACCTGGGCGACGCCCTGGTAGATGCCGTCGCTGCCCACCTCGAAGCTGGCCCGCAGCGTGTGCGGTCCGGCCCAGGAGAGCTGCATCGAGCGGGCGTCCCGTTGGTCGGGATCGAGCACCAGCGCCTGGACCTCGCCGGGCGGATCGAGCTCCGGGTCGAGCTCCACCTCGATCGTGGCGCGCGTTCCGTCCACGCGCATGTCGGCGCTGACCTCGGGTGGCTGACCCGCGGCCTTCACCCACTCGAGGGCGCTGCGGAAGAAGCGCTTGTACTGCGGCCAGGCCGCGAGCGCGCCCGTGTGGGGGCCGTCGGCCTCGAAGGTCACGGCGACCACCTTGCCGGCGCCCCGTTGCCAGGCGGAGGCCAGGGGCGCGGCGTTGTCGTCGCCGCTGACCAGCACGGCCTCGGCGCCACGCGCGAGGAAGGTCAGGTTGTAGCCGTCGACGCTCGGGACCGGCTCGGTGCCCATGCCCAGCGTGAGCAGGCCCCGGGCGGGCAGCACTGGGGTGGTCTCGGGCAGGAAGGTCTTGCGCGAGATGTAGATGATGTCCTGGGCGAAGATGCGCGGAAGCTGCATGGCGTCCGCCGTGAAGTAGGCCTGACCGCCGCCAAGCTTCGCCATGTCGTCGAGCAGCGCTGCGTCCCGATCGGTGCGTGTGCCCAGCCCGATCACCGAGAGGCTGCCGCCGGCGTCGAGCCAGCGCGCGATAAGCGCTCGGTAGTCGCCCGGTTCCTCGGCGTCGGCCGCATCGCTGAAGAGGATGATGTGCCGCGTCGGTGCGTCGCCCCGCAGCAGCATGCCCATCGCGGCGGCCAGGCCAGTGTGCACGAAGATGCCGCCGCCGCCGGCCTCGATCGCCAGCACCTTGTCGCGGATGCTGCGCCGATCGGCCGCGCTGCCGATCGGCGTCAGGTCCACCACCTTGTGTGCCGCGCTGTCGACGGCCAGCACGCCGAGCTTGTCACCGGGTGCGAGCAGCGCGATCGCCTCGGCGGCGCCCCGGTTGGCCAGGTCCATCTTGGTCGCGCCGCCGGCCACCGGTGCGCCCATCGAGCCGCTGCGGTCGAGCACCATCGCCATGTCCACGCGCGGGCGGCGCAGCTCGTCCTGGCGGTCCATCACCACCGGCAGCAGTTCCTCCAGCTCGCTGCGGAAGTAGCCGCCCATGGCGTAGCTCTTGCGACCCCCGGTCACGATCAGCCCGCCCCCCATCTGCCGCACGTAGTAGTCGAGCGCGCTGTCGGCGCCATCGCCCAGGTCGTTCAGGGGCACGTTCTCGAGCACGACCGCGGCCACACCCTGCAGTGCCGCGCCGGTGAGCGGCGTGCCCGGCTTGGTGAGCTCGACCACCAGCCCCGCGCTCTCGAGCGCGCGATGCAGCGAGGTGGCCTGGCCCCCGGCGCCGTAGACCAGGACGCGCGGCGCGCCCTCGACCACCACGGCGGCAGCCGCCCGGTTGTTCTCCGGGCGCGGGTCGCCGGCGACCTGCAGGCGTACCTGGAGGCGATTGAGGCCCAGGGCGGTCGGCCGCACCGGCAGGCCGTAGCGCCGCAGCCCGGGTGTCAGCCGCACGTTCGCGCCCTCGATCTCGCGGCCCTCGCCGTCGACGATCGACAGGCGCGCGTCGGCCTCGCGCGGGGCGTCGATCTCGATGCCGACCGAGAAGGCCTGTCCGGCGGTGGCGCGGCTGGGGGCGTGCACCGCGGCGATTGCGGCGTCCCCCGGGCCCGTAGGGTGCAGGGTGAGCGTGTGCACGGCGATCCCGCGCGCGCGCAGGGCCGCCGTCTCGCCGGTCGGGTCGTCGCCGGTGTAGAGGCCGTCGGAGATCACGAGCACCTCGGTGCCCGGACCGAGGCGTGCTGCGGCCAGCCGCAGCCCGGCGGTCAGGTCGCTGCGATCCTGAAGGCCCAACCCCTGCAGGGCCTCGAGCGGCTCGCCCGGCGCGACCAGCAGGCCCGCGCCCGCGCCGAAGCCGAGCACGTGCAGCTGCAGGCCGCGATCGCCGAGCGTCTCGTGCAGCTGTTCGCCCAGCACGCGCGCCTGCTTCAGCCCCTCGTCGCCAGCGGAGCGCGAGCGATCCACCACCAGCGCGATGCGCGGGGACGGCGGCGCGCCGGCGACGCGCGGGTCGGCCAGCGCCAGCCCCAGCGATAGCACCATCGCCAGCCGCACCCAGCGGCTGCGCCCGAGCTGCCGATAGCTCAGCGCCCAGAACAGCAACAGCGGCAGCGCGACCAGCAGCCAATGGGGCGCGTGCAAGGTCACATTCGCCCCCCTGTCGTCGGGCTGCCGGCCCGACCCGGGGAAGGGTCACGCGACCCTTCCCCCCGCGCGGCAAAGCCGCACGGGGCCCCCCATCCCGCCAGGTCGTCGCTTCGCTCCTCCGTTGCTGCTTCCTGGCGGGCACAAGTGGCTGCTGGAGTGATCATGGAGTGCGCCCCCGGAGAAGCAGCCAGTAGGCGGCGGCGGCCAGCAGTGCTGCGAGAAGCAGCAGCCAGGGGCGCGCGTGGGTGCGGTCGTCGCGGTCGCGTGAGAGCTCGGCGTGCAGCTCGGGGCGCGCGTTGGGTGTGGCGCGCAGCCCCAGGTTCGACTCGCGGCCGTCGATGAAGGCTACGCTGAAGGTCTCCGCAAAGCCCTCGCCCTGGATGCGGTGCAGGCCGGCGGCCGACAGCGTGCCCAGATCGAAGGTGCGCTCGTCCGCCGTGAAGGTTCGCTCCTCCCCGTCCGGCGCGCTCCAGGTCACCGGACCTCGCCAGTCGCCGGGGCGTCGCAACACCAGGCGCTGGCCCTGCAGGAAGTTGCGCTGGCGCAGGCCACCGGCATTGCGGTCGATCTCGGCCGCCAGGTTGGACAGCAGGATCGGGAAGGCGCTGTGGGAGAGCAGGTTGCTGTGGCCGACGTCGACGGCAGCCCGCAGCAGGGAGCCGTGCTGCCACAGCACCGGGTGCTCGCCATCGAGCAGGATGGCCTGGCTGCCGGCGGGGGGGGTGCGCGCGGGGCCCGCCCAGGTCAGACCGTGGGTGTCGAGGCCGGCCGCGAGCGGGGAGAAGGGGTCGGCGGTGAGCGTGCCCGCCCAGCGCGGCTCGCCCTCGTCGTGCTCGAAGCTGAGCACCCAGCCATCCGAGGGAGGTGCGGCCATGTTGTCGCCGACGCGCAGGGCGGCCTCGTCGGCGCCGGCGGACCGCAGCAGCGGGACCGCGGCGATCAACCGATCGACGGCGCGGGCCAGCGTCGGGGTCTCGGCGCCGTTGTGTACCATGACCTGGCGTGCGGGGGGCGCGAGCAGCGTGACGCGGTTGTCGAGCACGAGGCCGTCATCGGGCAGCGCCAGCTCGATCCGGTCGGCGTCGGGCGGCACGGGAAACGACAGCGGTGCCTCGGCGTGGGCGCCCAGATCGACCGTATGGACGGCTGCGGGGCCGTCGTCAATCGCTACGCGCAGCTCGAGCTTGCGCGGCCGGTCGTCGAAGCGGCGGATGGCGACGAACGGCGCCTGCCCCGGCCGCCAGCGCGCGCTCGCCACGCCGGCGTTGTCTGCGGCGCTGCCCACGCGCCAGAGCTGGCGGTGCTGTAGCTCCGGATCGTCGCTGACGATCAGCACGCCCTGCGGAGAGACCCCCAGACCCGAGAGCATCTCGAGTGCGGGCCCCAGCCGCACCCGCGCCCCGCTCGGCTCGAGCGCCCCGAGCACGCCGCGCGCCTCGGCGATCGTCATGCGCGCCTCACCGATCAGCTCGGGCCGTGCGCGCGCTGCCACGATCGACACGCGCGTATCGCTCGCGCCGAGGCCGTCGAGCGCCTCGGCTGCCCGCTCCAGCGGCGTCTCGCCAGATCGACCGCCCGCCATCGACGCGCTGCCATCGATGACCAGCCCCACGTGGCGCTGCTGCTGTGCGCCCAGCGTCACGTCGAAGCCGGCCAGCACGAGCGACAGCAGCGCGGCGGCCGCGAGCTCCAGCCACAGCACCGGCGTGGGCGGCGGCCGGGTGCGCGTGGCACCCTCGAGCATGGCGTCGTCCCGCGGTGACCACAGCGCGAGGTTGGACACCTGCCGCACCGGCCCGCGCAGCACGTACTGGTGCAACCAGAAGATCACCGGCAGCGACAGCAGCGCGAGCAGCCCCCAGGGTTGCACGAGCGACAAGCTCATGCCGGCTCCCTCTTCGTCGGGCCATTGGCTTGACCCGGGGAATGGTGACGCGACCCTTCCCCCCGTGCGGCGGAGCCGCTCGGGTCCCCCCAACCCGCGAGGTCGTCGCCGTGCTCCTCCGCGCTCATACTGGCTCCACCACCGCAGCCGGTAGGAGGTCGGTACGCAGGACGTCGGTCAGGGGGCGGTCGCAGGTCACCGGTACGAAGACGCCGCCGAGGGCGCGGCAGGACTGGCGCGCGCTGTCCTCGATCGCGTGCAGGTGCCCCAGGTAGTCCTCGATCGCGCGCGGTCCGAGCGCGGTGGCGAGCTGCGCACCCGCCTCGGCGTCCTCCAGCGTGGCGAGCGCTGAAGGTTCGGGCGCGGCCTCCCACGGGCCGAGCGTGCGCAGGGCGACCAGCTGGGCGGCGCGCTGTCCGAGGGCGAGCAACGTGCGGCTGGGTGGCTCGGTGGCCATGAAGTCGCTGATCACCACCACCATCGAGCCCCGCCGCAGGCGCTGGGCGCACCGCGCCGGTTCCGACAGCAGGAGTGACGCGGGCGCGTCCAGTGCCACATCGGCGATCCGCTCCACGGGCAGTACGTCGGTGCCGCACAGGTGCAGCCGAGCGCGGCTGCCCTGAAGCCGCGCGCTGTGCAGCACGAAGTCGGCCAGCTCCAGGGCCAGCTCGCGCTTGCGGCCGTCGGCGATCGCCATCGAGCGCGAGGCGTCCAGCAGCACATCGACCGAGGGATGCACCTCCTCGTGAAAGAGTCGCACGTTGAGCTCGCCCGTGCGTCCGTAGACCGCCCAGTCCACGTGGCGCGGGTCGTCGCCCGGCAGGTAGCGGCGGTAGTCGTGGAACTCCACCGACGAGCCCACCCCCACACCCTTGATCTGCCCCATGTCGCCGCGCACCCGGCGCAGGTCCCGGCGCAGGCGATAGCGCTCGCAGGCGCGGGCTGCGGTCTCGCCCGGGGTCATGCGAGCTTCTTGTTGCGTCGCCGTGCCATCCAGATGCTAGCGGTGGCGACCAGTGGCGGAGCACCAAACCATGGCCACTGCACGCTCTCGGGGCCGTCCAGGGTCAGCGGGAGGAAGACGCGCCAGCCTGAAAACGGAACGAGCGCGTAGGAGACGCCGTTGAAGTCGTTGGCGGCCGCCACCATGCCCGTGCCGAAGAGGTTGATGATCACCAGGGCGACCACCACGCCGTAGTAGGCCTGGGTGGTGCGCCAGCTGCGCGGCAGCAGGCTGTGCATGAGCACCGCGACGCCGGTGATGGCGAAGTAGTAGTAGAGGAAGCTGATCGGCAGCCACCACGGCACCAGCGAGGTGGTGAGCAGCAATGCGCTCAGGGCCGCCGTGACGAAGCCGGCGTAGATCAGGGTGCTCTCGTAGCCGTTGCGCAGGGGGTAGAGGAAGCGCTCCTCGCCCGCCGTCGCCTGGCGGCTGCCGCTCCAGAGCATGACGAAGAAGATCAGCGTGAGCATCCCGAGCGCGGTGACGATCTCCTGGGTGGTGCTGTCGCTGCCGTCGTCCACGACGGCGGGGAGCACGAGCACGGCTAGCAGCGGCAACAGGGCCAGCTTGGAAGGGCCGTAGCAGCGCGTGGTCGCTGGCGTCAGGGCGTCCGCGGTCAGCCGCAGGAAGAAGGCGGTGAGCGTGAGCGCGATTCCGACCAGCCACCAGGTCAGGCCGGTACTCCTCCCGGGACTGGCGAAGCTGCTCGACAGCACAACGGAGGCCAAGAACCAGACCTCGAGGCCGAAGAGCAGCCAGCCCACGCCGCGCAGTCGCTCGTTGAAGATCACCATGGTTGCGGCCATCAGGCTGGCCGAGGCCTGCAGCATCGCCATCAGCAGCACCGCAAGCAGCACCCCCAGCACGCGCGGCACGCTGATACCGCCCATCGCGACCGCAGCCACCGCGAACGGGCCCATGTAGGAGAAGACCAGAAGGATCTGCAGCAGCGTGGCCTGGAAGCGACCGGAGGCGATCTGCCACGGCGACAGGGCGGTCAGGGCGATCAGGTCCAGCGTCCGCGAGCGCACCTCGGTCTGCAGCTGCAAGCCTGCGCTGACCGGCAGCATGATGCAGGTGACGAGCGCCATGACACCGGCGACGATCGCGAAGAAGCCGCCGCCCAGACCCTCGTCGGACGAGCTCCTGGGCCAGAATGCGCTCACCAGCGTCAGGTAGGTGACCAGCGGGATCGCCAGCGCGAGCAGCGATCCGCCCAGCAGCGTGCGGCTGCGGAAGGCCTGGTAGACCTCCTTGAGCATGATGGGGTTGATGCGGGCGTCCGCGATCTCAGCCAGGCGGTGCATCGCTGCTCCTTGCCGTGACCTTCATGAAGACGTCCTCGAGGTTGGCGGTGCGCCGGTAGAACTGCTCGAAGCGGATGCCGGCCCCGATCATGCGCGCGATCAGCGCGTCTGCGGGCTCGGCGTCGATGTCGACCCGCACCAGCAAGGTCGATTCCTCGGCCTCGACGCCGAGCACGGCGGGCTGCTCGAGCAGGAAGCGCTGGGCGTCCTGCAACTCGGAGGTGAGCGCGACCACGTACGTGGCCTCGCTGTGCTCCTCGTCGTGGGCGCCGTCGGGCTTGCCGCAGTAGCGCACGAGCCCGCGGTCGATGATCACCAGCCAGGTGACCAGCTCGGCCAGCTCGCTCAGGATGTGGGAGCTGATGAAGATCGTCTTGCCGGCCTCCGCCAGCAGCTGGATAAGCTCGCGCAGCTCCACGCGGGCCTGGGGGTCGAGCCCCGCCGCCGGCTCGTCCAGGATCAGCAGGGCCGGATCCGACAGCAGCACCCGGGCTAGGCTCAGGCGCTGCTTCTGGCCCTTGGAGAGCCCGTCGATCGGCTTGTCGAGCAGCGGTCCGACCTCGGTGAAGGCGGTGATCTCCTCGATTCGCCCAGGCCGATCGGCGGGCGGCACCCGGAAGGCGCGCGCGAAGAAGTCCAGGTACTCGCGCGCGGTCAGGTCCGGATAGGTGCCGTAGTAGTCGGGCATGTAGCCGATGCGCTGGCGCACCAGGTCCGGACGCAGCGCCACGTCGATGCCATCGATGAGCGCACTGCCCGAGTTGGCCACGTCCAGCGTGGACAGGATGCGCATGGTGGTGGTTTTGCCCGCGCCGTTGGGGCCGATGAAGCCGCACACACTGCCGGCGGGCACGTCGAAGTCGATCGCGCGCAGGACATCCTCGGTACCGAAACGGCGGGTGAGCCCGCGGACCTCGATCATCGGTAGATCCCCGCCACCAGGTGCACCCCCGGGGTCGTCTCGTTCATGCGCGCGTCGATCAGCCGCGAGTCCCCTGGGTCGCGCTCGAGCAGGCCGTAGTAGCGCTGCCCGCCGAGCTCGCCGCTCGCCAATGCCTGCACGAGCTCGCTCGACTGGGCGATCAAGAAGCCGGTCGGCAGGTGGGGCTGGCCGGCGTCGTCTTCACTGAGCGGCTCGAGGGTGGCGCGCTGCCCCTGCCCCAGCGACCCCTCGATCCCGTGGGCGCGCCCCTCGTGCCAGACCACGAGCGAGCGCAGGTCCGCGCCCAGGTGGTTCTCCACGCTGGGAATGCCGCCCTCGGTGCTCACCACCAGCCGCCCCTCGGACTTGCCGATCCAGCGCGCACCGACCAGGCGCCGGAAGCGCACGTCGATCGCGCCCTCGATCGACTGCCGCCCGTCGCCGCTGTCGACGTGCAGGGCCCCGCGCTCGCCGTCGCCCATCTGCCGGGGGAGCACGGGCATGTGCGCGGCCGCCATGTCCAGGCGGGTGCCACGTGCGGTGGGCGCGTAGATCGCCAGCTCCTCGGTGCCGATCTCGAGATCGTTCACCTGATCGATCACGCGCAGGGAGTGGGCCACCCCCTTGGGCGTCAGCCCCTGCGCGAAGACGTCCGCCACGAGCACGCCACCGCTGAAGACCAGGGCGCTCACCATCACGAAGCTGACGTAGTAGAGCGGGCGTCGCTTTCCGACGACGAGGAAGCGCCAGCCGACCGGACCCACCGCGAGCGCGAACAGGAGCAGCACGATGAACAGCCCGAAGGTCGGCTTGCCGCCGGGGTTGCCGATACGCTCGTCGAGCAGGTAGCCGAAGGGCTCGCCCCAGGTCGCCTCGACCGGCACCGTCCAGCCACAGCTCTCGCATGTGCCGATGTCGGTCCAGAAGCTGGTGTCGACCTCCGCCAGGTTGCCGGCGGGCAGGTGGACGACCGCCCCGTGACCCAGGCGCTGCTGCTGGCCATCGGGCACGGACTGGGGGCTGCCGAGCAGCGGGGCGGAGAGGGCGACGGCCGCCGCCGAGACTTCGTCAGGCTGCACGATCAGCAGCAGCCCACCCGCCGCGGTCCACTCGAGCAGTACCTTCCGGTCCGCCGCGCTCAAGCCGTCGTAGCGCGCCTGCTCGACCGCGATCGCGCGCAGGCCCACCAGCCCACGCCAACTGTCCGGGATGTGCCCGCCGACGTCGCCGACCATCCCGAAGGGGTGAGCGACGTTGAAAGCGGCCGAGACGTGACCCAGGCGTGCGATCGGCTCCTTGGTCTGAGTGTGACTGACCGCGATGAACGACTTGCGCTTGCCCGAGAGCCCGTCGGTCAACCTCAAGTCGAGGCGCTGAGCGTCGCCGATCGAGCTCGGCAGGTAGAGGAAGGTGCGCTGCTTGTCCTCGGCCGACAGGCGCAAGGTGCGGGTGTGCCGGGTGTCGCCGTCGACCTCGATCTCGAGGGTGCGCTCCGGCCCGCGGTTGCGGATCGACAGCCCGATGGTGACGGGCGAGTAGTGGTTGTGACGGCTGCGCGGGTAACCGTGGAGCACCTCCACCGCGAGGTCCTTGGTGACTCTGAGCTTGCTGCGTTCGAACTGGGCGCTCGCTGGCGTGGCCACCGCGCCCAGGCCGAGCGCAGCGGTCAGCACGGCGATGCCAAGGGAGCACGCACCGCGCGATGCCGCGTCGCCGCTACGCGCTGCCATGGTCCTGCCCCCCGAGGACGTCCTTCTCCGTGGTCTCCACGAGCTCCGCGATCAAGCTCTCGGCGGTGACGGAGTCGAGCCGCGCGCCGTAGCTGAGGATCAGGCGGTGGCGCAGGACGTGGGGTGCCGCGCTGCGCACGTCCTCGAAGCCCACGCCCTGTCGCCCCTCGATGAAGGCGAGCGCGCGGGCCATGCGCGTCAGCCAGATGGCGGCGCGGGCCGAGGGTCCGTAGCGCACGTGCTTCTTCACGGCCTCGCCCGCGTCCGGGTGCTCGGGGTTGGCGCGCGCGACCAGGCGCGAGATCATCACGGCCACCGGCTCGGGCAGGAAGACCTGCTCGATCGCCTCGCGGCAGCGCAGCACGGCGGCGCGGTCGAGCACCGCCTCCGGTGTGGGCGGGCTGCCCTCGCGCCGCTCGGAGATGATGCGCAGCAGCGAGGCCTCGTCGGTGGCGGCCACCATCAGCTTGATGGCGAAGCGGTCGAGCTGGGCCTCGGGCAGGGGGTTGGTGCCCTCCATCTCGATCGGGTTCTGGGTCGCGATCACGAAGAAGGGCGCTTCGAGCGTCCGCGACTGCCCCATGTGCGTGACCGAGCCTTCGCCCATGGCCTCGAGCAGGGCGGCCTGGGTCTTGGGCGACGCGCGGTTGATCTCGTCGGCCAGCAGGAAGTGGGTGAAGACCGGTCCGGGCACGAAGCGCAGGCGCTTGCCCTCGGGACCGTCCTCGAGCAGGTGCGTGCCGGTGATGTCGGCCGGCATCAGGTCGGGCGTGAACTGGATGCGCTTGTAGTCGAGCCCGGTGGCGGCGGCCATCGACTTGGCGAGTACGGTCTTGCCCAGGCCCGGCAGTCCCTCGAGCAGCACGTGGCCGCCGGCGAAGAAGGCCGCCGTGGTCATGGCGGTGAGCTCGGGCTTGCCGAAGAGGATGCCGTTGAGCACCTCCTGCAGGCGTTGCGGCTCGGTGGCGGTCGGCTGCGTCGTCATTTCCCCCCGAAGTAGCTCCTTAGCACGGCGCGATGCCGTGGCTTGACCCGTTTGTCCCACAGCTCGGTGCGGGTGCCGCTGTTGAACTCGGTGCCGGCCTGTCCGTGGGTGTCCTCGGCGGGCCGGTCGCCGCGCTTGCTGGTGCCGCTGGCGAGCATCACCGTGCGCTCGCTCTTGCGCGCGCGGAAGCCCTGGGCGTCGTAGCGGCTCGATTGCTCGGCGGTCTGGTGGGTGAGCTCGAGCGGCGCGACGCCGGGGCCGCGATCGACGCCACCGGGAGGGCCCGGCTGCTGCCCCTCGCCCAGCTGCTCGCCCCGGGCGAGGTTGATGCGGCGCAGCTCGCCGATCTGCTTGCGCAGGGCCTCGACCGCGTCGCGCTGGAAGCCGCCGCCGCCCTCCGTGTTCTGTGGAGCCTTGCCCTTCTGCCCCTTGCTGCCCTCGTTGCCCGCGCCCTGCTGCATCTGCGCGATCTGCTCCTTGCTCAGGCCCGCGCGCTGCATGAGCTCGAGCAGGCGACCGGGGTCCTGACCCAGGGTGCCCGCGGCCTCGGAGGCCTTGCCGGCCTCGGCCTGGCGCGCGAGCAACGCGTCGAGCTCCTCGAGGGCCTCGCGCTGGGCGGCGAGCTGCTCGCCGCGTTGGCGCAGCAGGCGCCGCGCGTCGCTGTCGATCCGCTCGAGGGCCTCGAAGTCGGAGCGGTCGAGGCCTTCTTTCTGGGCGGCCAGGCTCTTGAGCGCCTCGCGTGCGGACTTGACGAACGCCTGCTGCTCCGGGGCCGCCTGGCGAACCTGCTCGAGCAGCCGGTCGGTGCGCAGCACCGGCGCGGGTGTGTCCTGCCGCGCCGCGCGCGCGATGTGCTCGGGCAGCGGAGACAACAGCACGACCGCTGCGCTGCCGGCGAGCAGCGCCCAGACCGTGAGCGAGCGGCCCAGTGGCGGGCGGGGCAGGGCGACCTCGCGGACGCCAGCGGGCATCGGCAGGTCAGCCCGGTCCTGCTCGAGCGCCTGCATCAGCGACCCGCGCGCGCCGCCGTGGCGATCGACGTAGGCGGGGAGCACCCAGCCAGGAAACGACAGCGCGCGGCGCGCTCGGAAGGTCCATGTCGCCGTCGCCAGCAGCCACAGCCCGGCTGCGGCCGCCACCGGGAGCAGATCGGCGTGCGTGAGGCGCGCGATCGCGGAGGCCCCGAGCAGCAATGCGAGGCCGGGCCAGCTACGCTCGGACCAGCGCTGCAGCGCGCGCGCGGCGATGATCGCCCGGCGCCTGCGCGCACAGCGATCCAACACCTCCCCGACCTGCGCTTCAGCCCTCTCCACGGCGCCCTTCAATTCTAGACAACTTCGCGGCGCCCGGGTTGCAGTGTGATGGTGTAGGCACTGACCTACCCCCCGGCGGCTCCCGCCGCGCTGGGGGAACAACGCGTTGACGGGTCTTGGCTATTCCAGGGAGGTGGTTCTGAAGCGGAGAGGGAATCGCCGAGGTTCGCCCAGGAGCGGCTTACGTCCTCGAGAAAATCCTCGACGTAGCGCAGCTACCCCGCGATGGAGCGGTTTGCGCAGAGCCAGGGGCCCGCCCTTGCGGAAGAGCTCGGAGACGCCGTCCATGGGCGGGGCGCCTTTCGCCACTTCAAGGCCGTCGTCCGGCGGCGGGGTGTCGAGCAGCAGTGGTACCAGTTTCGCGACGAGCACTACGCCCAGGTCGCCAGGGACTGGCTCCGGGGCCACGAGATCGAGCTCGAGTGAGTCAGCCTGTGCTGACCGGCGGTCTGCGCGCCGGCGCCTTGCGCTTGCGGGGCCGTGGCTTCTTCGGCTTCTTGGGCGGGAGCGAGCCGACGAACTCCACGCCGCGGCCGAGCCAGGTGGTCAGGGAGGGCTTCGTTTTGATGCCGGGCACGCCGACGTAGACCATCCCCTTGAGGGGGCGACCGGTGAAGTCCATCTCGCGCGCGTGCGGCTTCTTCAGGCACGCCTCGTAGGCGTCGGGTCCCACCCGCACCATCAGCTCGTCATCGACGACGCCGGCCACCATGTGTCCGTGCACGGTGAAGCACAGTCCGCCGAACATCTTGCGCTCCTCGAAGGGCACCCGGTCCCCGAGGCAGTCGCGGATGCGCTGCGCCAGCTTCTCCGAATAGGCCATGGCCGTGGGTACCACGGAACGGAAGCCCGGTCAGGCGTCCTGCAGCACGTGCGCGGCCTGGTCGGCGATCCAGGCGCGCAGGAGTGCGGCTTCCCGTGCTCGCTCGGCCTTCGGGAAGTCGGTGAACTGCATCGCGTAGAGCCGGTCGCCGGGGAAGCGGGGGGTGACGTGGACGTGGTAGTGCCACACGTCCTGCAAGCCGGCGGGCTCGTTGTGCTGGCGCGTGGAGACGCCGTCGCACCCGTAGACGCCCTTGAGCGCGAGCGCGATGGCGCGGGTCATTCGGTGCAGGTCGGCGGCATAGCGCGCGTCCAGGTCGTATAGATTCTCGACGTGGTCGTTGGGGACGACCAGGACGTTGACCGGAATGCGCGAAAAGCGGGATTTCGCGAGGAAGGCGGTCGCCAACCCGGCCTGGTGCACGATCGAGCCCACGGGTGCCCGTGGCGTGTCGTCGCGCCGTATGTACTCGCAAAACGGGCAGCGGTACTCGGTGGGCTCGTGGTTGTACATCTCGCCCCATTCGGAGCATGACCCGCAGGCCACTGGCCGGCAATCCTTGAGGGGATTCGGTTCGTCAGGTTCTCGTCAGAACCCGGTCATGGAGCGGTGGGGGGGGCGTCAGGATCGATCCGCGCGTGCGCGATAGCCTAGTTGGGTGGTTGCGCGCGCGCGTTTGAGGATCGTGTCATCGGTCGTCGCCGTGATGCTCGGCAGCGCGCTTTGCGCGCCGGCACGGGCAGACGGCGAGGGCGTCGCGGCGCGGCGGAAGGCGCTCGCGGCCGAGCGCTACGACCAAGCCGCGACAGCGTTTGAGGCACGCGACTATCGACGCGCCGGGGTACTCTTCGAGGCCGCCCACGTGGCGGTGCCCTCGCAGGTGGCGCTCGAGCAGGCGATCCGGAGCTACGAGTTGGCGAAGCGCCCGCGGGACGTGGAGCGCGTGCGTGCGGAGCTGGCAGGCAAGCCGGGCGAGGCGCCGGAGCCCGCGCCGGTCGAGCCCCCCCAGCCGGCGCCTGCGGTGGCACGGGCATCGACCTCGGATGGCCTGCCACCCGAGGTCTTCTACGGCGCGCTGGTGCTGACCGCGGGGATGGCCGCGGTGACGGTGTGGTCGGCGAGCGAGATGTACGCCGCCGCCGACGACTACGAGCGTGCCCTGCGTGACGGTGAGGCTGGCGATCCGCGCGCGGTGGGACACGCTCACTTCGCGCGCACGCGTGCGCAGGCCGGCGAGACGCGCACGCGGCTGCTACTCGGAGCGAGTGTCGCGCTTGGCGTGACCAGCGGTCTGCTGGGCCTGCTGTGGACCGACTTCGACCACCCCGACGAAGCGCCGCCGGTGGTGCAGGTCGGCAGCGACGGGCGCGGGCTGCGTGTGCAGCTCAGGGGGACACTGTGACCGGCGCGCCCGCCTCGAGCCGCGTGCCGAGCGGCGCGCCGGTCATGCTCGGCCGCTACGAGCTGCTCCGCGAGCTCGCCACGGGCGGCATGGCGACCGTGCACGTGGCGCGTGCCTGCGGGGTGGCGGGCTTCGGACGCCTCGTGGCGGTCAAGCGCCTGCATCCGCATCTCTCGCGGCAGAAACACTTCATGGACATGTTTCTCGACGAGGCACGGGTGGCGGCGCGCATCCACGACGGCCACGTGGTCTCGACGCTGGACATGGGTGGCGACCGCGAGCGCGGCTACTACCTGGTGATGGAGTACGTCCCCGGCGAGCAAATGGCCGCGCTCATGCGGGCAGCTGCGGCGGCGGGAAAGCGCATCACGATCCCGGTGATCCTGCGCATCGTGGTCGATGCGCTGGCCGGGCTCGCGGCCGCCCATCGCGCCACCGATGACCACGGACAACCCCTGCACGTCGTTCACCGCGACGTCTCGCCGCACAACTTGATCGTCGGCGCCGATGGGGTGACGCGCGTCACGGACTTCGGTGTGGCGCGGGCGGCCGGACGCATCGCCTCCACCGAGTCGGGCCAGATCAAGGGCAAGCTCTCGTACATGGCACCGGAGCAGGCTGCGGCCAAGCCGGTGGACGGGAGCGCCGATCTCTTCTCGATGGGGGTGGTTCTGTGGGAAGCGCTCACGCGTCAGCGCCTGTTCTACGACAAGGACGCGCGGGTCACCCTGCAGAAGCTGCTGCAGGAGCCGACGCCACCGCCCTCGTTGCACGGTGAGGAGCTCACGCCTCTCAATGACGTGGTGATGCGCGCGTTGCACCGCAATCCCCGCAAGCGCTATCGCAGTGCCCAGGCCTTCATCGCGGCGATCGAGAAGGCGGCGCCCAGCGTCGGTGGGATCGCGCCGCCGCGCGCGGTCGCGCACCTGGTCAAGCTGCTGGCGTCCGGGAAGCTGGACGCCGAGCGCGAGGGAATTCAGAGCGCCCTGCGTGCCGCCGACGCGCGCGCGGCCCAGGCTGCCGACGAGGGGGGGCACAGCCGCGTGCGGCGGTCGTCGGAGCCGCCGCTGCGCTCGGAGTTCGCGACCGAGCGGCCCACGGCGCCGACCGTGGTGGAGCGCCCGTTCGGCGCCGCGGCGCAGGTCGCTCCCGCTGCTGACTCGAATGAGTCTTCGGCGCAGGAGGAAAGCGGGCCGCGGCAGTTGGAGCGCGCGCCCGCCTGGCGTCGCACGGCGCTTCTCGTAGCCGCGTGTCTCCTGGTGTTGGCCGGCCTGGGGCTCGCCGCCGTGGGCGCATGGGACCCCGAGCTGATGAAGGTCGTCGCGAGGCGCGCACCCGTGGCGCCGACCGCGCCGACCGCGCACCCGGTGCGGCCCGACGACGAGGCCGTGGACGAGCAAGTCCTCGTGGGGCCGGACGACCTGGTCGTGGAGCCTGCTGCGAAGGAGGTACGACGCCCATCCCCGTCCCAGGTCTCCCCGCCGAACGTGAGAGCGGAGGCTTCGGCGGAGGTGGGTCGAGAACCCACACCCGGGTCCGCAATCGCGCCGGCGGTCGAGGGCGCCGATGACCATGTGGTGAAGCGGAAGGCCGCGCGCAAGCGCAAGGCCTGGCGGCGCAAGCGCGCGCAGCGGGCGCGGGTCGCTGCACCGCCTGACAATCCCTATCGCGCGGCGGAGCGGTGAAGGCGCGTACGCTCGGCTTGCTCGTTGTCTCTTGTCTCGGC
>JAPPOT010000442.1:0-4447 GCA_028817855.1 Myxococcales bacterium
CTTCTTAGCCTCCGCCCTTCTCTTCGGGCGCGTTCGCCCCTGAACAAACCTCAGCCCAATCGGGCGCATCGCGTTCCTCCCGCGTGGGGTTCCGACGGAGCTCTCCATCAGGATTGTCTGCGCGCCTTTTTGTGCTCTTCGAGCTCGGTGAGGGTCTTCGGCCAGTCCTTCTTCAGGAGGCGGGAGAGGGAGCGGTCAGCCAGGAGCTTGCCGCCGGTCTGGCAGGCGGGGCAGTAGTTGGTCTCGTTCTTGGCGTAGACGATGCGCTGGACCTTGCCGCCGCAGTCGGGGCAGGGCTTGCCGAAGCGCCCGTGCACCGCCATGCCCTCGCGGAAGGCGGTGACCTTCTCCGGGAAGCCGTCGCCGACCTCTTCGCGCATGCGATCGGTCCACTCGATCAGCACCTCGCGCGTGGCCGATAGCAGGCGCTGCAGCTCCTGGTCGTCGAGCTTCTGGCTGAGCTTGATGGGAGACAAGCGCGCGCGGTGCAGGATCTCGTCCGAGTATGCATTTCCGATTCCGCTCAGGAGCCGTGGATCCGTGAGCGATCGCTTGAGCGTGTGGTTCTCCCTGCGGAAGGCGTCGACGAACGCCTGTAGATCGCAGTCGAGCACCTCCACCCCGCCCGGATCGTGGTCGGCCAGTCCATCGCGTCCGGCCACGACGTGCAGGTGCGCGCGCTTGTGGGAGCTCGCCTCCGTCAGCAGCACGGTGCCAACGTCGGCGTCGAACGCGGCGAGCCCGATTTTGCCCGGGATGCCTGCGCCCGGCTTCCCCCAGCGCAGGCGTCCGGCAATCATCAGGTGCAGCACGAGGAAGAGCTCGTCCTCGAGCTCCCACACGATGCGCTTGCCGAGGCGCGAGAAGCCGACGATGCGCCGGCCGAAGGCGGCGTCGAGCGGAGGCTCCGCGGTGCGCAACAGCGACGGGCCGCGCACGCGCACACCGCTGAGCAGCTCGCCACCCAGTCGGGCCTGCAGGCGCTCCACGTAGACCGTCACGTCGGGCAGCTCGGGCATCGCTGGACCCTGGCACCAGTGTCATGGGTGGGCGCTTCCTGCAACGCACCGTAGGCACGGAACCATGACCTGACTGTCGTGCCACGACAGGAAGATCAGAGTGCAGTTTTCTGTCGCACATCCGTGTCGGTGTCCCAGAGGTTGGAATCGAGCGGACATGCGCGCTTGCAGCGGCGGCTTTTTCTCGCGAGGCCCACCCCAAGATGTGGGGTCATGTCGTTGACGCGTTCTTGCTACCTCGGCGCGCACCTGAATACTGGCGCGCAACTTGCGTCAGTCGCTGTTCGAGGAGAACGGAACCTGGTGTAGGGTACGCCTGGCGAAGTTGCCTGCGGTACGAGGCTGTGGACTGGAGTTCGCCCTTTCTTATGCGGAGGGGTTCACCGAAGGCGTCGAGCGCGCGAGCGCGCGGCGCGGGAGGAGATGATTTGACATGAAGCGCTTTCAACATGGGCTTATGGGACGGCTGGCATGCGCCGCGTCGTTGCTCGCCCTCGCCGCCGGGAGCTCGGGATGCGACCGCGCCCAGGCCAAGAGCGAGGCGGAGCCGGTCGCGGTCCAGAGCCAAGCCCAGCTCCAGGACCTGGCCGAACAGTGCGGGCTCGACATCAACTGTGAGTTCGGCGGTCTCGCCGAGGGCCGCGCGACCATCTCCGGGGTCGCGTCGGTCGATGGCTTCTTCGCCTCGGTCCTGAAGTTCGAGACCACCGCGCTGAGCGTGGCCGGCGGCATCGACGCCGAGCTCGAGGCCATTCGCGCCGACTTCGGCCTGGAGGCGAGCGCGGACATCGCTGCCGAGATCATGGCCCAGGCCTCGCTCCACACCGAGGCCGGCCTGGAGATCGAGGTCGAGCCGGCCCAGTGCCGGGTCGACGCCCAGGCTTCGATCATGGCCCAGGCCGAGTGCGACGCCGAGTTCGATCCCGGCAGTGCGATGGTCAAGTGCGAGGGGTCCTGCGAGGTCGAGGCCAGCGCCAACGTGGAGTGCGGCGCCGACGTCTCGGTCATGTGCACCGTCAAGGCCCCGTCGGTCGAGTGCTCGGGCAGCTGCAAGGGCAGCTGCACGGTGGACGTCGCCGCCGGCGCCAGCTGCAGCGGCACGTGCAACGGTACCTGCGACGGCGAGTGTTCCTTCATGAACACCGACGGCCAGTGTGAGGGCGAGTGCAGCGGGACCTGCGAGGGCAGCTGCACCACCGAGTTCAACGCCGAGGCCAGCTGCGACGGCACCTGCGAGGGCGAGTGCACCGCTGAGGCTCCGGACGGCAACTGCGAGGGCGGCATCCGCGCCAGCTGCGAGGGCAGCGCCAGCGCGATGGTCGACTGCCAGGGCAGCTGTGACGGCAACGTCGAGCCGCCGATGGCCAGCGCCGAGTGCAACGCCAGCGCCAAGGCCAACGCCAGCTTCAACATGGAGTGCACTCCGCCGAGCATCGACGTCCGCTATCAGTTGGCTGTCGGTGCCAACGTCGACGTGGAGGCCCAGGCCCGCTTCGTGGCCGCGGTCGAGAACCTGAAGGTGCGGCTGCCCGCCCTGAAGGCCAAGCTCAAGAAGGCCAACCTGGTAGTCGAGGCCGGCGCCGAGCTGGCCGGCTCCGCCACGGCCGGCGTCCAGGGCGTCGTCCAGGGCGCCATCGACGGCGACTTCACCGTTGCGCAGACCATCGGTCTGCAGTGCGCGCTCGGTGAGCTCGAGGCCGTTGGCGGCATCATCGGCAACGCGTCGGGTCGCATCGACGCCAGCGTGAGCGCGGTGGGTAGCCTCGCGACCCTGGGGAGCTGAACGATGGCTTATCGAGGAGAAAAGACGATGAACATCGGAACCTACCGGCTTCTCGCGCTGGCGGCACTGATCGTGCTGCCAACCGCGGCGGGCTGTGGCGACGACGGCGGTGGGGGGCTCGGCCCGGACATCCTGGGCGACAACCCTGTGCTGCGTGAGATCGCGATCCAGTGCGGCATCGACGTCGACTGCGAAGCGGGCGGCATCGTCGAGGGCAACGCCGACATCTCCGGCATTGCCTCGGTCGACGCCTTCTTCCGCTCGGTGGTCAACTTCGAGGCGGCCGCCAACAGCGTCGATGCGGCGCTGCGGGCGGAGCTGGACGGGCTGCGCGCCGACTTCGGCATCAGCGCGGAGGCCGACTTGGCCGCCGAGCTGCAGGCCCAGTTCGATGCCAACCTGGAGGCCGGCCTCCAGGTCCAGTACGAGGCACCCAAGTGCGAGATCGACGCCACCGCGACGGTCGAGGCCACCGCGTCCTGCGACGTGGACGTGGACCCCGGCAGCGTGATGGTGGAGTGCTCGGGCAGCTGCGAGGCCGAGGTCAGCGCCGAGATCGACTGCGGCGCCGAGGCCATGGTCGAGTGCACCTTCCAGGGTCCTGAAATCGCCTGCGAGGGCTCCTGCACCGGCACCTGCGAGCTCGACGTCGCAGCCCAGTGCGAGGGCACCTGCACCGGCACCTGCGACGGCACCTGCTCGGTGATGAACGCCCAGGGCGAGTGCCAGGGCAGCTGCGACGGCATGTGCCAGGGCAGCTGCGAGCTGGCCGCGTCCGGCAGCTGCAGCGGCAGCTGCAACGGCGAGTGCACCATGCAGGAGCCGGAGGGTGGCTGCGAGGCCGCGGTGCGCGCCCAGTGCACCGCCATGGGCGATGCCAAGATCGAGTGCGAGGGCCGCTGCGACGGCGAGATCGAGCCGCCGATGGCGAGCGCCGAGTGCCAGGCCAGCGCCAAAGCCGAGGCCAGCCTGAGCGCGGAGTGCAGCCCCCCGCGGCTGGAGATCGACTACCAGCTGAGCGCCAACGCGGATGCGAACTTCGCGGCCGCGCTCACCAACCTGGACGTGCGTCTGGCTGCCATCGCGGCCGCCAGCGCGAAGGCTGACATCGTCGTCGACGCCGGCGCCGACCTGGTCGCTTCGGCCGGCGGCGCGCTCGAGGGCGCCATCGACGCCGCCGCCATGGGAGCGGCCGAGGGTGACCTCAAGGTCCTCTTCGGTGTCGAGTGCGCCGCGCAGGAGCTCGGTGCGGTCAGCGGCATCATCAACGGTGCCACCAGCAGCCTCGAGGGCAGCGTCAGCATGGCCGCCGGGGTCAGCACCGCCGTCGGCATCTAGCCTGACGACGACCACATGAGAGGACGGCGTGGCCTGTGGTCACGCCGTCTTTTCTTTCTTCCTGCTCAACGTCTGCGCCAGTCGCCGCTGGGGATCCGCTGCAGTCCGACGGCGGCGTACGATCGGAAGAGGTAGACCCAGGGGCGGTGAGGGCCGAGCTGGATGCGCACGCGGCGGTAGAGCTCGGGCACGTCCTCGAAGACGTCGAGCTCGTCGAAGATCGAGGTGGCGACCTCGTAGACCTCACCGAAGACAGCGTCCGCGCCGCCCTCCACAAGGGCCGGGTAGCCGCCGGCCTCCAGGTGCG
>JAPPOT010000442.1:4457-5436 GCA_028817855.1 Myxococcales bacterium
CTCTTCGTCTACGGCACGTTGATGCGCGTCTCACGCACGAAGCGCGCGTCGGCCAGCCAGTGGGCGAAGCGCTCGCCGCGCATCAACGTGCCGTAGACGAAGAGCAGGTCGCGGCCCGTCGCGCCCATCGCCGCCTCACATCCAGCCGTAGGCCGGCACCAACAGGCGCACCACGGTGAAGACGATGACGGCGCACATCAGGTTCAGGATCACGCCGACCCGGATCATGGCGGGCAGCGGCACGTGCCCCGTGCCGTAGACGATCGCGTTGGGGCCGGTGGCGATCGGCATCATGAAGGCGCAGCTCGCGGCCAGGCCGACGCCGAGCGAGGGCGGCACCGGCGAGACACCGAGCTCGCTGGTGATGCCGATGACCAACGGGATGACCATGTTCGACGTCGCGGTGTTCGAGCACACCTCGGTGAAGAAGATGGTGAAGACGATCGCGACCCCGGTCAGGGTCCAGACGTCCGAGACGCCGGTCAGCGCGATGAAGCCCTTGCCCAGCTCGCGCGCGAGCCCGGTCTCGAACATCTGCGTCCCGAGCGAGATGCCGCCACCGAAGAGCATGATCAGCCCCCAGTCGATCTTGCGCGCCTGCTCCCAGGGCAGCACCGCCTGGCGCCCGCTGTCGTCCTTGAAGAGGAAGAGCACCGATGCTGCGAGCATCGCCACCGCGCCCGAGGGCAGTGCCTTGCCGACCGGCCCCGCCAGCTCGGAGCCGGTCGCCTTGAGCACACCCGGTACCACCCAGCCCGTGATCGCCAGCGCGAAGCACAGGGCCGTGACCCACTCGCCCCGCGAGAGCGGCCCAAAGCTCGGCGACTCGGACGGCGTGACCGAGTCGCCCTGATCGCGCGGCGGGTAGAGCCGGCCGAAGACGGTGTAGATCAGCGCGACGATCGCCAACGCGGTCGGGATCCCGCTCATGGCCCAGGCCCCGCAGCGCAGCGTGATCCCCGCCTCCTTGAGCAGCCGC
>JAPPOT010000038.1 GCA_028817855.1 Myxococcales bacterium
AGCGGTCGACTGTTAATCGATTGGTCGTAGGTTCGAGTCCTACTTCCGGAGCCAAAAAAGCCGGCCTTGGGCCGGCTTTTTTGTCTCCGGAAGTAGGACTCGGTGTTCGTCGGTCGCGACCGACCTTCAGCCGAGCGCTCCCTCCGGAACGGCGAGTCCCTTGCTCGATGGCGCCGCGGCCCCTCGGCCTTCGATCGAGACGTTCGCGCTCCGCGCTCCGTCCGCGGGACGTTCGCGCTTCGCGCTCCGTCTGCGGGGCGGTCGTTAGGCTTTGCTGCCCAGGCCGCGGGTGATGAGCTCGGCGTTGAGGTGTTTGCCTTCGCGGAAGGTGGCGTCGACTGTAGCTGGGGTGGTCGAGTAGAAGAGGTGGCCGACGTAGCGGCCGTGGACGTCTTCCTTGCGTACGGTCTTGACCGCCATCGTTTCGGCTGAGGCCAGGCGTTTGCGGACGAAGCGGGCGGCGGTGCGGCCGGCTTCCGTGCTTGCGGGTTCGGTGTTGACGCCGGCCAGGCGCATCTTTTGGCGGCGGATCACGTCGAAGCCCAGGTCGATCTCGAGCACGACCGTGTCGCCATCGATGACGCGCGTGACCTCGACGGCGTAGACGTGCGTGGTCTCCGCCGGGCGCTTGAGCTTTGCCCTCGACGCGCCGCCTTCGGGTGTCTCTTCCTCGCCGGACACCAGTGCGAAGGCGCCCACCCTGATCGCGTCCTGGAGCTGGCGTCCTGTCCAGCCTTCAGCGAGCGCGCGCGCCTCGTAGAAGGCGCGCGCATCGTCGCTCTTCACCGCCAGCAGGTCCACGTGCTGGGACCAGCCCAGGCCGGGCTTCGGTCGCCGCGGGTGGGCGCGCGCGAAGGCCAGGATGCGGAACATCACGGGTCGGCTCAAGCCCAGGTCGAGGGCAAGGTCCGCCGCGAGCCCGTCGCCGTAGCCCGCGCGCTCGCTCAGCTTCTCCGCCAACACGCGCCGGCCCAGCTCCCAGTAGGTCTGCACCCGTGTCTCGTTGACGCGCTGCTCGGCCTGCTGTCTGCCCGCGTCCAGAATCGCGCGCAGCTCGCGCAGCAACCGCTGGTATCCGCGCGCGCTCAACACCCCTGGCTTCCCCATTCACTCGCTCCGGAAAAAGAAAGTCTCTTCGATCGAGACTTTTAGCATTTCGACCACAAAAATCCTGATAAGACCTCAAAACTCCAATTCAGACCTCATAAATCGACCACAGACTTCACACCGGAGCGATCCATGTCCGACGCCCGCATCTGGCTGCACACCGACCGTGACGGCACTCGCCGCGTGGTCGACCCCGAAGACGTCTATTGGCTCGAGGCCCACCGCGGCGACACCTACGTCCGCTTCCGCGGCCGCAAGCGCATCAAGGACCTGCGCCCCCTCGCCCGCGTGGCCGCCGCCTTCGCCCCCCACGGCTTCGCCCGCGTGCACAACAACCACGCCGTCAATCTGCGCCGCGTGATCGAGGTCCGCCGCCGCACCCCCCGCGACTACGAGCTCAGGCTCGAGCCACCCGTCAACCGCGTCCTGCGCATCGGCCGGCAGTACCTACCCACCCTAGAAGACTTCTTCTCTTAGAGAGGGAGCTGGACGACAGGGAATCGTCGAGGTTCGCCCAGGAGCGGCCTTCCTGTCGTCGGGCTTCGCCCGACCCGGGGAAGGGTCACGCGACCCTTTCCCCCCAAGCGGCACAGCCACTTGGGGCCCCCCTTCCCGCGAGCTCGTCCTCGCTACGCTTCTCCTCCGCGCCTCCAGCGCTTCCCGACGATTCGAGTGGCGGGTAGCGGATGGTGCTGCAGGTGCCGGTGCCAGGAGGTGAGCGGTGTCTCTGACCTGCACCCTCGGGCCTCGCGAGCAAATGCCTTGCGCGATGGCGGCGCGGCTGCCCGGCGTCTGGACGTTCTCCTGGCGCTCTTTGGTCGTTGACGCGGTCCTCAGCTGGGGTAGGTTCCCGCACAGGGGGAATGGACGATGGTCATTTCACGCGCGCCCTTCCAGCTGATTCTAGGTTCGTGGCTTGCGCTCTGCCTTGCGGGCTGCTTTGGACGTGCCGCGCCGGCGGCGGCGCTACCTGGGAAGACGGATTTCAGCTTCGGGCATGGGACTCCCTTTGGTGGACAGCTCCAAACCCAGTGCGGCCTCGTCACCGTGGCCACCGAGAACACGATCAACTGGGGAGCCGCGATTGGTGATGACCTCACCGGCAACGACGCGATGCTTACGTTCTCGTTCGAGCGGCCACCGAGCGAGTTCGTGCTCGAGCTCACGCGCGTCCGGGCGGACGAGTTGCTCCACCCCGTATCGGCGAGCCCAGTCAGCATCTCGGGCGACCTGACCGACACCGGCGACGGAATCACGACCACGCGTTCCGATGACTTTGGCGCAGGCTCGATCGTCTGGCGGCAACCTGGTCTCGGCTCCCAGCTCGTCTTGAAGGCGACCGGACCCCACGGAGCCGCGCTCGGCTTCGCGTCGTTCACCGTGATGTGCGACGACTCGAGCACTCCGTAGCCGCGATCCGGTGCGCAGCCGCGACTGGCTGCGCGTCGACGTGGGCCATCGGGTGTCACGAAGGGCGTCGAGCCGTGGTCGCTGCGTTGCGTACCACAGCTTGCACAGGCGCGTTCGTGCATGAGCTTGCAGTGGGGCGGTCATGAACCGGGCCAGACGAACAGTTTCACGGTCGATCGCTCGAATCTGCGCTGATCCGCAGGCTCTCGCGAAACGATGTCTGTCCACCGAAACCACTGCGAAGCCGATCACCCCCCGCACACGTTTCGTGCTCCTCTGGTAGGACGGGGTTGGGATGGGACCGCTCGAGGAAGCGTGCGGGACTCGTGAGTCCGGAGGCAGTACCGCAGCTAGAGACCTTCACTGTCGTCCGCGCCGTCACCTGTCTCGTCGCGGAAGGGGCGGTCGTCGGGGTCGTCGGGGTCGCGCAGGACGCAGCAGATGACCTCCGCCTCACCGCGTTGGATGTAGCAGTCGTCCCCCTGGTCGACTGCGCGCTCGACGAGCCCGAGCGCGCCCACTTCGTCCTGCGGCACCGCCCGCACGGCGCAGTTGTCCGCCGGGCGCGCGCCGTAGCCCTCGAGTCCCGACCAGCCGCCGCCGTCGTCGTAGTCGAGCACCAGACTCAGCTCCGCGCGCGGAGCGACCTGCGGGTGATCGAACAGCAACTGCAACGACGCTGTCAGGCGCGTGTCCAGCTCCGGGTCCACGTCGAACTCCAGGCTGCCGCCCATACCGGAGGCGTCGCCGATGAGCGTCATCATGGTGCCTCCGGCCACGCGCTGCGGGTCGAGATCGCCGAAGTGGTTGGGGCCCAGGTTGGACTCGAAGCTCCCGGTCAACCTGCCGTCGTCGGTCACGATGGCGACCTCGACGTGCGGCACCACGTAGTCGTCGTCGTGGCAGCGGAAGGTCGGCGGCTCTGGATCCGGGTCCAACGCCCAGTCGACGAGTGTGGCGCCGCCCGTGCGCCGAACCTCGATCGTCGCGGTCGTCGCCTCCAGGTCGCCGCGGTCCGAGTGCCCCCAGAGCAGCGACACCTCGACCTGCGTCTCAGCCGCGTCCAGCTGCACGTCGGGGTCGAACCCCATGGCCCGCGCTTCTTCCAACGTGACGGGGGTCCGGCTGACGGCGTCGCCGTCGCACGGCACGCGGTCGCCGCCGAAGTCGCCGGTGTCCCCCCCGAAGTCGACGCCACCACCGCCCTCTGCGGCGTGCTCGCAGCTGGGGCACAGGTTGGGCCCCGACTCGGGGGCGCCCGTGATCTCCTCGGCGCCGTCGTCGGCGGCGGTATGGCCATCGTCCCCGCCGCAGCCGAGCAGCCCGCTCCCGGCCGCCACTGCGGTCGCCACCAACACGGCCATGCATCGCGCCATACCACGTTCGTTCCATGGCACCGGACCAGCCGCAAGGCTTGCACGGCACGTTTCGTGGCCAAGCCGGCACTCGAGTGTGCCACTTGCGTATAGGCGAGGAAGGCTCAGCGCGTCCGACCTCGCCCACGACGAGCATTGGTCCCACGCCGTACATACGTGCGCTGCAGCTAGGATCCTGAGTCCGTAGTTCGCATCCTATGTGGCGGCTGCGATGCCGACGACCCCTCGCGCGTTGCCTCGCGCTCGACCTCGCCGAGGTGCAGCGGCTCCTGTCGGTCCTGGAGCAGGCCGGCCGATCATCGTGCGCGGCTCGGTGATCCCGGGCCCCGTGGCGTACCAAGCGTGCCGCAAGCATCGCACGCGGGTCAGGACAGCGGGAC
Source organism: Myxococcales bacterium (assembly GCA_028817855.1). Classification (GTDB taxonomy): domain Bacteria; phylum Myxococcota_A; class Polyangia; order Polyangiales; family JAFGIB01; genus JAOUOP01. The sequence goes on from JAPPOT010000038.1 coordinate 4,274, forward strand.
CAGCTGCAGGTTGACCAGCAGCACGTGGTCGACCGGCTCGGAGCTGGCCACGATCGCGCGCAGCTCGCGATAGTACGCGCTGTGGAGCTCGCGGATGCGCGTCAGGTCGCGCTCGGAGACCCCGCACAGGTTGTAGGCGAAGATGCCGTCGTGGCCTTCGCGCAGATTCGAGTGGCGGGTGGCGAATGGTGCTGCAGGTGCATGCCTTGACCTAGCTGCACGGGCTGTAGAACCGCTGACGATCACTCGGCGCTTGTCCCTCTTCCATGGAATGGGCGCGGGCGTCGCCGTGTTGGAGATGCCGGAGGGGGCATGGCCGATCCGCGCGTGTGGGTGTTCTTCTACGGCTCGTACATCAACCGCGAGGTGCTCGCCGAGGTGAACCTCGTGCCGGAGCACCTGGAGGTCGCGCGCCTGGCCGGCTTCGACCTTCGCATCGCGCCCCGCGCCAACCTGGAGCGCTCCAGTGAGCACTCGGTCTACGGCATCGTCGCCACCGCGAGCCACGCCGAGCTCGACCGCCTCTACACGCACGCCCGCGACGTGCTCGGCGAGCGCTACCTGCCCGAGGCCGTCATCGTCGAGACGCGCGAGCACACCTTTCGACCTGCGCTCTCGCCTCCCCCACCAACCCCTCCACGATCCCGAGCACCTCCTGCTGCCCCGCCTCGTCGCTCACGTCGAATGGCGTGAAGGGCTCGTTCGCGGAGAGCCGGACGTCGGCGCGGATGGTTCCGTCGCGGTGGTAGTGGAAGTGCACCCGCGGCGTCGTTCCGATCGCGAAGACCGCCGGGCGCGACTCCCGCAGCCCCTCCAGCTTCCGCAGCTCTTCGAGCAAGGGCGCGATGCGCTTGAGCCCGGCGCGGCGCAGCTTCTTCGGCGAGAGCGTCTCGTCGGCCATGGCCCACTATGGCCCACCCACGCCCGCTCGCCACCGCCGCGGCGCAACCCGCGGGTGACCGCCTGCGTCGCACCGCGACCAGCGCCAGCGCGATCCATCCGAGCGGTGCCCAGCTGCCCACCCCGCCGCGCCCAGCCACGCGGCAACCGCCGTCGTCGCCCGAGTCGCCGTTCTTCTCCTCCCCGCCGGCCTCGCGCCCCGCCGCGCCAGCGGCCATCCGGACCGGCGGGTCCTGGC
>JAPPOT010000474.1 GCA_028817855.1 Myxococcales bacterium
GGCTCTAAGGGCTTGGATCCTGCGCTCGACGGTGCGTCTTGAGACCTGATGGCGCCTGGCGCCGGCTGCGACGGTGTAGTGTCCGTCTGCGATGGCCTGGAGGTCAGCGGCGGGTATCTCAGTGGCCGGTCGTCCGAGGCGCTTTCCGCTGTCCCTTGCGGCGTGCAGGCCCATGCGTGTGCGCTCGCTGATGAGATCGCGCTCCATCTCGGCGACGGCGGCCAGGATGGAGAGCATGAGCTTTGCGGCACTGCCCTTTTCGAAGGTGCCCTGCTGCACGGTGAGCAGGCGAACGCCACGCTTGGAAAACGCCTGGACGGCGCTCAGGAGCTCGACGCAGGAGCGACCCATACGGTCGAGTGCCCAGACAGCGACGGCGCCAAAGCGACGCATGGCAGCCTCAGCGCGTAGCTTCTGCCATGCGGGTCGGTGGCTGCCATGGGCAGCGGAGCGCTTCTCGCGAAAGACGCGTGCAATGGTCCATCCCTGTGCCTCGACAGCGCGGCGGATCTCGCGGAACTGCCCGAGGTAGCGCTGGTCGGTGGTAGAGACGCGGATGTAGACGTTCAGGAGATCGACCCTACGGAGCCCAAAGTCTGTCCAGCAAGCGTGGGTCCCGCGCGTGGTGCATTGAAGCGTCGGCCGCCGGCGTGTGGCGGCGAGTGCGGCGTCGCAGCGCCATAACGCCCCGAGAGTGCACGGTTTGGCTTTTGGCATGGAAGCCGCATTGACGGCTCGCGTGACGGCTCCGCGCATCATCGTAGCAGGCGCCACCACTGCGGTGACCCGGCGCTGCACCATGCGCAAGGCGTTCCTCGGGCCCTGGCACCCAGGGGTGGAACAGGCCTGGCTCTACAGCTTAGCGCTGGCGCAACAACACACCGGCGTGGCCATCCACCACGGTGTCCGCGTTGTGAACCATCACCACCTGACCGTCACGCCCGAGCACGACAACCTGCCGCGGTTCCTGGCCATCGCCCACCACGAGCTGAGCTGTGCAATCAATACGTTGCTTGCATGGGAGCGCTACGATCAGCCCGGCGAGCTGTTCGACGGGCGCGCCACGCACCTCATGCGCCTGGGGGACGACGCGGCCCAGAGCACCCAGCTTCTGTACGAGTACCTCAACCCCGTCGCTGCGGGCCTGGTCCGCCATCCCGAGCACATGCCGGGCCTTACGCTGGACTTCGACCTGTGGCTGAGGGGCGGGTTGGATGTGGAACGGCCCGCCTTCTACTTCAGCGACAAGCAGCCCCCGGTGTTGCGGCTGCACGTGACGCCCCCTCCGCTGCTGTACCTCGCCTTCGGCGGGGATATGGACAAGCTCGTGTACTCGATGAAGCGTCTGGCTGAGCAGGGTGCTCGAGAGCTGCGGTCCTGCCACACCCGCCCTGTGGTGGGAGCGCGCGCGCTGATGCGGTTGCACCCTTGGAGCGAGCCGCGGACATTGCGCGAGACGCGTGGAAAGCGCGTGCCGAGCTTCCGCATCGGAGCCCGCGGCATCGTTGGCAGGCAGGCACACATCGAGGCCGCGCTCGAGACTCGCCGGTTCCGAGACAACTACCGGGAGTGCCGACTTGCTCGCAAGGCGGGCGACTTCGAGCAGGTGTTCCCCTGCGGGACCTACCAGCTGCGCGTGGTGCACGGGGTGCCTGTGGCAGAGCCCGAGCTGGGTACGGGGCTGCTCACCCGCCCCGGCCCAACGTTGCGGGATGTGCAGGCCATGCTCGCGCAGCGTGCAGAGCGCGGACTTGAGCCGCCAGCGGCCGAGGCCCGCTTGGAGCTGGTGGACCGGGCGCGGGAGGCGGTGCTGCATGAAGCTGCGGAGCTATGCGAGCAGGCTTCGGACGGCATGGACTTCAAGAGCTCCACGGAAGGGCAGCAGGCCACCCGCCCGCCGGCGGCTGAGCCACCGCAGCAGGGCGGTGAGGAGTTAGGCGACCGGCAGGGCCGTCCAGCGGCCGTAGTCGGCCACCGCTTTGGCAAGCGGCCGGAAGGCGGCGCAGGCGGGCCGCAGCGCGTCGTCACGCTACGTGACCGTCGGCGTGGGCGCCCCAAGGGCTCCCGCCATGGCAGCGACCCACCTGCCTGAGCGCAGAGCGCCCGCGTAGGCGTGCACGTCGAGGTGGCGGCCCTCGGAGGGCCGTTTTGTGCGCGCGGCGTGGATTTGTGGCCGTTGTTTGTGGGTCGCGAGTGCACGGTGGCCCCTGTGGAGGTGGTCGGAGCGGTTCTGGGTGGTGGTCGACGGTGTTGTGATGGCGCCGTTGCCTAGGAGCGCGTCCCAGGACGCGCGTCCCTGGGGCTGATGACCCGGGGGGCTGATGACATGGCGCCGTTGCCTAGGAGGGTGTCCCAGGGCGCGCGTCCCTGGGGTTGATGCAGGGACCTGGCGCGTCCCTGGGGTTGATGCAGGGAGGTTGATGCAGGGACCTGGCCGACTTGTAGCCGTTGTTTGGGGGTAGCGAGTGCACGGTGGCCCCTGTGGAGGTGGTCGGAGCGGTTCTGGGTGGTGGTTGACGGATTTGTGATGGCGCCGTTGCCTAGGAGCGCGTCCCAGGACGCGCGTCCCTGGTGCAGATTCCGGCTGACCTCGATCACCGAATCCAGCTGAAGCCGATCACCGATTCCGGCCGAAGCCGATCAGTGATTCCGGCGTAGTCGATCACTGGTTCCAGGCCAGTCGATCAGCGAATCCGGGGCATCCGATCGGGCGCGAAGCGGCGCTGCTCAGTCCTAAAAAAGGGTAATGCCCTCCTCGACTTTGGCGAGTCAGAGAGGAGGGCATCACCGGTGCCGAGCACACGAACGAGCATGCGCAAGACACGAGAGATTCTACGACTTCGACTGGGGCTCGGGCTAGCGGGACGTGCGGTCGCACGCAGTGTGCGGTGCTCCCCGAGCACAGTCAGCGACTGCGTGGCCCGGGCCGAGGTGGCTGGCTTGGGCTGGCCGCTTCCCGAGGAGCTGGATGACGCCCAGCTCGAGGCGCGGCTGTACGGCCGCAGCTCGGCGCCGCGGCCCAGGCCCGAGCCGGACTACCGGGCGATGCACAAGGAGCTTCGGCGTCGCGGCGTGACGCTGCGCCTGCTGTGGCAGGAGTACCGCGCCGAGCACCCCAAAGATGGCCTAGAGTACTCGGCCTACTGCGAGCGCTACCGGCGCTGGAAGCAGCAACTCGATGTCGTGATGCGCCAGAGCCACGAGGCCGGCGACAAGCTCTTCGTCGACTACGCAGGCATGACGATGCCGATCATCGACCCTAAGACGGGCGAGGTCACCGAGGCCTCGATCTTCGTCGCGGCGCTCGGTGCCAGCAACTTCATCTTCACCGAGGCGGTAGCGGGCGAAGACCTGCGCAGCTGGACCGAGGCGCACATCCACTGCTTCGAGTTTCTCGGCGGCGTCACCCAGGCGACGGTGCCCGACAACCTGAAATCCGGCGTAACCAAGCCGTGTTTCTACGACCCGGACATCAATCCCACCTACAGCGAGCTTGCCGAACACTACGGCACGGTGGTCTTGCCCACGCGCATCAGGCGCCCACGCGACAAGGGCCGTGTCGAAAACGGCGTGCAGCAGGTCGAGCGCTGGGTGCTGGCACCGCTACGCAACCAGCGCTTCTTCAGCCTGCACGAGCTGAACGTAGCGATGCGAGAGCGACTCGACGCGCTCAACAACAGGCCCCTGACGGGCCTCGGGGAAAGCCGGCGACAGCTCTTCGAGCAGATCGACAGGCCGGCGCTTCAGCCGCTGCCCATCAAGCGCTTCGAGGTCGCCGAGCGCAAGCCAAACGTCACGGTGAACATCGACTACCACGTCGAGTACGACCGCCACTACTACAGCGTGCCGGTGGCGCTGACGCGCAAGAAGGTCGATGTGCGTGCGACGGCGACCACCATCGAGGTGTTTCGTCTCGGCAAGCGCGTGACCTCGCACCTGCGCAGCTACGAGCGAGGCAAGTACACGACCAAACCAGAGCACCGCCCCAAGTCGCACCGCGAGTACGGCGAGTGGACACCGTCACGCATGCTGAACTGGGCGGCGACGATCGGTCCGAGCGCCGCCGCCGTCGTGAAGCACATCCTGACGCAGGCGCGCCACCCGGAGCAAGGCTACCGCAAGAGCCTCGGCGTCATTCGACTCGGAAGGCGCTACGGCAACGACCGGCTCGAGCTCGCCTGCAAGCGCGCCCTGACGCTCCGATCGCCGAGCTACAAGACCGTCGATTCCATCCTTAAGACAGGCATGGAGTCCACCCCGATCCCCGGTGCCGACCCCGTGCCGCAGACCATGCCCGCAGAACACAACAACGTCCGCGGGCCTGAATACTACAACTGACAGGAGACAAGAATGCTGACCGAACAAACCTTCCAACTGCTGGGCTCCATGCGCATGCTCGGCTTCGCCCGCGCGCTGCGCGAACAGCTCGACAGCGACGGCTACGATAAGCTGTGCTTCGAGGAGCGCGTCGCCATGCTTGTCGACACGGAGCACGCGGACCGCGAGTCCCGCAAGCTCACCCGGCGACTGCAACAAGCCAAGCTACGCGAGAAGGCGTGTCTCGAAGACATCGACTACAGCCACGCCCGCAAGCTCGACAAGGCGCTGGTACGAAGGCTCGCGACCTGCAAGTGGGTCGACAAGCACCAGAACGTGATCCTCACCGGACCCACCGGCGTCGGCAAGACCTACATCGCGTGCGCACTGACCGATCAGGCACTGCGTGAGGGCATGACCGCGCTGTACCGACGCATGCCGCGCCTGCTGCACGAGCTGCTGCTGGCACGCGCCGACGGATCCTACGCCAAGCTGCTGGCCCGCTTCGCCAAGACCGACGTCCTCGTGATCGACGACTGGGGCATCGCGCCGCTGACTGACCAGGAGCGACGCGACCTGCTCGAGGTCCTCGAAGACCGACACGGTGCCCGCTCCACCATCGTAGCCACCCAGCTGCCCGTCGACGCCTGGCACGGCTACATCGGCGAGCCCACCATCGCCGACGCAATCATGGACCGTCTCGTCCACAACGCCCACCGCCTCGACCTCTCCGGCACCTCCCTGCGCAAGAAGCGCGCAAACTTGACCCAGGAGCCCAAACTGAAGAAATGACCCGGGACAGCGTCGCTCCGCTCCGACTCGCTGATCGGCATCAGCTGGACTCGGCGATCGGATTCGGCCGGAACGAGTGATCGAACACGCCGGAATGCGCAGCTGCTGCCATATCGCCTTGAGTGTGAAGCCGGCCTGCAAGGCATCACGGACGAGAGGCTTGGCGGCGATGATCGCAGGTCGATGTTGGCTCCGGCCCTTCTCCAGCAGTGCCCGCTTTCGTAGGCGTTCGAGAAACTCATCGGTATTAGCAGGATGGCACGTGTCACACACATGAGCTACGCTCCTGTGCTTAGCCCC
>JAPPOT010000775.1:0-4272 GCA_028817855.1 Myxococcales bacterium
GGTCTGGGGCTCGGACATCAAGCCCCTCGACCTCGGCATTCCGCAGGACCCGCTGACGCTGCTCGCCCGACCGGACGCCGCCGACGACGACCCGTGGAAGTACGGCATCCTGGTCAATCGCTTCGACCTGGTGGCGGCCGCGGTGGCGGGCTCGCTGGTGGCCGCGCTCGCCGTCTTCTTCCAGAAGACGCGCATCGGGCGTGCCCTGCGCGCGGTGGCCGACGACCACCAGGCGGCCCAGAGCGTGGGCATCGCGCTGCCGACCATCTGGGTGATCGTGTGGTCGGCCGCCGGGCTCGTGGCACTGGTCGCGGGGCTGGCCTGGGGCAGCAAGCTGGGCGTGCAGTTCACGCTGGCCCTGGTCACGCTCAAGGCGCTGCCGGTGCTGATCCTCGGCGGCTTCACCTCGGTCCCCGGCGCGATCGTCGGCGGGCTGATCATCGGCGCCAGCGAGAAGCTGGCGGAGGTCTTCCTCGGGCCGCATGTGGGCGGCGCGATCGAGGATTGGTTCGCCTACATGCTGGCGATGCTGGTGCTGCTCGTGCGGCCCCAGGGGCTCTTCGGCGAGCGCATCATCGAGCGGATCTGACATGCTCTACAGGGAAGCGGGACAGTTCAAGACCAGCTACGAGGCCGACCAGGCGATCTTCCCGATCGCCCAGGACAAGGTGGTCTTCGCGCTCTTCCTGCTGCTCGCCGTGGTCGGCGTGCCGTGGTTCGCCAACGAGTATTGGCTGACCTCGATCCTGGTGCCGTTCCTGGTGTTCAGCTGCGCGGCGCTCGGGCTCAACATCCTGACCGGCTACTGCGGCCAGCTCAGCCTGGGCACGGGCGGGTTCATGGCCTGCGGGGCGTTCGCGGCCTACAAGCTCGCGACCGCCTTCCCGTCGATGAGCATCATCGTGGTGCTCCTGCTGTCCGGGCTGATCACGGCGGCCGTGGGCATGCTCTTCGGGCTACCGAGCCTCCGCATCAAGGGCTTCTACTTGGCGGTGGCGACGCTGGCTGCGCAGTTCTTCCTGTTGTGGCTCTTCAACAAGGTGGACTGGTTCACCAACTACAGCGCCTCCGGGGTGATCTCGGCGCCCCCGCGCACGGTGGCCGGCTACCACGTGACTGGCAGCGGCGCGCAGCCGGTCACCAAGTACCTCTTCCTACTCGGCTTCGTGGGCGTGCTCGCGCTGGTGGCCAAGAACCTGGTGCGCTCGCGCACCGGGCGCGCCTGGATGGCGATCCGCGACATGGACATCGCCGCCGAGATCATCGGCATCCGCCCGCTGCGCACCAAGCTGCTCGCCTTCTGCGTGAGCAGCTTCTACATCGGCATCGCCGGCGCGATGTGGGCCTTCGTGTACACCGGCTCGGTCGAGGCGCTGGCCTTCGACATCAACCGCTCGTTCCAGGTGCTCTTCATGATCATCATCGGCGGCCTGGGCAGCATCCTGGGCTCGTTCCTGGGCGCGGCCTTCATGGTGTTGTTGCCGATCTTCCTCAATCGTGCCCCGGCGTTGCTCGGCTTCGAGCTTGCGACGGATACCGTCAGCCACCTCGAATTCGTGGTATTCGGGGTGCTGATCGTGGTGTTCCTGATCGTGGAGCCGCACGGACTGGCGCGGCTGTGGTCGATCGGCAAGGAGAAGCTGCGGCTGTGGCCGTTCCCGCATTGAGGGCGAGCGAGGGCGGAGCCGAGAGGGAGGAAGGCGTGTCGAACGCAATGCAGAAGATCGCGGTGCTGACGCTGGTGTGCTGTGGGCTGGGCGTGGTCGGGTGCGAGGCGCCGCCGGACGCGACCCCGGAGGACACGAAGCCACCGGCAGCCACGTCCGCCGAGGGTGCGGAGCCGGCCAAGGGCGCGGAGGCTGCGCCGAGCGCGGAAGCGGCCGCGGCCAAGGGCGCGCAGTTCTTTCCCGGGCTGATGTACCGCTCCGGACCCTACGCGCCCAATGGGATCCCCTTCGCCAACGGCTTCGCGGACTACATCAAGCTGCTGCAGGAGCGCGACGGCGGGATTGGTGGCGTGCCGATCGTCTACGAGGAGTGCGACACGGCCTACAACAACGACCGCGGCGTGGAGTGCTACGAGCGGCTGAAGAAGTCGGGCCCGAGCGAGCCGGCCAGCTGGAACCCGCTGTCGACCGGCATCACCTACGCGTTGATCGATCGCGTGGCAGCCGACAAGGCGCCGCTGATCTCGATGGGCTATGGGCGTGCCGACGCCTCCGACGGGCGCGTCTTCCCCTACGTCTTCACGGTGCCGGTCACCTACTGGGCGGGCGCCGAGGCGATGATCCAGTACATCAAGGGCGAGGAGAAGGGCCCGCTGAAGGGCAAGAAGATCGCGCTCGTCTACCACGACAGCGCCTACGGCAAGGAGCCGATCGCCACGCTGGAAGCGCTCAGCAAGCAGGAGGGCTTCGAGCTCAGCACCTTCGCGGTGGCGCACCCGGGCCTCGAGCAGAAGTCGACCTGGATGCGCATCGGGCGGCAGCTGCGTCCGGACTGGGTGCTGATGTGGGGCTGGGGCGTGATGAACTCGACCGCGATCAAGGAGGCCGCTGCGGTGAGCTTCCCGATGGAGAAGTTCATCGGCATCTGGTGGTCGGGCTCGGAGAACGACGTGCTGCCCGCGGGCAAGGGCGCGGTCGGCTACAAGGCGGCGAGCTTCAACGCGCCGGGCGACGACTTCCCGCTCTTCAAAGACCTCTACGCCCACGTTTACGACAAGGGCAAGGGCACCGGCGACAAGGAGCGCGTGGGCGAGGCCCTCTACAATCGCGGCCTGATGAACGCGGTGATCGCGACCGAGGCGGTGCGCACGGGCCAGGCCAAGTTCGGCAAGCGGCCGCTGACGGGCGAAGAGGTGCGCTGGGGCACCGAAAACCTGAACATCACCAGCGCGCGCCTGAAGGAGCTCGGGCTCGACGGCTTCATGCCCCCGGTGAAGCTGAGCTGCGCCGACCACGAGGGTGGGGGTGCGGTCTTCATCCAGCAGTGGGACGGCCAGAAGTGGTCGAAGGTGACGGACTGGATCCAGCCCAACCGCGAGATGCTGCGCCCGATGTACGAGGCCTCCGCGGCGCAGTACGCCAAGGAGAAGGGCATCGAGCCGCGCGACTGCAGCAAGGCCGAGTAGCGTGTCCGAAGCCCCGCCCCTGCTGTCGGTCAACAACATCGAGGTGATCTACGATCACGTGATCCTCGTGTTGAAGGGCGTCTCCCTGGCGGTGCCGCAGGGGGGCATCGTGGCGCTGCTGGGGGCCAACGGCGCGGGCAAGACCACCACGCTCAAGGCGATCAGCAACCTTCTGATGGCAGAGCGCGGCGACATCACCAAGGGCAGCATCGAGTTTCGGGGCGAGGGGCTGACGGGGCTGACCCCGAACCAGATCGTCAGCCGCGGCGTGATCCAGGTGATGGAGGGGCGGCACTGCTTCGAGCACCTGACGATCGAGGAGAACCTGCTGACGGGCGCCTACACGCGCGGCTCGGCGCGCGCGGAGATCCAGCAGGACCTGGAGATGGTCTATCACTACTTCCCGCGCCTGAAGGAGCGGCGCGGCAGCCAGGCGGGCTACACCTCGGGCGGCGAGCAGCAGATGTGCGCGGTCGGCCGGGCGCTGATGAGCCGGCCCCAGCTGGTGCTGCTCGACGAGCCCTCGATGGGGCTGGCGCCGCAGCTGGTTCAGCAGATCTTCGAGATCGTCAAGCAGATCAACGCCGAGCAGGGCGTGTCGATCCTGCTTGCCGAGCAGAACACCAACATGGCCCTGAAGTACGCCCAGCACGGCTATGTGCTCGAGAACGGGCGCGTCGTGCTCGACGGCAGCGCCCGCGAGCTGAGCGACAACGAGGACGTGAAGGAGTTCTACCTGGGGCTGTCCGCCTCGGGGCGCAAGAGTTACCGTGACGTGAAGCACTATCGGCGCCGCAAGCGGTGGCTTGCGTGAGAGAGTAAGCGATGGCTTGCGTGAGAGAGTAGGCGTTGGCTGCGTGAGATACGGAGGGAGCGATGGCGGAGCACTTCGACGAGCTGGAGACCCGGGACGGGGCCGAGCGTGAGCAAGCGCAGCTGGCCGCCCTGCGCGGGAACCTGGAGCGCGCGCGCGAGCTGGCGCCCGGCTGGAAGAAGGCGCTCGACGGCACCGAGCTGTCGGCGCTGACCGATCGCGCTGCGCTGGCGAACCTGCCGCTGACGCGCAAGTCGGCGCTGACCGAGAAGCAGGCGGCCTTTCCACCCTTCGCCGGGCTGACCACGGCCCAGCCGGGCGATGC
>JAPPOT010000775.1:4282-5408 GCA_028817855.1 Myxococcales bacterium
TCGCCTCGCCCGGGCCGATCTCCGAGCGCGAGGGCGAGCCCAGCGACGACGACCGGATGGCGCGTGCGTTGTTTGCGGCGGGCTTCCGCAAGGGCGACCTTGTGCACAACACCTTCGCCTATCACCTGACTCCGGGGGGCTGGATCATGCACCGCGGCGCCCGGGCGCTGGGCTGTCCGGTGGTGCCGGCGGGTACGGGGCAGAGCGAGCAGCAGGTGCAGGCGATGGCGCACCTGCGGCCCGATGGCTACGCCGGCACGCCGGACTTCCTGAAGGTGCTGCTCGACAAGGCGGCCGAGCTCGAGCTCGACGTGCGCAGCTTGCGCAAGGCGCTGGTCTCGGGCGGCGCGCTCTTCCCCTCGATGCGTGAGGACTACCGCGAGCGCGGCGTGACCGTGCTGCAGTGTTACGCCACCGCCGAGGCCGGGCTGATCAGCTACGAGTCCGCGGACCGCGCGGGCGCACCCCACGAGGGGATGATCGTGGACGAGGGCGTGATCCTGGAGATCGTGCGCCCCGGCACCGGCGATCCGGTGCCCGACGGCGAGGTCGGCGAGGTCGTGGTGACCACCCTCAATCCCCTCTACCCGCTGCTGCGACTGGCGACCGGCGATCTCTCCGCGGTGCTGCCGGGGCAGAGCCCGTGCGGTCGCACCGGCGCGCGCATCAAGGGCTGGATGGGGCGGGCGGACCAGACCACCAAGGTCAAGGGCATGTTCGTCCACCCGGAGCAAGTGGCCGACGTGGTGGCGCGCTTCGACGAGGTCGCACGCGGCCGCCTGGTGGTATCGCGCGAGGGCGACGGCGACGCCATGGTCCTGCGCTGCGAGGTGGAGGGCGAGCCCGACGGGCTGAGCGATCGGATCGGCGAGGCACTGCGCGAGGTGTGCAAGCTGCGCGGCGGGGTCCAGATCGTGGCGGCGGGCGAGCTGCCCAACGACGGCCTGGTGATCGACGACACACGCGACTACAGCAAGTAGAGCCCATCTCAAGAACGCTCCGGATGGATTTTCGGAGCGCGACGGGGTCGAGCGGCGCGTCGGCGAACCGAGGCAATGCCGAGTATTGTCGAGCGTGAGGCGACGCGGCGAGCGGCCCCGTCCCGCCCGAAAGGCGCCGAGAGCAT
>JAPPOT010000615.1 GCA_028817855.1 Myxococcales bacterium
GGGCAGGGGCAGGGGTGGGAAGTGTACCTGGATCCCAGGGCGCTTCACGGCAAGGTCAATCACCGCGAGCTAGAACCCGTCGGAGACGGGTTCTAGCGGAATGCTGTGCTGAATCTTCGGCTGGCCGTCTTCGCCGTGGACCTGCATGCGCAGCTCGCCGGCGGCCCAGTCGAGCTCCAGCAGGCCGAAGTTTACATGCCAGTAGTAGTCGCCGACCCGGTCGGGGTTGGCCTCCTTCGGATCCTCGTCCCAGGGGCGGCTGAGGCTGCTGCTCGTCAGATCGTAGAGCATGGTGTCATCCGATCCGACGGGGGCGCGCGACAGCTCGGCGTAGTGGCGGTCGCCGCTGATCACCACCACGTTGCGCGCGCCGCTGGCGCCGATCAGCGCGAGCATGCGCTGCCGGGCGGCCGGGAAGTTCGCCCACTTCTCGTGGGGGTGGGTGGTGGCGACCAGCTGGATGCTGGAGACGACCAGGTTGACCGCCGCCGGTGAGCCTGCCAGCTGATCCTGCAGCCAGGCCCACTGCGCCTCGCCGAGCACGTCGGCGTTTGGCCCGGGGGGGTCGCGGTGGTAGCGGGTGTCCAGCACGATCACGCGCAGCGAGCGCGGGCCCGTGCCAATGTCGTAGGACGCGTAGACGCCCTTCTGGGCGCGACGCGGGCTGCCCTGGGGCTCGTCGAGGAAGTCGAGCAGCAGGCGCTGTGCCTCCTTGCGCTTCGGGTACTCCTTGCCGGCGTCGTTGTGGCCGTAGTCGTGGTCGTCCCAGGTGCCGACCACACGCGTCAGCTTGCGCAGTCGAGCGTAGCCGGGCTCGGCCTTGGTGCGATCGTAGAGCAGCTGCATCTTCGCCATGTCGGTGGTGTCGGCGTAGATGTTGTCACCGAGCCAGATCCAGAGGTCGGGCTCGAGCGCGGCGATGTGACCCCAGAGCTTCTGCGGGCGGTCCAGGTCGTTGCAGGAGCCAAAGGCGATGCGCATCGGGCGCGGTCCCGCGACCGGCGCGGGCTCGGGCTCGGGCGGCGCGGCAGTGACCGGGGGGGACGCGGGCTCTGGCGAGGGCGTGGTGGGCGCGTGCGCGGGCGGCTGGCAGGCGCCGAGCGCGAGGCACAGCAACAGCGGTGACAGGGGAGCTCGCACGGCCCACCCATCGCATGGCGGTCGGGCGGGAGCAAGCCCGCCGCGGGCTCGTTTCTACTGCGTGGGCACGGGGTCGACGCGCTTGGTCTCCACGTCGACCTTGCGGGCGCCGCGCTGGCGCTTCTTGAGCTTGCGATTCTCGGCGCGCTGGGCCTCGAGCTCCAGCTTCAGCTCGGCCATGGCCTTGGCCAGGCGGTCGCGCTCGACCTCGAGCGCGCCGAGGTTCTTCTCGAGGATCTTGCGGCGCTCGCGCGTCTTGCCGAGCTCACCCTGGACGCTCGACAGGCGTCGCTTGCCGAGCTCGACGGTGGCCTCGAGCGAGGTGGCGCGCTGCTCGAGGCGCGTGCGTTGCTCGAGCAGCCGTGCGCGCTCGGCGGCGAGTCCGTCGCGCTCACGCGATACGCCGTCGTGCTTCTTCTGCAGCGCGTCGCGCGCGGACTGCAGGGCTGCATGGCGCTTGTCGAGCTCGGCGAGCTCCTTGATCAGCCCGTCGCGCTCGCCTGTGAGGCCGCGGGCGCGGCGGCTGAGCTTCTCGCGCTGGGACTCGGTGCGCTCCAGCTGCTTGTCGAGCTCGCGGGCGATGCCGATGGCACGCGTCAGCTCGCGCTGCTGGCTGCCGATGCGCGCCATCTGCTCCTCGAGCTGCCCCAGCTGGGTCTCGGAGCGGTCGCGCAACACGGCGGTCTCGTGCATCTGCTCGCTGAGCTTCTCCTGCTGCACCGTGAGCTGGGTCTTGCTCTCGCGCAGCTGGAACCAGAGCAGGGCGACCAGGCCCGCGGCGACGGCCAGCACCGGGATCAGGCGCTTGAGGAAGCGGTTGCGGGCGGCGCGCGCTTCCTGGGGCGCGGTCAGGATGGCGAGCTCGTCGGCCAGCTCGTGGGCGCTCGGGCGCTCGAAGGGATCGGGGTCGAGCCAGCGCATCATCGATGGCTGCAGGTAGCGCAGGCGCTTGCTCGCGAGGCCCTCGACCGGCTGGGTGGCGCGCGTGTGCAAGAGGGCGAGCGGCACGAACTCGCCTTCCTCGACCTCGGGCGGCTCGAGCATGTTGCGCAACACCAACGCGAGGGAGAAGACGTCGGCGGCGGCGCCGACCTCGACCTTCTCGCCCAGGGCCTGGCGCGCGGTCTCGGGCGCCGCGTAGTCGAGGGTGAGCCCGCGCGGGCCCTCGCCCTGCTCGCCGGCGATGCCGAGATCGAGCAGCACGGGCAGGCCGCCCTCGAAGCCGGCGATGTCGGCCAAGAAGATGTTCTCGGGCTTGATGTCGTGGTGCTCGATGCCGACCTCGTGCATCGCCGCCAGGCCCATGGCGAGGCGCTCGAAGATCGGGCGCGCCTCCTCGGGGGTCATGGCCATGCCGGCATAGCGCTGGTCGAGGGTCTCGCCGCGGTACCAGGGCATGGCGAACCACAGGCGGCCCTCGAGCCAGCCGTAGTCCTTGAACTGCACGACGGAGGGATGGCTGACCGAGGCGATCAGGGTCAGCTCGCGCATGGCGTGTGCGCGCGCGGCCTCGTCGGCGGCCGGGGTGTGCAACAGCTTGAGGGCGACCTGATGGTGGCGGATCTGCTTGTCGGAGGCGCGGTAGACCGCGCCGAAGCCGCCGGAGCTGATGTGCTCCTCGATCACGTAGCGGTCGCCGATGACGTCGCCGACCGACAGCGGGCTCGGCGCCTCGGCGGGCGGTGCGAGCACGGTCTCGACGGCACCCGACTGCATGGTCTTGGCCAGGGCCATCTCGACCGACTGGCCGCGGCTCGACGCGCGCGGGCGCGTTCCGCTGACGGGCGGCGCTGCGCTCGGCAGGGTGTGGGCGTGACCGAGGGGCGTGGCTCGACCACCGTCGTCACCGCTCCCCTGGCCGCCCTGGGTTCCGTCCGCCATGCCGTCCGTGAGCAAAGCAGATTTGGGCCGGGGGTGCACATTCCCGCACATGATGATGGGGGAGCGTTCCATACCCCCGATCGACGGGGGCCAAGCCGCAGCCATTCAGCGTGGGCGTGGACCGCGAAATGAGCGGGAATTCCTCGGGCGCTGAATGCGACTCCGGTCCGCAGCGCCCTGCGTCGAAAGCACGCTTGCACCGGCCCGCTAGAGGCCCGCGGCGATGCGCTCGGCGCAGCGCTCCGCCAGCGCCATCACCGTGAGGTAGGGATTGACCTTGGTGCTGGTGGGGAAAACCGAGGCATCGCCGACCACGACCGCGGGGTGACCGTGGAGCTCGCCCCAGGCGTTGGTGACGCTGGTGTCGGGGTCGCTGCCCATGCGGCAGCCGCCCATCGGGTGGGCGCTGGAGACAACGACGCGGCCGCTCTGTAGATCGCCCACGGTGATCACCGGCTCGAGGTCGGCGGGCGAGGTCATGGAGAAGCGGTTGGAGACGGGCGAGACGTACTCCTCGGCCCCGGCCTCGAAGAAGATGCGGCCGGTGCTCTGCTGGGCGTGCACGATCGCATCGCGGCTGCGTTGGGAGAGGCGGTAGTCGATCTCGGGGCGGCCCTCGGGGCCGGCGATGGTCATGCGGTTGTGGTGCTCGGGCTCGTCGTGCACGAGGGTGAGGGCGCACGTCAGGTGATCGTAGCTGCCCATGAAGCGGCGGATGTCGGAGCCGAAGCCCGGCAGGCTCTTGGCGGTGACGAAGGGGAAGTAGAAAGCCGTCTCGATGTAGTAGTGGTGCGACTCGCTGAATCGATCGGTGTAGTGGAGCTTGGGGAAGCCGTCGAAGCCGCGCACCGGTTCGGGCATGCGACCAAAGGACGTGAGCGCGGGGTGGAGCGTGAGGTAGCGGCCGAGGGCCGGGCTCAGGTCGCCGAGGCGCGAGCGCGAGCGCATCAGGATCGCGGAGCTGTTGAGGGTGCCCGCCGCGATCACGATGCGCTTGGCCTCGATCCGCAGCGGGCCCGTGGGGTGCCGGCTCGCCATCGTGCCCTCGGGGGCGTCACCGAGCACCGCGTTGACGCCGTCGTCATCGATCGTGTGCACGCGACAGTTCGGGATCAGCTCGACACCGCGCTCGACGGCGCGCGGCACCTGCACCTCGAGCGTGCCGCGCTTGGCGCCATAGGGGCAGCCGAGGTTGCAGAAGCCACAGCGCTCGCACCTGGCGACGTTCACGCGGAACTGCTTGACCGGCCAGCCGAGGGACTCGCAGCCCTCGCGGAAGAGGCGGTTGTTGGCGTTCTCGTACTCGTCGCCCGGGAAGTGGGCGTCGATCTCCCCTTCCAGGCGCGGGAAGCGCGCCTCGATGTCGGCGCCTGAGAGCTCGTCGAGGCCGAAGTCGCGCGCCCAGCCGTCGATCAGCCCGTCGGGTGCACGGAAGGTGACTCCCGTGTAGACCGCCGTGCTGCCGCCCACGCATGAAGCGGCGGAGACGGCGATCTCGTAGTTGTTCGACGGCATCGCGCCGCGATCGATGAAGAGGCCGATCATGTCGCGCTCGCGCGTATTGAAGTGCTCGCGCGTGTAGTGAGGCCCCGCCTCGAGCAGGGCGATGCGCGCGCCCGACTCGCACAGGGGCGAGAGGCGCGCGGCGATCGTCCCACCACCGGCGCCGGAGCCGACGATCACGACGTCGTACTCGAGCGTCGTGATCACGCCTCACCCTTGCGGCGCAGCTGGTAGTAGGGCGCGTCCAGGCGCGGGCCCGGATAGCCGATCTCCGCGAAGCTCAGGTCGCTGCCGTAGTAGCCGAGCAGCGCGTAGGTCTTGAGCCCAAAGACGCCGGCGCGCAGCTTGCCGACACTGCGGTTGCGCTCGAGCAGGGTGAGAAAGGCCGTGCGGCGCGCCAAGTCCAGGCGCGAGAAGCGGCGGCCGTAGCGCAGCAGTGGCAGCCACTCGAGGGCGCGCAGGAAGATGCGCAGCAGTCGCTGGTCGCGCTCGGGCCGCTCGGACAGGGAGCGATCGGCCAGGGCCACACACGCGTCGTGGGCGGCGCCCGGGGCCTCGCCCTGCGGCGGCACCACGCACGCGGCCAGGGCGCGGAAGGTGGCCGCGCCGCCGGCGTCCAAGAAGCGGTAGGGCTCGCCCATGGGGCGCCGAGTCTCGCACCGCGGACGCCCCGCGCAAAGGCCCGAGCGCGGCGCGCAAGCTGCCGACAACGGCAGCCTGACGAAGCCTGACCCACCCGCGGTGTCAGACCACCGTGCCGCTCGCGTCCACCCAGAGTGGGGACCCGGTTCCGTCATCCTGCTGTGAGCACCAGATGGGCCTCCCCAGCGTGGTGTCGAAGTACATCTGGGCACGCCCGGGCGTCCCCGG
>JAPPOT010000700.1 GCA_028817855.1 Myxococcales bacterium
GCTTCGGACTCTGTTTCGGCCTCGGCTTGGGACTCGGTTTCGGCCTCGGCTTCGGGCTCGGACTCGGTTTCGGTTTCGGTTTCGGCTTCGGACTCGGCTTCGGACTCGGACTCGGGCTCGGCCCCGGCTCGGGTGCACCCGCATCCTGCGCCGCCACTCCGGACGCGGCCCACGTCAGCCACCCCACCACCACGACCGCCCACGCAGCTCTTCGTCGTGTCTCAGAGCGCATTGGAGAGGGTCACCATGCCGATCGCCAGATAGGCGAGATCGTCGTGTGGGAAGAACTTGCCGGGCAGCAGCAGGTCCACTTCGAGCCCGAGGCTCAGCCACCGTGTGGCGCGCCAGCGGCCGAGCATGTCGAGCTCGGCGCCGTAGCCCTTGCCGCCGCCGCTGAGGGGTTCCTCGGGTGGGTCGACCGTGCTCGACAGCAGCAGCGCGCGCGCCTCGGCCTCCCAGTCGCCGTCGCTGATCTCGATGCCGGGTCCGATGGCGAAGACACCGCGCCCGTTGACCCCGGCGGCCGCCGCGCGGTTGGGATAGAGCCCCTGGTTGATCCCGCCGGAGAAGAACAGCCCGGTCCAGTCCCAGAGCGGGCCGACGCCGATGAAGCTCTCGTAGCGGTCGTCGTCACCGCCGCGCGGCGGCTCGTCGCCTGACATCAGCACCGCGAAGCCGGTCAGGTCGATGAAGTCGTTGACGCCGTAGCGCAGCATCACGTCGGCCGCCAGGCCGCCGATCTCCACGTCCACCTCGCGCCCCGCGAGCACGTCGTCGGCCGTGGTGATCTCCTCCAGCGGGACCGACAGCTGGAGGTTGCCCGTCATCAGCACCACCCTGGCATCGAGGGTGGCGTAGCTGGCGGTCACGATGTGGGCCATGGCGCCCAGGTAGGCCAGGCCGCCGCCGCCCTCTTCCTGCAGGAAGAGGGAGTTGAGCTTCTGTTGGTCGTCCAGCACGTGCTCGGCGTAGGCCGAGCGCAAGACCTCGGAAACCTCGCCGTTTTCGTCCTCGGTGAAGGCCACCAGGAATGAGACGGACTCGAAGGTGTCGAGATTCCAATCGACGCGGAAACCCAGCAGGCCGTTGTTGTCGATGTCCTGCACGCGCTGCCCGATGCTGGTCAGCAGCAGCTCCAGTGTCAGGGGCGTGTCGTCGGTGATCTGGTCGAGGTCGAGGCGCAGCCGCAGCCCGGCTCCGAAGTCCTTGTAGACGAGGCCGTCGGCCACGTCGGAGCGGAAGCGCCCGAGCTCGGCGCTGAACGCTCCGAAGGCGAAGACGGCGGAGAGCTCGCGCAGCATGGTGCCGTCGGCCAGCTCGTCCTCGGCGTCGTTGCCGCCCATCGCCAGCCCATCGATCGGCGGCTCGAGGGTGTCGCCGTCTCGGATCTCGCGCGTGTCGATCAAGCCGCGGAAGAGCAGCCAGTCCGCCATTTCGACCTCGGCGTACATCGAGACCCAGAGCGAGGGGTAGGCCAGATCCCGGCGGGGTCGCAGCAGGTCCTCCACGCGCCAGCCGGCGTCGTCGAGCAGCAGATTGGTCTCGGGCTGACCGCCGCTGGCGGTCACCAGCGTGGCCGCGCTGATCTCGAAGAGGTTGCCGTCCTCGGTGCGCTCGCCGCCGTCCTCGTCGGTCCGCTCGCGCTCCCGGTCGACCCCCGTCTCGAGCACGGCGATGGACGCTTCCAGCTCGGCCCTGGACACCGCCTCGGTTGCGGATCCGGGCTCGGACCCGGCCACGGACTCGGTCTCGGTCTCGGTCTCGGCCGCGGTCTCGGCCTCGGTCTCGGTTTCGGTCTCGGTCCCGGGCTCGGTTTCGGCCTCGGTCCCGGGCTCGGTTTCGGCCTCGATCCCGGCCTCGGGAGCCTCCTGAGCCGCTGCCGCGCTCACCAGCGCCGCGGCCCAGAGCGCCGCGATCACACCACCCGCGTGCCGCGCGCACGCGCCGCTCAACGGTCGAGCACTCCCGTGCAGGCGCCGGTCGACTCGCCGCTCACGCGCGCGTACGGGATCTCGTCGCCGCCCTCGTCGATCAGCGTCGCCCGATCCCCCTCTGCCTCGAACCCCACCGTGCGCGGCTCTTCCTGGGAGTCCTGGCCCGGCTCCGGCATCAGGGTGAGCGCGCCGCCGCCGTACTCGAAGGTGCCGAACGGGATCTCGCAGTACTCGGCGTCCTCGAGCCCGCCCGAGCTCAGGCGCAGCGTGGTGAAGCCGCCGCCCGCGGTCAGCTCGAAGCCGTCGCGCGCGAGCTCTTCACAGGAGTCGTCGGTGCAGGCGAACCAGGCCCCCGCCAGGTCGGCAGCGCTGGGGCCGTCGTCGCCGCCGCAGGCCGCCAGCGCGAGGTACGCCCACAACCACAGCGCGCGGCTCACGGGCGGTACTCCGGCCAGCCCGCGCCGGGCACCTCCACCTCGAGGGTGCGGATGCGCCCGTTGCCGGGCGTGCAGTCGGGCGGCTGGCTACTGAGAGCCTCGAGCAGGAAGAGCGTGCGGCGCTCGGGGCCGCCCAGCATGCAGGCGTAGCCGGCGTGCTTGTCCAGATCGATGCGCTCACGCACCTCGCCGCCCTCGGCGACCCGCAGGAAGCCCCCGGGCGGGATCGGGTTGGCGAGCCAGATGCAGCCCTCCGCGTCGAGGCAGATGCCGTCTGGCGGCGCGGGCAGCTGCGCCCACAGCCGGCGACTGCTGAGGGAGCCGTCCTCGGCGATGTCGAAGGCCGTCAGGCGTGCGGCGAAGGTCTCCGCCACGATCAGCGTCTTGCCGTCCTCGGTGATCGCGCAGCCGTTGGGGAAGAGCAGCTCGTCCGCGACCGCGCGCACCGACCCGGCCTCGTCCACCAGCGCCATCGACGTCGGTGCCGGTGCCGCTCCGCCGTCCAGGTCGAAGCCGAAGTTCCCCACATAGGCCCGCCCGCGCGCGTCCACGATCATGTCGTTGCAGTGCCCGCTCGCGATCTGCGAGAGATCGGCACGCTCGTGCAGCCCGCCATCGCTTCCGAGCGCGAGCAGCTTGCGGTCGCGCATCGACACGATCAGCAGCGTGCCGTCCGGCATCCAGCCCAGCCCCGAGGGCTGCTGCGGCACCTGGGCGACCGTCTCGCGCGCGCCGCTCGCTTCCACCGCGACCACCTCGTGTGCGTGCTGGTCAGCAAAGAAGAGGCGGCCGTCGCGGTAGCGCGGGCCCTCCGGGAAGCAGAGGCCGTCGAGGAGGAGCTCGGGTTCACTGCGCGCCATCGGGCGCACTCTATCGGTTGTGCCGCGATAGCGCCACGACCGGGTGTGGCTCTAGCTCCAGTGGGTGGCGTGCCACTTCTTCTTGCCGCGCCGCAGCATGATGCGGCTGCCGTGCAGCAGGTCGCGGCCGGTGAGTCGGTAGTCGGCGGCCACCTTCTCGCCGTTGACGGCGACCGACCCGCTGCCCAGGAACTGCTTGGCCTCGCGCTTCGAGCTGGCCAGGCTGGTTTGGGGCAGCACTTCCACGAGCGAAACGCCCTCGGCGCCGAGGGCGTCGGCGGTGTGCTCCGAGTGCGGCACGTCGGCGAAGACCTCGCCCAGCATGGCCTCGTCGAGCGCGCGCACGTCGGACTCGAAGAGGGCCTTGCTGGCGGCCTCGACCTTGGCCAGCTCGGCTGCGCCGTGGACCAGGCGAGTCATCTCGCGCGCCAGCTCGCGCTGGGCCGTGCGCTCGTGCGGAGCGGCCTCGTGCTGGCTCGCGAGCTCCTCCACGCGCGCTTGATCGAGGAAGGTGAACCAGCGCAGGAAGGACACCACGTCGGCATCGTCCGCGTTGATCCAGTACTGGTAGAAGGCGTAGGGGCTTGTGCGATCGGCGCTCAGCCAGATCGCGCCCTGCTCGGTCTTGCCGATCTTCTTGCCGTCGGCCTTGGTCACGAGCGGCGCCGTGATCCCGTAGGCCTCGCCCGCCTTGCCCTCGCGGCCCAGGTGGTGGTGGATCAGGTCGATGCCCGCGACGATGTTGCCGTACTGGTCGGAGCCGGCGACCTGAACGGTGCAGCCGCAGGTCTTCTTCAGGTGCAGGAAGTCGTAGGCCTGCAGCAGCATGTAGCTGAACTCGGTGTAGCTGATGCCCTGCTCGCGGTTCTCCAGCCGGTCACGCACCGAGTCCTTCTGGATCATGGCGTTGACCGAGAAGTGCTTGCCCACGTCGCGCAGCACCTCCAGGAAGCCGAGCTTGCTCAGCCAGTCGCCGTTGTCGACCACGCGGGCGCCGTTGTCGCCGTCGAAGTCCAGGAAGCGCTCCAGGATGTCCTGGATTCCGGCCACGTTGGCCTTGATCTGATCGCGGTCGAGCAGCCGTCGCTCCGCGTCCTTGCCCGAGGGGTCGCCGATCAGACCGGTGCCACCGCCCATCAGCGCGATCGGTCGATGACCTGCGCGCTGCCAGTGCATCAGCAGCTTGATCGCGATGAAGTTGCCGATCGTCAGGCTATCCATGGTCGGATCGAAGCCGCAGTAGCCCACGCGCCCGGGCGTCGCGAGGTGGGCGCGCACGATCTCCTCGGTCGCCGTCGTCTGGTGCAGGAGGCCGCGCCACTTGAGCTCGTCGAGGAAGCACATGGCTCAGCTCTTCTCCAAGTGCGTCTTGAGGCGCTGTAGGATGGCGTCGGCCTCGAGGTCGCGGATCGTATCGCCGCCGCCCTCTGGCTTGCGCAGCCAGAGGTTGGCGCCTGCCGGCTGGTCGCGCTCGAGCCAAACCGCCGCGGGCAGCCCATCGGAATCGGCCTGCTGGCGCAGCTTGCCGGGCTTGCGCGCCCGAGGCCGAAGGTCCACGCGCAGGCCCTCGCGGCGCAGGGCGCCCGCAAGCCGCATGGCACCACCCAGCTGTTCGCCCGATGCGGCGGCGACCACCACGTCCACCGGCACCAGCGAGTCCGGGTACATGCCGCGCTCCGCCATCACCACCAGGATGCGCTCCAGGCCGAGAGTGATCCCGCAGGCCGGCACGTCGCGACCGGAGAACATGCCGATCAGCCCGTCGTAGCGTCCGCCGCCACCGAGGGAGCCGGCCAGGTCCGCGACCTGGACCTCGAAGATGCAGCCCGTGTAGTAGCCGAGCCCGCGCGCGAGCGTCACGTCGAAGCGCAGGTGCGCCGCGGCCGGTGTGTCCACCGCGAGCGTCATCACCTGCTCGAGCTCGTCGATCGCCGCGCGCCCGGCCGGGTGCTCGGCCAGGTTCTGCTTGATCTGTTGCAGCGTCGGCGTGCCGTCGCCGTCGTCATCCTGACCGAGCAGCAAGAGCAGCTTGTCGCGCGACCCTGGGCTCACGCCGCGTGCTTCGAGCTCGCGCGCCACACCGTCGCGGCCGACCTTGTCCAACTTGTCGATTGCGACGATGGCGCTCGTCTCCAGGCTCGCGTCGATGCCCGCCGCCTCGATCAGCGCACGCAGCAGCGCTCGGTGGTTGAGGCGGATGGCGAAGTCCGTGAAGCCGAGCCGGCGCATGGCCTCGGCGGCGGCGCCGGTGACCTCGGCCTCGACCACCAGAGAGTCGGCGCCGACCACGTCCATATCGCACTGGTAGAACTCGCGGAAGCGGCCCTTGCCGGGCGTGTCGGCACGCCAGACCGGCTGGATCTGGTAGCGCTTGAAGACCGCAGGCAGCTTGCCCTGGTGGCCTGCCACGACGCGCGCGAGCGGCACGGTCAGGTCGTAGCGCAGGCCCAGGTCGCCGAGCAGCGGCTCGGCCCCCGGCGCCGTGGTACCGCTGCGGCCCTCCACCAGGTTCGACTCGTCGGCGATGAAGGCGCTGGCTTCGCGCACGCCCTCCACCAGCGGCTGACCGCGCCGCAGGATCTTGAAGAGCAGCTGGTCGCCCTCGTCGCCGTACTTGCCCATCAGCGTGTCGAGGCGCTCGATGGCCGGCGTCTCGAGCGGCTCGAAGCCGTGGGCCTCGAAGACCTCGCGGATGACGCCGGTCACGTGGTTTCGCCGCCGCACGTCCAGCGGCAGAAAGTCGCGCGTGCCCTTCACGGGCTGTGCAGTCGCCTTGGCCATCTTGCTCTCGCTTGCCCCGGCCCGGCCGAGGCGGAGCCGGGTCTAGCACACTCGCGGGTCAGTCGCCCGCGGGCACGCTCATCCCGACCAGGACCTGCCCTTGGTGGGTGACGAACGGCACCAGGGCGACGCGCGTGCCGGGTGGCACGGTCATGCGCTGCTCGACGGCCTCCGGCTTGCCGAGTGTCAGGCGTCTGCCGCGTTCGGCCAGGGCGGAGCTGAGGTTCTCGGAGAGGATCGTCGCAAGCTCGTGCACGATGGCGTCCTCGGCGCTCGCGTCCGGTGGCTCCTCGCCGCTGAAGGCCTGGGCGCTCTCGGTGGCGATCGCGTGCGGTACACCGAGCAGCATGGCGCCCTGGACCGCGCCCTTGAGCGGCACGCGTACGTTGCAGTCCGACAGCGGCACGAAATCGTCGGCCAGGCGCACCAGGTCGGGCTTGCTGACCAGGTTGCAGACCCGCAGCAGCATCTTGTGGGCGAGGTAGAAGAGCTCGGTGAGCGGCTCCTGGTGGGGCAGGCCCTCCGGCAGCGTGAAGATCTCGGGCTCGAGCTTGTTCTCTTCGTTGATGTACTGGGCGGCCGCCTGGTCCACCTGCTCCTGGGTCAGGAAGCCCTGGTCCACCAGCGCCTGACCCAGCTCGAGGTGGGCGTCCTTCTGGGCGACGAGCATCTCGTAGACCTGCTCGGCGGTCAGGATGTGCAGGCGGATCGCGGCCTCGCCGAAGAGCCGGTCCTCCTTGGCCTGGAGCGCGCGGATCTGCTCCACCTCGAACGGGGTTGCCAGCCCCCGCTCCACAGCCACCTCCCCCAGGCGGGCGTTGCGGCGGTTTTGATACTCCACCGCCGCAAGCAGCTGGGGGGCCGTGATCAGGCCCTGCCCGAGCAAGTACTGTCCGAAAAAGCGCGGGATCATGGCCTCACCCTCGGTACACCCACGGTCCCAGCATACAACAGCGGCCACGGGGCGGCGCAATTCCGCAACTTTTGGCAGTGATCGCGCCTGCTCAGCGCGCGGGCAGCAGCGCCGGGGCGGCCGGGGCCGTGTCCACCGAGATGGACAGGCCGCTGCCCGCCGCCAGCTCGCTCAGGGTCCAGGCCATGGCGTCCATCATGCGGCGCACTGCAGGGGCCTCGGCGGCGGCGTCCAGGTAGAGCTTGCTGCGCTCGGCGGTGGCGCTGAGCACGGCGGAGAGCTTGCGCAAGAGACCGGGACGCAGCTGCGTCAGCGCCGCGGGGCTGTCGGCACTGCCGACGAAGGCGGCCTGCTCGACCCGCGTCCCGGAGGCGTGGAGGCGCCCGAGCCGGTGCTGGACACGCTCGGCGAAGTCATGCGCACCCTCGCTCTCGTTCTGCGCCAACACGATCGTGGAGCTGGTTCGACCGCGCAGGTGACGGGCCCAGTCGAGCCAGTCGCTCCCCCTCTCCGCAACGACGACCGAGACCGTGTTCATGGCGTCCTCGTCAGTAGATACGAGACGCCCGCGCGCCTCGTTACACGGGGAAGACGCCCTGCGGCCCGGTTCTATTCCGACCGATCCGCGGCACGTATCAACGCAGCACGGTCAGGGGGATGACCGCCCAGCCCCCGGGCGGCACATCCACCACCTGGCGCTTCTCGACGCCGCGCACGCGCAGTCGGATCGTGTGCTTCCCGGGGGGCACGCGCATGCGGCCAAACGCGATGCGCGCGGGAAGAGTCGACCAGGATCGCGTGTCCGGTGTGTCGGCCGCTGTCATCGTCGCCTGGGTGCCCAGGCTCAGCAGGGCACCGACCACACCCCCACCGCTCGCCTGGCGCGCGGTCTCGCCTGCGGCGACGCGGGTGATCACGCGTGTGATCGCCGAGGCCACCACCGCGCCCTCGGTCTCCTTCCAGGCGCGCTTGGCCTCCACGTCGACGGCGAGCATGCCCTCGAGGGGCAGCTGGCGGTCGTCGAGGAAGAACTCGGGCACGCCCCACTTGCCGCGTGGCTTGCCCAGGGTCGGGTAGTTCACCCAGGTCACCAGCCCCTGGGCGGCCAGATAGTTGGCGCGCTTGCTTGCGTGGGGTGGGATGTGCAGGGCCGCGATCGTGAGCGCGAGCCCGATCGGCACGCGCTTGGCGATTTTGGCGGGCACACGCCCGTAGTTGACGATCACGAGGATCTCGCCGCTCTGGTCCTGCGCGCCTTCCGCCGCCTGCGGCGTCTGCAAGCCCTCCTCGCCGATCAGCTTGCTCAGGCGCGGCGTGCGGTAGGAGTCGCGTCGGGCGAGGCGCTGCACGGCGTCCGCCAGCGAGACGAACTCGCCGAACTGGAGCGCCTCGTCGTAGTAGCGCAGGGCCTCGTTGGGCTTGTTCATCTTCTCGAAGATGAAGCCGGCCAGGTAGCTGCCCGGGCCCGAGAGCGACTTGCCCTGGGCCTCGTGCTCCGAGATGAACTTCTGCATCGTCGTGAAGCGACGCGCCTCGACTGCCGCGCCGCTCAGCTCGCCGCGCGCCAGGTAGTTCATCATATTCATCGTGTTGATCAGCAGCTTCTCGTAGGGCGGCGCCACGTAGGGGCCCGAGTCGTCGCTGAACATGTACTTGGAGATGTCGTCGAGGGTGCCGCGGGAGAAGTCGAGCACCTCGATCTGCTTGTCCGCCAGCTCCAGGTCGCGGCTCGACAGCTCGTAGGAGCTGAGCTGCTGCAGCACCATCGAGCGATCGAGTACGAAGAGGATCTTGTCGTCGCCGATCTCCACCAGCGGCTGCTTGGCGGAGTCGACGCCCAGCTCCTCGTTGAGCGCCTTGAGCGCGGCCTTGGGCTGCCCAGCGTCGAGCGCGCTGCGCGCGCCCTTGGTCATCTCCGAGTGCCCCGCGCACCCGACCACGGCCAGCGCGAGGCAGCCCAGCAACAGAAGTCGGACGCGGAAGGAGTGCACGGCGGCTCGAAGACTAGTCGCGGATGATCGCCTTGGTCGTGTTGGTCTTCTTCTGGAAGAGGATCTCACCGGTCTCGACGTTCAGCACCTGGAGGAAGAGGTAGTACTGCACGCGACGCTGGTCCTCCACGCGCTCGTCGGTGGTGTAGACCTTGCCGGTGACGAAGTAGCGCGCGCCGATCTGCTTGCCCCAGTGGGCGATCTGGGTCTGGTCGAAGCCGCTCGTGTACTGTCGGCGGATCTCCTCCATCATCTTCTGCTGGTTCTGCAGGCTGATGACCTTGACCGCGCCCCAGTTGATCAGCTCGGTCTCGATATCGCTGATCAGCGCGTTGAGCGCGCTCTCGATGTGCTCCGAGGTCTCGTTCTGGATCGGCAGCACGGAGACCGCCGGGCGATTCTCTTGCATCCAGCGCTGGACCACGGCCGAGTTGCGCATGTGGTCCATGTTCTCCTTCATCATCTGCTGGAGATCGCGCTTGTCGAGCCCGGTGCTCATGGCGTGGTAGTCGAGGCCCGGCTCGTCGCTGCCGCGCACCGCCCGCGGCCCACCGCAGCCTGCCAATAAGAGCGCACCGGCAATCGACAACGCGGCGCCCAGCTTCAAGCAACTCTTCATGATCGCTTCCCTTTCCCCGCAGGGTCGGCTTCCGGCTAAACATAGGCTCGGCTCGGCCCTCGGACAAGTGGACGTTGAGCCGGCGCCACTTGTTCATCTTGCCGGGGATGGTCCCGGGCTCCACCATGGGCCGGCCATGGCTGTCGCGGCAACGCCGAATCACGTGCGAGACCCGGGCGATTGGGCGGCCGAGCTGGGGATCTCCCGCGAGGCCGTCGAGCTCTACCAGGGCTGCGATGTCCTGGACCTGCACGTCGACTCCTTCATCTGGACGCGCACGCTCGGCTACGACCTGCGCAAGCGCCACGGCTCGGGGATCTTCAACGGGCGCTTCTACAGCCAGGTCGACTTCCCGCGCGCGCTCGAGGCTGGACTGACGGGTGCGCTGTGGTCGATCACCACCAACCCGTACCGCGGCGCGGGCAGCCGGGCGCGTACGTTCGCGCGTAACGCTGCGCGGCTGCGCAGCATCTTCGAAAGCGAGGACGAGCGCTTCGCGATCGTCTCGGACGCGGCTGGCTATCGCGCAGCTCGCGACGCTGGCAAGCACGGCGCCTTTCTGGTCGTGCAGGGTGGCAACGCGGCCGACGTGGACGATGCGGCGATCGACGCACTGATCGATGCCGGGGTGATCGCGGTCACCCTTGTGCACCTCTCCACGTCCCGCCTGGGCGGCACGAGCTCGCCGATCCGTGGCGGCGAGGTCGGGCTGCGCGATTTCGGGCGGCACTACGTCGAGCGGCTCAACGCGGCGCGCGTCTTCGTCGATTTGGCGCACATCAGCGAGCGCGGCTTCCACGAGGCGCTGGAGGTGCACGACAGCAGCCAGCCACTGCTCGTGAGCCACACCGGAATGAGCGGGGTGCACCCGCTCTGGCGCAATATCGACGACCGCCAGCTGCGCGCCGTGGCCGACACTGGAGGCGTCGCGGGGGTGATCTTCCACTCGGGCTACCTGGGGGACCCCTACTGGACGGGTGGCAAGGCGGCGACGATCGTCGACCACCTGGAGCACATCGTGCGGAAGGTGGGGGCGGAACACGCCGCCCTGGGCAGCGACTGGGACGGGATGATCATCACGCCCCGGGACATGCCCACGTGCCTCGAGTTGCCGCGGCTGGTCCAGCTGATGCTCGAGCGCGGCTTCGCGCATGACGACATCCGCAAGGTCATGGGCGGGAGCTTCTTGCGCGCGCTCGAAGCTCTGCGCGGGTAGGGGACGCGGACGCCCAATCTTTGGGAGGCCCGGGCCGCCGAAGGCCACAAATCCGGCCACCCGCGAGCGCCGATTGGGCCCCAGCAGGGATCAAAGCTTTGCTTTCGGCGCGGATTCTGGTTTTAGATCACCGCCTCGACGGTGGGTCGAGCCAAGGACATCGGGAGTGTCGATGATGAGCAAGTGGGTTACGGCGATAGCGACGTTGGTTCTGATCGGCTGCGGCGGCAGCGAAGGCGGCGCCGAAGAGGGCGGCTCCGAGGAGACTGGCGGCAGCGAGTCGGGGGCGTACGAAGGCCCGATCGCGTCGACCGACACCGAGAAGGGCGCCGAGGTCTACGCGAGCTTCTGCGACGACTGCCACCCCGATGGCGAGGAGGACGTCGGCCCGAGCCTGATCGACCACCCCCACACGCCCGCGATGCTGCGCCAGCAGATCCGCGAGGGGTCCGGGCGCATGCGTCCCTTCAGCGAGGGCCGGATCAGCGATGAGGATCTCGAGGCCCTGCTCGCCTATCTCGCGTCCATCAACGCCGTGAAGTGATCGGCGTTGCCCCGCCGTGGAATGAGCGGTGCCCGCGCGTCGAACAAAGGGCAATTTCTGGTGAATCGACCGTCCTGGGGGCCGTCTCAGCCTCAGCAGGTCTAGCGAGGTGGTGAGGATGATGAAGCGTTTCTCGATCGTGCTGCTGACTTCGGCCCTGGTCTCGGGCCTCTCTCTGGTGGGCCTGGGTAGCGCCGCGGCGGAGGGCAAGTGCGGCAAGAAGGGCCAGCCGATGTGCCCGCTCCAGGGCTGGATGGAGGAGAACGTGCAGAAGCCCATGGACAAGGGCGACTGGAAGGCAGTCTCGAAGGCGATGAAGAAGGCCGCCGGCATGGCGCCCGACGCGTCCTGGAACGAAGGGGACAAGAGCTGGAAGAAGATGGCCGAGGAAAGCGCCAAGGCGGCGGCCTCGGGCGACGAGAAGGCGATCAAGGCCACCTGCAAGAGCTGTCACAAGGCTTGGCGCAAGAAGTACCGCAAGGAGTTCCGCGAGAAGCCGGTCAAGGGCTAGAACCCAGCGGAGCTGGCTTCTAGCTCGGGCTTCGCCCTCGGGCCCCGTCGGATACGCCGGCGGGGCTTTGTCGTTTCGTCCTCTGCCTCAGCTGGCCAGCGCTTCGCGGACGTCGGCCCCCGCTGGGTTCTGGAAGACGCGCAGGTCGAACTCGGGGGCCGCCGCGAGCAGGTGGTCGAAGATGTCGGACTGGATGTCCTCGTAGTTGCCCCACGCGGTGTCGTTGCTGAAGCAGTAGAGCTCGATGCCGATGCCCTCGGGGCCCGGCGCCAGCTGGCGCACGAGCAAGGTCATCTCCTGGTGGATCTTGGGGTGCGTGCGCAGGTAGGCGAGCACGTAGGCGCGGAAGGTTCCGATGTTGGTCAGGCGCCGGCCGTTGATGGGCACGGACGGGTCGCCACCGTGCTCGGCGTTGTGCTTGTCGAGCTCCGCCCTTTTGTCGGCGATGTAGTCCTTGATCGCGTCGATCTGGGCGTAGCGTCCGAGCATCTCCGGCGTGGCGAAGCGCACGCTGTTCTGGTCGATGAAGACAGCGCGCTTGATGCGGCGCCCGCCCGACTCGCTCATCCCGCGCCAGTTCTTGAAGGTCTCCGAGACCAGCGCATAGGTCGGGATGGTCGAGATGGTCTTGTCGAAGTTCCGGATCTTGACCGTGTTGAGCGTGACCTCGATCACGTCGCCGTCGACGCCGTACTTTGGCATTTCGATCCAGTCGCCGGGCAGCACCATGTCGTGTGCTGTGACCTGGATGCTGGCGACCAGGCCGAGGATGCTGTCCTTGAAGACGAGCATGATGACCGCGGTCAGCGCGCCGACGCCGCTCAAGAGGCCCCATGGTGAGCGGTCCGTGAGCGCCGAGATCACGAGGATGCCGGCCACCAGGTAGACGATGATCTTGATGACCTGGAGGTAGCTCTTGATCGGCCGCGTGCGCGAGACCTCGAAGGTGCCGTAGATCTCTCCCAGCGCGTTGAGGAAGCCGTCCGCGACGATCGCCATCATCACGAACATGTAGGCGATGGCCGCATGCTGGACGCCGCCTTGCAGCGTCTCGTTCGTCGGGAACATGGTGCTGGCGCTGCCGTAGATCACCATCGCGGGCGCCAGGTGGGAGAGGCGGTCGAAGACGTGGTTGTGGAGGAAGTAGTCGTCCCACTGGGTCGGCGTGCGCGCGATGAAGGCCCGCACCGCGCGCAGGATGATGCGCTTGGCCACGAAATTCGCGAGCACCGACACCAGCGCGACGAGCGCGATGATCACCAGCTGGTCCAGGATCGCCGCGGCCGTCTCGCCCACGCCCAGGTTGATCAGCTGGTCGTGGATCCACCGCGCAAGCTCAGTCATCGCTGCCTCCCCTCGCCATGACGGCCGGGATGATAGCAGGCTGGAGCGTCAGTGGATCGGCTGGGGGCGGGGGCCGGCTGCGCGTGGGCGGGCTTCGGCCCTGGGCAGGCCCAGGTTGCTCCAGATGCGCAGGGTCGGCTCTGAACGGTTGAGCGTGTAGAAGTGCACGCCCGGCGCGCCCTGGCTCAAGAGCTCCTCCGCCTGGCGCGTGGCCAGCTCGATGCCAAGCTCCTTCTGCCCCTTCGGGTCCTCGCCGAGAGCTTCCATGCGCATGCGGACGAAGCGCGGGATGTCGGCGCCGCAGAACTGGGAGAAGCGCGCGACCTGCTTGAAGTCGGTCATCGGCATCAGGCCGGGTACAATGGGGATGTCGACGCCGCGCGCGCGAACCGCGTCGACGAAACGGTAGTAGGCGTCGTTGCTGTAGAAGTACTGGGTGATCGCCTCGTCGGCGCCCGCCTCCACCTTGCGCACGAAGTTGTCGATGTCGGTGTTCGGGTCGGACGCCTCTGGATGGAACTCGGGGTAGCAGGCGACCGAGATCTCGAAGCCGCCGAACTGCCGGATGTAGGCGACCAGCTCGTTGGCGTAGTCGAAGGCCTTCGGCAGGTTCGGCTCGTCCTCGGGCACGTCGCCGCGCAGGGCGACCACACGGCGGACGCCGATGGTGCGGTAGGTCTCGAGCTGGGCGGCGATCTGATCGACGGTGGATCCTATGCAGGAGAGGTGGGGCGTGACCTCGAGCTCGGTGGTCCGCACGATCTCCGAGGCGGTCTGGTAGCTGCCCTCACGCGTGCTGCCACCGGCGCCGAAGGTGACCGAGACGAAGCTCGGCGACAGCGGCGCCAGCTTCTGCACGACCTTGCCGAAGCGCTTGCGGCCCGCGTCGGTGCGCGGAGGGAAGAACTCGAGGGAGAAGCCCCGCGATGGCTGCTGTGTGCTCATGCCTGGATCGCTCCCTGGCCAGCTGCTCCGGCGACCGCATCGCCGAACTGGGGCACCCTAGCACGGGTGAGCCCGTGGGTAACCAGTTTGTCTACATCACGCGCCGCGGGACCGAGCGCGCCTGGTCAGCGCTCGTCGTCGCTGAAGCTGACCTCGCCGCTGCGGCGGATCTCCTCGCCCAGCACGCCGAACTTCAGGCGTCCGACCTCCTGGCGCTTCACGGTCACCACCAGCTCCATGTTGCGGTTCGGCTTGAACTCCGGGCGACGCAGCGTGACCTTCTGGACGAAGGTCTTCTGGCTGCGGTCGCTGACGAAGGTGACCATGTCCTCGACGAAGCGCCGTGCGCCGTCGTGGATGTCGTAGAAGAGGACCTGGAACTCCAGGTCGCCCACGGAGCGGTTGAAGGAGATGACCATCTCCGCCTTCCACTTCCGCTTCTTGACCTCTCCCTTCTTGTCCTCTCTCAGTAGTTTCGCCCGGTTACGGCGGGCGAAGGCGATCAGGCCCTTCTCCGAGACCTTCTTGGGCAGGCGTGCCTGGGTCAGGAAGACCTTCGCCTTGAGGCGCGCGGCCTCGGCGATCGGGGGGCTGTAGAGGGCCGTGCCGAAGAGGGCGACGGCGATCGCGAAGACCAGTGGAGCAAGCTTCTTTCCCATCATCGGTATCGGACTCCCGAATGTGCGATGTCGTGGGTTGCCGTGCGAGCTTGTGCTCAGACCACCCGTGGACTGACCATACAAAAAGCGAACGGGTGATGGAACCCGGGTGTGCAACCGACGTACAGACCCGAGCGCCTATTCAAGGAATTCTCAAACGCCCCCAAATGGATACAAATACGGCACTGTGGACTGCACTGACATGTCAGTCTAGTATCCGCGCCCAGGATGAGCAGTGGCAACGGATCCAGGGTCACCGCGGCCTTCTTTCGCGTGGAGGGCACGCTGGTCAGACGCGGCGCCATCTCGGCCGCCGCCTACTTCGCGGCGGGGGGCGCCGGCTTCGCGGAACGCGCCTTCAAGCTCGGCCAGGTGGCGCTGACCGCACCGGTCTACTCGCTGCTGGGTCAGAACGACCGCACGTTGGCTAACCGCCTCGCCTACCTGCCGCTACGGAACATGGGCGAGGACCGCATCGCGGAGCTGGCCGAGGAGTACTTCGAGGACATCCTGCGCGAGCGGGTGCTCGAGGGCGGCGTGGAGCTGATGCGGCAGGCGCGCCGTGGGGGGCATCGCGTCGTGCTGCTCTCCGATGGGCTCGAGCAGGTGATGCAGCCGCTGGTCACGCACCTGCGTCGCGTCGACGACTGCGTGTGCAACCGCCTGGAGCTGCGCGACGGCCGCGCCACGGGCAAGCTGCTCGACCCGGTCATCGGCGGACACGACTCGGCGCGCTGGGCGCGGCGCTACGCCGAGGAGCACGGGATCGACCTGGCGGGCTCGGTGGTCTACGCGGCCCACGGGCCCGACATGCTGCTGATGTCCTCCGTGGGCGAGGCGTGCGCCGTCAACCCCGACTTCACCCTCCGACGCGCGGCGCGCGAGTCGGACTGGCCGATCGTGGACTACGATGTCTGAACCCAACAGCAACGCCATCTCCCTGCGCGAGAGCTACGCCGGCAAGCACGTGCTGATCACCGGTGCCTCGGGCTTCCTGGGCAAGGTCTGGCTCGGGCTGATGCTCGAGCGGATCGAAGAGATCGGGCGCATCTACGTGCTGCTGCGACCGCGCGCCCTGGTGCCGGCCCAGAAGCGCTTCGAGAAGATGATGACGACGTCGCCGGCCATGCGCACGCTGCACGAGCGCTTCGGCTCGGGCCTGTCGCAGCTGCTCGACGACAAGGTCGAGGTGCTCGACGGCGAGCTCAGCGAGCCCGGCCTCGGGCTGCCCGACGTCACCCAGCGGCGGCTGATGCGCGACCTGGACCTGATCGTCCACTGCGCGGGCCTGGTCGACTTCAACCCCGACCTGCGCAAGGCGATCGCCTCCAACGTGGACGCGACCATGTACGTGGCCGACATGGTGGAGCGCTCCGATCACGCCGCCCTGCTGCACATCTCGACCTGCTACGTGGCGGGCTCGCGCTACGGTCAGGTGCGGGAGGACGTGATCCCCGAGTACGCGCCGGAGGTGCCCGAGGGCGAGACCTTCGACGCGATGGCGGAGATCGAGGAGGCGCGCGCCGCGGCGGAGGCGATTCGCGCCAAGCACGAGTCGGCCGAGCATCGCGACGCGGTCCAGGCCGAGGTCGCCGAGATCGTCAGCAAGCGGCGCAGCGGCGAGCGCTCGCGGCTGATCCGCAGCATGACGCGGCGCCGGCTGCGCGAGGACCTCAAGCAGGCCCTGGTCGACGAGGGCATGGAGCGCGCCAAGCGCTGGGGCTGGCCGAACACGTACACGTATACGAAGAGCATCGCGGAGTCGCTGCTGTGGCGCCGGCGCGATCGCATCCGTGTGTCGATCCTGCGCCCGAGCATCGTCGAGAGCGCCGTCTCCTATCCGTTCCCGGGCTGGAACGAGAGCTTCAACGGCAGCGCGCCGCTGGCCTACGTGATGGGCACCTGGTTCCGCATCGTGCCCGCCAATCCCGACGCGCCCTTCGACGTGATCCCGGTCGACATGGTGGCCAAGGCGATGATCATCTCCGGCGCGGCGGTGATCGAGGAGCGGCACGCGCCCGTCTATCACATCGCGTCCTCCGACCGGAATCGCATCTCGGTCGGGCGCGCGGCCGACCTGATCGTGCTTGCCCACCGGCGCCACTACCGCGCGCGCGGGCGCTCGCGCTCGGAGCGCGTCTTCAAGTCGCGCTGGGACGCGGTGCTGACCGAGCCCGAGGACGCG
Organism: Myxococcales bacterium; assembly: GCA_028817855.1. GTDB lineage: Bacteria > Myxococcota_A > Polyangia > Polyangiales > JAFGIB01 > JAOUOP01. The sequence goes on from JAPPOT010000700.1 coordinate 16,940, forward strand.
ATGGCCGTCGACCGCAACCGGGCGGTGGTCCAGGGCGTGCTCGAGGGCCTGGACCTGTTGCCGGACAAGTGGCTGACCAAGGCGCGCAAGCTGGTCGACCGCACCGAGCGCACCGACAAGCGGCTGGCCGAGCTGGAGAACCTGGTGGGGCTCTACAAGCCCTTCATGTACGACTGCTTCTACGTCTTCGAGAGCAACGCGATCGACCGCACCGTGCCCGAAGAGACGTCGCTGCAATTCGCTCCCGAGAAGCTCGACTGGCGCCGCTACTGGCTGGACGTGCACATGCCCGGGCTACGGCGCTGGGCCTTCCCGCTGATCGATGGCAAGCGCCCCGAGCGCTGGCGCGCGCCCCATCCCGTGCGGCTGTCGGCGCTGCCACCGCCGCCGGACGCCACGCCCGAGCCACTTCCGAAGCCCGCGGCCAAGCCGCAGGGCGAGGACAAGCCGGCGTCCGCCAAGAGCGGCTCACGGGCTGCGCAGGCGTCGGAGGGCTAGTGCTCTGACAACAAGGTTCTGACCGCTTTGCACGACCGATCTCACACCCGCTGCGGCGTTGTCCTCCTCGAAAGGGGGCCTGCTCTTCCTTCGTCGTCCGCCTTGCATCAGGCACAACCTCGAACGCGCCAACCGATCACAACCTTGATGTCAGAGCACTAGAACGATGAGCATCTTCGTCACCGGCGCCACGGGCTACCTGGGCTCCTACGCGGTCGAGCGCCTGCTGCGCACTACCGACCAACGTCTCTCGCTGCTCGTACGCGCCAAGGACGTTCAGGGCGCGCGCGAGCGGCTGTGGCAGTCATTGCAGTTGCACATGGGCTTCGAGGAGTTTCGCGAGCACCTCGCGACGCGCATCGACGTCTACGTCGGCGACCTGACCGCGATGCGCCTCGGCCTCGATGCCGAGCGCTACGGTCGGCTGCTCAAGGGCACCGAATCGGTGCTGCACGTCGCCGCCGCGCTCAACCGCATGTCGGCGCGGCTCTGCCACGACGTGAACCTGCGCGGCACGCTCGAGATCGTCGAGCTGGTGCGCGCGATCGACGCCATGCACGGTGTGCGCCGCTTCAGCTTCGTCTCGACCACGGCCGTGGCCGGGGAGCGGCAGGACGAGACGATCTACGAGGACTCGGCGATCGACTTCGGCCGCAAGGACTACGACCCCTACGCGCGCACCAAGAAGTTCTGCGAGCACATGATCGCCCGCACGCTGCCGGAGGTCCCGATCGCGATTTACCGGCCGGCGATCGTGATGGGCGACACGCGCTTCGCGGCCACCAGCCAGTTCGACATGGTGCGGGCGACCGCGATGCTCGCGCGCATGAAGGTGCTTCCGCTCGATCCGGGCGCGCGCCAGGACATCGTGCCCGCCGACTTCGTCGGTCACGCCATCGCCGACCTGCACATGAAGCCGGAGCTGCGCTACGGCATCTACCACCTGAGCGCGGGCCACGGCAGCAAGACCAACGCCGAGCTGATGCGCGAGCTGCGCCTGGGCGGCAAGCCCCTGCGCTACGCCTTCATGCCGCGTCTGGGCGCGCCCTTTGGCACCACCGCGGGCCTGGCGGCCGCCTCGCCACGCGGTCTCGGGGTTTCCTATGCCGGCGCGTTGCTCAAGGGCTTCTGGCCCTACGTCACCTTCAACACCATCTTCGACAACAACCGCGTGATCGAGGAGCTGGGTCAGGTTCCGGCGCCATTCACGCAGTACGGCTCGGCCCTGCTCGACTTTGCGATCGAGCACGGCTTCGAGTACCCCCACGAGCCGTGGCCCGCGGGCCCACCTGGCGCGGAGGTGTCGTCATCGCCAGCGTGATGCGGCAGCTGTGGAACCGCGCGGTCGATCCGGACCGGGCAATCATGCGTGTGATGGGCTCGCTGATCGAGGCAGCGGGGGTGCGCTACGCGCTCGACCGCAGCCCGGCCAGCTGGGTGCCCGGCGAGCCGCTGAAGCTGTTGCTGGCGGGCTACTCGGGCACGCGCAACACGGGTGCGGACGTGCGCGTGGAGGAGATGATCCGGCAGTTCCGGCAGGTCCTCGGCGACGACCACATCGAGCTGAGCCTGCTGACGATCGACCCCGAGCGCTCGGCCGGCTACTTCCGCACGGTGCGGCAGGTGCAGCTGCCGGCCCTCTTCCCCAAGTTCCTCTACGAGGAAGTCCCGCGGCACCACGGCGTGGTCGCCTGCGAGGGCTCCATGTTCAAGAGCAAGTTCGCCAACGCCCTGTCGACCATGATGGCCGGTTCGCTGGGCCTGGCGGCGGTGGAGGGCAAGCTCAGCGTGGGCTACGGGGCCGAGGCGGGCGCGATGGACCCGGCCCTGAGCGAGTTCGTGCGCAAGCAGTGCCACCGCTCGCTGATCATCTGCCGCAACGAGCCCTCCCGCGGTGTGCTCGAGGGCATGGGCATCCGCACGCGCTCCGGAACCGACACCGCCTGGACGTTCCAGCCTTCGCCGCCCGAGGTGGGCGCCAAGCTGTTGCGTGACCACGGCTGGGATGGCGAGCGCCCCGTGTTGATCGTGTGTCCGATCAACCCCTTCTACTGGCCCGCCAAGCCCGATCTGCTCAAGACCGCGGCGCGCGGCCTGCTCGGGCAGTTCCGCGAGGACCACTACAAGTCGATCTACTTCCACGAGTGGTCGGACGAGGCCGGCCTGGCCTACGACGCCTACCTCGATGGGCTCGCGGAGGCGGCCGGGACCTTCGCGCAGGAGCGCGGCGCCTTCCTGGTGCTGGCCGGCAGCGAGATGCTCGACCGCGGCGCCTGCGAGGATCTGGCCGAGCGTGTCGGCGGAAATCCGCCCGTGCTCGTGAGCGACGAGATCGACATGTACGACTTCGTCAGCATGCTTCGACAGGCCACGTACATGGTGAGCTCGCGCTACCACGCCATGGTCACCTCGATGCCCGGCGGTGTGCCGTCCATCGGCGTCACGATGGACGAGCGCATTCACAACCTGCTGCACGACCGCGGCCACGCCGACTATCTCTTCCGCGTCGACGACGAGGGGCTGGGAGAGGGGCTGCTCGGCGCGCTTCGCAGGCTGGAGGGCGAGGTCGGTCGGGTGCGGGCCGAGACGCTGGCCTTCGTGCCGAGCCAGATCCGCGTCATGGGCGAGATGGGGATCGAGCTCGCCGAGGAGGTGTCGCGCGTCTACCCCGAGTTCCCGCGCCGCGACGTTCCGCGCAGCTGGGAGCATCACCTGCCGCCGCTGTCGGCCGAGCTGAAGCGCCTGATGGAGACCCAGGCATGATCGCGTGGGAGACGCGCGACGGCGTGGCGGAGCTCACGCTCGCCCACCGTCCCGCCAACGAGATCGGCACGGAGGTGCTCGATGCGCTCGAGCGCTTCCTCGACGCGGTCGAGGCGGAGCGCCCGCGCGCGGTGCTGGTGCGCAGCGGGCTGGACAAGGGTTTCTGCGCCGGCGCCGACCTGCGCGAGCTCCACGCCGGCATCGAGGGTCGCGACTACGACAGCTACCGACCCGAGCTCGCGCGCTTCCTCGATCGCATCCACGGCGTGATGGACCGGCTGGACACGCTTCCGTGCACGACGGTCGGCGCGATCCACGGGCTCTGTTTCGGCGGCGGCTTCGAGCTGGCCCTGGCCCTCGACGTGCTCGTGGCCGACGCCACCGCGCGCTTCTGCTTTCCGGAGCTGCGCCTCGGCATCATCCCCGGCTTCGGCGGCATCCCGCGCCTCAAGCGCGAGCTGGGCAACGCGGTCGTGCGCGACCTGATCATGAGTGGGCGCAGCATCAACGCCAAGAAGGCGAGCGCGCTTGGCCTGGTCAGCCAGGTGGTGGGCCGCGGCCAGGCGCTCGAGGTGGCGCGGCAGGTCGCGGCCCAGGCGGCGCGCTTCGCGCCGGAGGTCCAGGCGCGCGCCAAGGGCTTCATCAAGGATGTGCCCGTCGAGGCGCTGCGCGAGGAGAAGCGCATCTTCCTCGAGATGTTCCAGGATCCGCGCGTGGTCGAGGCCCTGGGCCGCTTCGTGCGCTCGGACGACCCGATGCCGTACCTGCCCGGAGAGAAGGCCTGATGCTCGAGCTGTCCCGCATATCCTGCCTGGGCGAGGCCTTGCGCGATGGGCTCTTGACCTACAAGAGCAACCCCGCGCTGTTCGAGCTGGACCGCCACCGCGAGACGGCCGAGCTCAGCTACCGCGAGCTGCGTCGCGAGGCCGAGCGCGTGGCCGGCGGGCTGCAGGCGGAGGGCTTCGCGCCGGGAGACCGCTGCGCGATCCTGA
>JAPPOT010000276.1 GCA_028817855.1 Myxococcales bacterium
GCTGCGGTGTTGTGAGGCGTTCCCAGCGTCGCGACTTCTCGCTCCATTCGACGAACCGGGTTCGTGGGAGCATGGGAGTCAGTTCTTCGCGTGGTGTGCTTGATCCGGGCCGGGCCGGCGGGCTATGGCGGCGTCTCCGATGCAGCGATCCCATTTCATCGTGCTCGAGGGTGTCGACGGTGCGGGCACGACCACCCACACGCGCGAGCTGGGCAAGGCACTCAAGGCGGCTGACGTCCTGGTGCACACGACGGCGGAACCGAGCAGTGGCCCGATGGGCGCGCTGCTGCGTCAGACCCTGATGGGCCGGGTGGTGGTCAGCGACGGCGGCGGCGACACGCGGCCGCCGTCCTGGAACACGATGGCGTTGCTGTTCGCGGCCGACCGCCTCGATCACGTGGAGACCGAGCTGGCGCCGAACCTCGAGGACGGGGTCACGGTGATCTGCGATCGCTACTACCACTCGTCGGTGGCCTATCAGTCGATCACCGGCGGCGGCGTCGATGCGATCGGCTGGATCCGCGACATCAATCGTTACGCGCGCCGTCCGGACCTCACGCTGGTGCTCGACGTGCCGCCGGACGTCGCAGCTGAGCGACGCGCGAACCGCCGGGGCGAGGAGATCTTCGACGCGGAGCCGATCCAGGAGCAGCTCTCCGGGTTCTACGGCGGTTTGGAGCAGCACTTCCCGGGCGAGCGCATCGTGCATGTGGACGCGGTCGGCGACGTCAAGACCGTCGCGGCGCGCGTGCTGGGCGAGGTGCAAGCCCTGCGGGCCGGCTAGGGTTCAGTCCACGATCTTGAAGCGGACCTTGCCGTCCTTGCCGGCGCGGCGGACGTCCAGGACCAGCTCGCTCGAGGTCGCCATGCTGTCCCACACGTTCTTGAACTGCTCGGGGCGCTCGATCGACTGACCGTTGACGCGCAGTACGGTGTCGCCCAGCCGCAGGGCACCCTCCTCCACGGGCAGGGTCAGAAGGCGCCAGCCCACGAAGCGCCCGCCCGTCAGGTGGGGCTCGGTGCGGACCTTGCGGAGGAAGTGGCCGATGCCGTCGGCCAGCACGGCGAAGAGCTCGGAGCGCGGGATCTCCCCGCCATCCAGGGAGCCGGGCAGGGGCGGCAGCTCGGGGGCGGGCGCGCTTGTGGGCACCGCTGCTGGGGCCTCGCCTCCGGGCTCGGCCGCCGGTGCCGCCGCAGCCTCCTGCTCGCCGCCCGCGGTCGGTTCTTCCATGTCCTCCGGATCTTCCGGCGGCAGCGGGGGCATGGGCGGCAGCTCCTGGCTGTTCAGGTCCGCGGCGCGGTTGGAGGGTGAGCACGCGGCGGTCAGCGCGCACAGCAGGGCCAGCAGGGCAGGGGCGCGGAGCATGCTCTCAGTTTAATCCGCGCCGCTCGCGGATGCGTCCAGTTTTTGGTTCGAGGAGACGCGGGTCAGGCGCACGCCCACCTCGCCATCCACGTCGACCAGCTCGCCCTCCGCCACCAGCACCTTGCCCGCGCGCAGCGCCACGCGCTGGCCGATCGGCTTGCCGGTGCTGAGGGCGTCCCCGGGGGCGAGCCGGGCGAGCTCGTCGAGGGTGACAGTGAAGCGCGCCAGCTCGAGGCACAGCTCGACCGGCGCGTCGCCGGCCAGCTCGGACGCGCGCTGCCCCCCATCGTCTTCGCGTACAACCTTGCCTTCGGTCATCGTCGGCTCTCCTCCGTGGTGCTCGATGTGCTCGATACGTAATTCGCTGCCCCCGCCGCGGCAGTGGAACGTCGTGCGCGTGCTGCCCGCCGCGTGCAGCTGGACCTCGCCATGGAAGCCATCGTCGGCCCGCCGCAGCCTGCAGCGCTCCGGGATCAGCGCGTCGCCCGCGGCGAGGGTGGTGAGCTCGGCACGCGTGAGTTGGACCGTTGCGGCGTGGGCACACAGCTGCAATGTCAGGTCCGGCGGGAGCGCGGGCACGGACCCTTTGGCCGGGTCGGGCGGGTCCGCGGGCATGGGGGGCATCAGCGTGCGCAGCGACCAGCTTCGCCCGGCGAGCGTGAGCGTGAGCGGAAGGATCAGCAGCCCACCCTCGGGCAACCAGCTGTGCGCGCCCGTCGCGTCGGTGTGCACTGTGCACAGGCGCATCGCGCTGCCCGCTTCGCTCGACAGCCGGGCGGCGAGATAGGCCAGAGCGCCCGCGGAGAGGTCGTCCAGCGGGGCATCCGGTGGATGCACATCCGTGCCATCGCCGCCGAGGGTGCGGGCGGCCAGCTCCGCTGCCAGCTCGCGGGGCAGCGCGAGCACCAGCGGGGTGCGGGCGGGCCGGCCCTCGAGCGTCCAGCACAGCGCGACGTCGCGAGTGGAAAGCAGTGCGAGCGCCTCGTCGCGCCCGCGATCGAGGAACGCACCGGGCGCGATCGCGACCTCCGCGCCCAGCGCCGAGTTGGCCGTCTGTCGGGCGCGCTCGCCCTCGGGGGGCGTGAGCCGCGTGCGCCACGCGCGGCCTCCCCGCAACGCCCCCAGGGCGAGCCTGGGCCAGCGCGCGTAGGGGTAGGGCGCCACGGCCATGGCGCGCACGCTAGCTCAGCGGCGGGCGGTCGGGAAGCGCCCCGGGGGGAACGCCGAGGGCGTGTGCTGGGCGTCGCGGATTACGCGAGTTCTGTTACCATCCCGGCCGTGAGCCAGTCCCTCATAGGTCAGACCGTCGATGCTGGCGAGTACTGCATCACCGAGCGAATCGGCGTCGGGGGCATGGGTGCGGTTTACAAGGCCGAGCAGCCGAGCATGAACCGGCTGGTCGCGATCAAGGTGCTGCACTCCAAGTTCGCCAACCGTGACGACCTGGTCTCGCGCTTCCGGCGCGAGGCGAGGGCGATGAGCCAGCTCTCCCATCCGAACACGGCGCGCGTCTATAAATTCGGCCAGCTGGAGGATGGTGCCGCCTACTTCGTGATGGACTACATGGAGGGCAAGAACCTCGCCCACGTGGTCCGCGAGCACGGTCCGATGGAGGTGGACCGCGCGCTCAACATCATGATCCAGGTATGCGGTGCGCTGGACGAGGCGCACCGGGCCGGCATCATTCACCGCGACCTCAAACCCGAGAACATCTTCCTCACGACCCAGGGAGGCACGAGCGACTTTCCGAAGGTGCTCGACTTCGGCCTGGCCAAGGTCAGCGAGAAGCAGATGGGACGCGGCTCGATGATGCTGACCCAGGAGGGCATGGTGTTCGGGACCCCCGAGTTCATGAGCCCGGAGCAGAGCATGGGTGAGCAGCTCGACCGACGCAGCGACATCTACTCGCTGGGCCTGATTCTCTACGAGCTTCTGACCGGGAAGCTACCCTTCGACGCGACCAAGCCCATCGACATCATGCGGGCTCACGTCTACGACAAGGCGATCCCGCTCGACGAGCGCGTGTCGGGCAAGAGCTTCGCGCCGGCGCTGGTCGAGACGATCGCGAAGTCGCTCGAGAAGAAGAAGGAAGACCGCTACGACACGGCGCTCGATTTTGCCGCCGCGCTCAAGGGCTGCCTGAGCGGCGGGATCGCGAACACCGCCGCGCGGCGCGCGATGCCGTCCCAGCCGGCGCCCCAGAAGGCCGAGGCCAAACCCGAGGCGCGCACACAGCCGGCCAAGACCAGGGCGGACCCCTCGGGGACGATCCAGTCCCAGCCCGGCCCACCGCAGGTCCCCGTGAGCAACGGGCCGAAGGTCGCCCTGGGCATCGGCGCGGCCATCCTGTTGCTGCTGCTGGGGATCTGGCTCGGCAGCTTGATGGCGGGTTGAGCCGGGTCCCGGGCCGGCCATCTTGATCCGTATCGTACCTGGGACACTTGGGCCCCGGGCCGCCTTGACGGTGCGTACCGTTTCCTACAGTATCCGCCCGAATTCCGGGTCGGCCGCCCGCAGCCTTGCGTGCAGGATGCACCGACCCTAGCCGAGACGGACAGCGTCCATGAGCACCGCAGCGGCCAGCTCCCGTGTCCGGCCCTTCCTGGCCGATTTGATCGCGCTGACGAAGCCGAGGGTCACCTCCCTGGTCATCGCCACCGCTGCGGTCGGCATGGGGCTCGCGCCGGGCGCGATCAGCTTCACGCACGCCGCGCTGATGCTTACCGCCACGGTGATCGTGGTGGGCTCGGCCAACGCGCTCAACTGCTGGCTCGAGCGCGACACGGACGGCTTCATGACGCGCACCGCGGGGCGCCCGCTGCCGGCCGGACGGCTGGATGCCGGCGTCGCGCTGCTCTTCGGGCTGGTGCTGGCGGCCGTCTCGCTGCCACTGCTCTACGCGGTCAATTCGACCACCGGCCACCTGGGCTTGCTCGCGCTGGTCAGCTACGTGGCGGTGTACACGCCGATGAAGTTCCTCAGCCCCCACGCCATGGTCGTGGGCGCGGTGCCCGGCGCGCTGCCGCCTTTGATGGGCTGGACGGCGGTGACGGGCGGAGTTGGCGCCGGGGGGCTGGTGCTCTTCGGGATCGTATTCCTGTGGCAGATGCCGCACGTGATCGGGCTGTCGACCTACCGTCGGACCGAGTATATGAACGCGGGCATCCGGGTGTTGCCCGCCGTCTACGGTCCGCGCAAGGCGAAGTGGCATGCCTGCGGCTGGGTGCTGACGCTGCTGCCGGTGAGCGCCTCGCTCTACTGGCTGGAGCTGGCGGGGCCGGTCTACCTCGTCGTGGCGCTGCTGCTGAGCGGCGTCTATGCGCTGGCCACGTTGCAGGGCCTGTGGCGCCGCGATCTGAGCGCCGACCAGTGGGGACGCAAGGTCTTCTTCGCCTCGCTGATGTACCTGCCTCTGCTCTTCACCGTGCTCATGCTGGACATGGTTGGCTGAGGTGGCGGGACCGGAGGCGGTTTCGGCGTCGGCCGGCCCCCTGTCCGGCGCCCGGGTCGAGGCGAGGGATGCGGGACGCGCCGGTGCGGGCGGCGTGCGGCTGGAGGTGCACGGGCTGGCCCACCGCTTCGGTGAGCTCGCGGTGCTCGATGGGCTGTCCTTCACGGTGGAGCCCGGGCAGGTCTACGGGTTGCTGGGGCCGAACGGCAGCGGCAAGTCGACCACGCTGCGCGTGCTGACGGGCCTGCTGCAGCCCCAGTCGGGGGAGCTGCGGCTGGATGGGCAGCTCGTGGAGCCGGGGGGGCGTGCCCTGCGCCAGCGCATGGGGGTGGTCTTTCAGGCCCCAAGCCTGGATGGGCGCCTGACCGCGCGCGAGAACCTGGCGCTGGGCGCCGCGCTCTACGGGGTGGCGTCGGCGGAGGCCGCGCGGCGCATCGACGAGCTGCTGGAGCTGACCGCCCTCGCCGTCCGACAAGACGATCCGGTCCTGGAGTTCTATGGCGGGATTAAGCGCCGGCTGGAGCTGGCCCGGGCGATGGTGCAAGGG
>JAPPOT010000746.1 GCA_028817855.1 Myxococcales bacterium
TGTCAAGCCCGCCTTGAACCCCCCCCCCGAGTGGGGCGATGGTCGGAGCGTGGCCGAGCGGTCCCGCGCCCTCTCTCTGGTGCTCTCCTGTCTGGTCGTCCTGGCGGTGCTCGGCGGCGCGGCGGCGCTGGTCTGGGCCGCCGAGCGCGGACCCACACCCCCACCCAGCGCATCTGGGACTGACACGGACACGGGAGATCCGCGCAAGGATCGTGCCCTACTCATCGCAGGCTCGGGCAGCAACCTCCCGCTGATGCAGGTCCTGCTGGCCGAGCTCGCGGTGCGTGAGCCCGCGCTGCGGGTGCGGCTCGCCCCGAGCATCGGCAGCAGCGGCGGCATCCGGGCCGTGCGCGATGGTGTGATCGACGTCGCCCTGGTCTCGCGCCCGCTGCGCCCCGCCGAGCTCGAGCCGGACCTCCGTGTGCACCCCTACGCACGCACCGCGGTCGTGCTCGCGGCCCACCCGGACGTGCGCGACCACGAGCTGTCCGCGGCGACACTGCTGGCGGCGCTCGCGCCCTCCACGCGGGGCACCGATGGCGCGCTCGTGCCGATCCTGCGCGAGCCGGGTGACTCCGCTCTGGCCACGGTGATGGCCAGCATGCCCGAGCTCGAGCGGGCCTACGCCGCCGCGTGGGCGCGCGGCGAGCTTCCAGCACGCCTGACCGACCAGGCGATGGAGCAGGCCCTGCTCTCGATCCCTGGCGCCATCGGCTTCTTCGACCTCGGCATCATCACCACCCGCCAGCTCCCCCTGCGCGCGCTCTCGCTGGACGGCCTGGCGGCGACCCCCGAGGCCCTCGCCTCGGGCCGCTATCCACACATCAAGCAGCTCGCGCTCGTGTTGCCCGCCCAGGCCGATCCGCGCACCGCGCCGCTGCTCGAGCTGATCCTCGGTCCCGACGGCCAGCACATCATCGCTGCGCACGGCTACTTGCCTGTGACGGGAGCCCGCCGATGAGCACTCCGCCCCCACGGCGCGGCCTCGACCTGCAGGGCGACCTGGCGCGACGCATGACCCCGGTCCTGCTCGTGCTGGTGGCGGTCGTCGCCGTCAGCGCACCGACCGCCTATCACCTGGTGCGCGTGGGCGAGATCCGCGCGCGCGGTGAGCTGGTCGCCGAGGAGCTCGCCCACCGCGTGCGCGTCGAGGCGCGCGCGCGACCACGGCTGTGGTCCTACGACTCGACCAAGGTGCTCGATCACCTGCGCGCCTTCCGGCTGCAGGAAGACCTGCGCGCCCTGCGCGTCTACGATCGTGCCGGACGCCTGGTCGCCCGGCGCACCCAGGACGCGCCCGGGGCGGACGGGCCGCTGGTCTGGTCCCGCGCCACGATCGGCGACGATCGCGGCCAGGTCTGGGTCGCCATGTCCGTCGCGCACTCGCGGGCGGTCGCGATGCTGCTGCTCATGCCCTTCCTGGTGCTCGGTATTGCCCTCGCCGCCGCCCTGCACCTGTTGCCGCGCAGCGCCCTGGGACAGGCGGGGACACGCATCGATCAGCTGATCGGCGCACTCGAGAGCGCCCGCGATCGGCTCGCGGCGCGCGGGGACGAGCTCGAGGGGCAAGTGGCCGACCGTGTGCGCGACCTGCGGCGCGCCTACGACGAGCTGCGCGACCGGGACGAGCGCCTGCGCGAGCTCAGCGGCCGCGCGGTCGCCTTGCAGGAGGCCGACCGCCGCGCGATCGCGCGCGACCTGCACGACGCAGCCGGCCAGACCCTCACCGCAGTGCGTCTCAACCTACAGCTGCTCGAGCAACAGGCGGAGTCGCCGCGGCGGGTGCGCGCCCAGGTCGCGGCCACGCTGGGCCAGGTCGACACCGTGATGGAGGAGGTGCGCCGCGCGGTCTGGGCGCTGGGCCCGGCCCTCGTCCACGAGCTCGGGATCGCGGAGGCGCTGCGGCGCCACTGCCAGACGATCGCCGAGCAATCCGACCTGCATGTCGTGTGCGAGGTGGCCCCCGCGATCGGCGCGCCCGGTCCAGCGGTGGAGACGGTATGCTACCGACTCGTGCAGGAGGCCCTCACCAACGTGGTCCGACACGCCGACGCGAGCGAGGTCGTGGTCATGCTCGCACCGGAGACGCGACAGGGGGTGGAGCACCTCGTGCTGCAGGTGCGTGACGACGGCCAGGGCTTCGAGCGGGCCCCGGAGCAGAGCGCGGTCGATCGGCGCGGGCTGTCGGGAATGCACGAGCGCCTCGAGCTGCTCGGCGGCGAGCTGACGGTCGAGTCGCACTGCGGCGCGGGCACGACCCTGCGCGCCTGGATCCCGATCGAGCCCAGCGCCCCCCGGGGAGCGGAAGACCGGGAGGGGCTCCGTGCCTGACGTCGCTCCGATCCGGATCGTGGTCGCGGACGACCACACGATCGTGCGCCAGGGTCTGCGTGCACTGCTCGAGGGACAGGACGACTTCGAGGTGGTGGCAGAGGCTGGCGACGGTCGCGAGGCGCTGCAGCTCGCCCGTGCGCACAGCCCGGACGTGTTGGTCATGGACCTGGCCATGCCCGGCCTCAACGGCGTGGATGCCACGCGCCAGCTGCACGAGGAGCAACCATCGACACGCGTGGTCGTGCTCTCGATGCACGCCAGCGCCGAGTACGTGCGCCCCGCGATCGCGGCGGGTGCTCGCGGCTATCTGATCAAGGGCTCGGATCTCTCCGATCTGGTCGCAGCGATCCGCACGGTGGCCAGCGGCAAGGCATTCGTCAGCCCGGAGGCCGCCGCGGTACTGGTGGACGCCGCCGGACCGGGCGCGGCCGGCAGCGAGCTGTCGACCCGCGAGCGTGAGGTCCTGCAGCTGGTCGGTGAGGGCCACTCGAGCGCCGAGATCGCCGAGCTCCTGGGCCTGAGCGTGAAGACCGTGGAAGGCCACCGCCAGCGTCTGATGGCGAAGCTCGAGGCCGGCAACGTCGCGGGTCTCGTGCGGCACGCCATTCGCCTCGGACTGGTCGATCCGCAGACGTAGCTCGAGACCGGAGGCCGCGTGTCCATCCTCGTCACGGGTGCGAGCGGATCGGTCCCCGGGGAATCCCCCGGAGCACGAACGAGGGTATCCCCGCTTGAGGCGGGATCGTCAGGCGGCCATGATCGGCTGTGGTCTTCAGCACACGTTCCTCGCTCGATGGCGTCCTCGCAGCGCCCGTTCTCTCGTTGATCCTCGCGGTGCTCCTGGTCGGTTGCGGTGATGATGCCGGCGGCGACGACGCACCCGGTTCCGACGCCGGGAACGACGACCCGGCCGACGCGGGGGACGGTGACGCCAGCCGCTGCATGCCGCGGGACCCCGACGACATCCCCGACCCCGGCAGCTGCATGGCCGCCGCGGACGACTACGCGCCGTGCGCCGACGACGGCTGGCCGGCGTGCGTCTCCGACGACGGCGAATACCACCGCATCGAGGAGACGATCAGCACGATCGGGCGTGTGGTCGGCTTCGAGGAGATCGCCGACCTGCTCTTCGACCCCACCGAGGACCCCTCCACCGACGCCTTTCTGATGGCACGCATGGTGTACCAGGAAGACGAGGGCCTCGACTCGCGCGTGGTGCGCCGCTACGACCCGCACCACGACGGGCAGGGTGTGGACTGCACCATGCCCGACGTGCCCGTCGCCGAGCCCGACTACTGCGTGGGACCCGCCCGGATCCAGCCTGTCATCCTGGGCGCCCTCAACGACGGCATCATGGGCAACACCCCACGTGCCAACGCGGCCAAGGTCGAAGCGGGCCTGCTGTGGTTCCTCTACGTCTCCACCTACAAGGAGAGCAGCACCTGCACCGACAAGGCCAAGGACTGTGACTCCTCCTACGCCTATTACACGGGTGGCGAGGAGATGCGCGGTGGCATCGGCCTGGCCCGCTACGTGCGCGAGGTCGACACCCACGCCCACGACCGCGCCTGGGACGGCCTGCTCGCCCAGCGCTGCTGGCGCGACCTGGACTCGGACGAGGTGGCGACGGACCTGGAGCTGCGCGACCGCGCCCGCGCCCAGGCCGACCGCGCCATCCTGCACGGCGTCTCCTCGATCGTGCGCGACCGGCTCGACGAGCTCGAGGCCGCCAGCGGCGACGAGCGCGCCTACTACCACGCGTTCGTGCAGGTGCTCGGCGGAGTGCTCGACCGCGAGGCCCGCGAGCGCGACAGCGACGCCGCCGACGCCCTCGCCGCCGAGCTCGACAAGGACGCAGACGCGATCGACACGGCCGCCGCCATCGCCGCCATCGAATCGGTCTTCGACTGCCCCTAGGAGCCGTCTGTCGACGGCTCCTAGCCGAAGGGGTGCTTCCGCGTGCGCTCGGCGCCCTCCTCCGCGGGGCTCGCATAGAGCACCGTGACGGGCGCGCGGGCCGTCAGCTGGTGCCACCTCCCGCTCGGCACGACGAAGAGCGAGCCGTCGCCGATCGTGAAGCGCTCGGAGCTTCCGTCCTCGCCCAGGACCTCGATCTCGAGCTCCCCGCCCGTCACCCAGAACAGCTCATCGCCGTTCGAGTGACACTCCCACGGGGACGTGCCGGCCACGTAGCGACCGATCCCAAGATTGCTGCCATCGTATCGCCCGAGCGACTCGTTCTTGCGCTCCGACAGCGTGCCGAGATGCTCCCGGATGGCGTTCACGTCGTAGACCTTCATGCCTTCTCCTCCGTGCTCATGCCTCGCACGGCAGCGCCCCCGTGTCTTGTACGGATGGGAGCGGCTCGCGGAGCCAGCGGGCGGGCGTGCTCTGCGCGAGACGCGACCACTCGCGCGTCATGTGTGCCTGATCGAAGTAGCCCGCAGCAACGGCCGCGCCGGACAGCGTCACGCCGCCGCGCAGGGCCCGACGGGCGCGCTCGAACCGCGCCACCCGCCTCACCGTCGACGGCGACAGCCCGTACTCGCGCTGGAACTGGGACGCGAGGTGGCGACGGCTCCAGCCCACCTCGTGCGCCACGCCATCCACGGAGGGCGCCGCGGACCCGACCAGCCGCCGCCACGCCAGGTCCAGCTCCGGCCGCACCGCGGGATGCACCGCACCGCTTCGAAGAAACTCCCGCACCAGCGCATGGCGCTCCTCCCAGGCCACCGCCTCGGACAGCCGCTCGACGAGCTCGCTCGCGCGCGCACCGGCGAGCCCCTCCAGGTCCACGACCGACTGCGCCAGCTCCGCCGCCCCCGGCCCGAAGCAAGCGCGCACCGCCCGCGGGCTCAGCTTGACGTGGATCCCCCGCGACGGCCCCGCTTCATGGATCCGCACCGGCGACGTATGCATGCCCGCCACGAAGGCCGCCTCCGTGCCCGAGGCCCCCTCCCCCTCGAAGGTCACCGACACGGCACCGGAGAGGCTCACCACGAGCTCGATGCTGCACGAGGGATCCCC
>JAPPOT010000290.1 GCA_028817855.1 Myxococcales bacterium
CCCCAGCGGCTCTGCCGATGGGGCGGGAGGGTCGCGTGACCCTCCCGCGGGTCGGGCGAAGCCCGACGAAGAGACGTAAGCCGGCCCTGGACGTGTCTGGGCGCGAGCTAGCGGCGCATGTTTATGGCGCGGCCGGTGGTGACGTAGGTGCCGCGGGGCCAGTGGCGGTAGTAGGCGGTCTCGAGGATCGGGCCGCCCTCCTCGTCATACTCGGCGGTGGGGTTGCCGTAGATCTTGAGCAGAGAGCCGGAATAGACGCGGTCGCGGCCAGCGCGATCCTCCGGACGCAGCGTGAGCACGGCGCTGAACGGCCCCCCCTTCTTCTGGGAGATGGTCACGCGGCAGGAGCTGTCGAACTGGTCGGCACAGAGGTGGCGCTGCTGGTGGAAGTGCAGCGTCAGGGAGACCTGCGCCTCGCCGCCCTTGCCGCGCGCCTGGACGTCGTTGACCACGCCGAACCAGGCGATGGTCTGACTCGAATAGGCCGAAGGGTTGCGCCGCACTTCCTCGTACGAGTGGGCCTGGCCCTGCTCGAAGTAGGGCTCCTCGTCATCGAGCGGCGCGTACTCCGGCGCGTAGCCGTACGGGTTGCCACCGCAGCCGTAGGCGAGCATCACCAGGATCGGGATCGGAGTGCGCATCGGGACCTCCCGGTGCCGAGTTGTACAGCCTCATGGGCGGACTGGCTACCGTCCGCTCAGGCGCCAGCTCACGCCTGGGGGCGCTCGGATTCCCGCCCCGTCGCGTCCCCCGTGCTCAGGCCCGCTCCGGTCGGTTCGGCGACGAAGCGGTCGAGCTCATCGCCGATGCGGCGCAGGTAGCTGTGACGGATGTGGAAGGGCAGAAAGGCTGACTTGAAGCCGTTGAGGATCAGGCGCGCGATGTCGGAAGCTTCCAGTCCCAGCTTGGTGTGGCACAGCCACAGCTCTCGACTCACGGTGGTGTCCGTGATCAGGCGGTTGTCGGTGTTGATCGTCACCCGAAGGCCCAGGTCGTGGTAGAGGCGCAGCGGATGCGTCGCGAAGGACTCGACCGCGCCGGTCTGGACGTTCGATGACGGGCAGACCTCCAGCGGAATGCGGTGGTCGTTGATGTAGTGCAGCAGGTCGCCATCCTCGCGCAGCCGGCACCCGTGGCCGATGCGGTGGGCGCCGCAGACGTGCAGCGCCTGGGCGATCGACTCCGGACCGAAGGCTTCGCCTGCGTGGATCGTGCAGTTGATGTTGTTGTTGCGAATCAGCTGGAAAGCTTCTTTGTGGTGCTTGGCCGGGTGGTCGTACTCCGCACCCGCCAAGTCGAAGGCCACGACGCCCCGGTTCTTGTAGGCCACCGCCAGCCGCGCCATCTCCAGGGAGGACTCGGTGGAGATGTTGCGGATCCCGCAGATGATCACGTTCGACTCGATGCCGTGATCCTCGTAGGCCTGTCGCAGACCCGAGAGCACGGCCTCCACCACCGCCACCAACCGCAACCCCTTGCGCACGTGCAGCATGGGCGAGTAGCGCACCTCCATGTAGCGCACGTTCTCGGCGGCAGCATCCTCCGCCAGCTCGTAGGCGCTGCGGTAGAGGGATCGCTCGGTCTGCATGACCGAGAGCGTGATGTCGAAGGCCTCCAGGTAGCGCGCCAGCGAGCCCGTATTCTCGCCGCAGTGCATGGCCGCACGCAGCCCGGCCTCGTCATCGGCCGGCAGCTTCACGCCCTGCTCCTGAGCCAGCTCCAGCATCGTCGACAGGCGCAGGGACCCGTCCAGATGTACGTGCAGGTCGGTCTTTGGGAGCCGCTGGAAAACCTCGAGGGGGAGGGTCATGCCCCTCGAGTATAGCCCGTTTCAGGCGCGGAAGCCGGTTCGCTGCAAGACGTCGTCCAGGCGGTCGGGAGTGACGCTGACTACGGTCGGCATGCCGCCGTCGAGCTCGAGCAACTCCAGCAGATCGACCCCGCTGTCGAAGCGCGCCGCCACGGTCACCGTGGTCGCGTCGGCGGTGACCGAGATGCGCGCGCGCTCCTGCCCGAGCATCAAGAGCAGCGTCTTGTCGTAGGGCGCTGCTCCCTGGGGCACGCGCACGAAGGCGACCTCACCCCGCACCTCGTAGTCGCGCGCGATCGCGCGCGCCGAGTCCTCCCGCGGCCGCAGGCTCTCGGCGGCCTCCTCGATCGCACGCAAGAGCTCCCTGTCGTCGGCCCCTTCCGCCAGGAAGCGCACGATCAGCCCGCGCAGCCCGTCGTCCCGCGGTCGCGCGCGCAGGGCGCGATCGATCACGGTCGCCAGCTCGCCGGGCTTGCCCAAGCGCGTATCCACGGCGCGGGCATCGTCGTCGGCGCCCGGATAGGGCTCCTCGCCACCGCGGATCCACTTGGCCGCCGAGCACAGCCCGTCGAAGTCGGTGTGGCAGCAGATCGTGTCGATCGGCCCGGCCGCGACGACACGCTCCGGCGTGACCATCTCCGGGCAGGCGCCGTGTTCCGCCTTGGTGCGGAGCACGAAGCGCGGGTCCTGCGCGAAGCTCGCATGCATCACGTGGTCGTGATGATCGATCCACATCGCCAGACGATCGCCGAGCGCGTCGATGAACGGCTTGGTAGTGCGCTCGAAGCTGGCTCCCGCGGCGCCGGCCGCAAAGGCGATGTCGAGCACCACCACGCGGCCCTTGAGACCGCGAGCCCTGGGCAGCTTGCGCGGCGTACCGAAGGCGATGAGTGGGATGGCCACGGGTGCCGGTACCATGCGGGCTCCTGCTCCAGCGCGCAAGCGGGAAGCTAGTGTGCGTGGGGATCGCGTGCGATCCCGGGCGGGGGCTCACCGGCGGGCGGGCTCTGCTCCGGCTCGGAAGAGACGGCCTCTGACGGTTCCTCCGCGCCGACCACGAGACCGACGTCCTGCTCGACCTGCTTTGCGATCGAGTCGTACATCGTGGTCCAGCGCTGGCTGGTCTCCGTGCGCGCATAGTAGAAGCCCTGCTCGTCGACGTTCACGCGGACCAGCTCGAGCTTGCCGACCGCCTTGCCCTCCAGGCTGTACTCGATCGTCAACACGTCCTCGGGCGGCGTGCCCGGGATCTTCAGGTCGCTGCCGGGCTCCGCACCCTCGGGCAGGTAGCCCTTGACCTTGAGCCGCGAGAGGCGCTGGAACCAGTTGCCGTAGAGCTCGTTGCGGCGGTCCGGGTCGTCCGCGTCGACCCACTGCGCGCGCTCCTTGTTCTCGCGGTAGCGCTGCAACAGCTTCTTCTCGAGCCCGCGCGCGCGGATCGTGGCCGCATCCACCTCGCTCGGCTCGAAGGCGTGGGGCGTCGTCTGCATGTACTTCACGCGCGCCGACTGCAGATCCATCACCAG
Organism: Myxococcales bacterium; assembly: GCA_028817855.1. Lineage (GTDB taxonomy): Bacteria > Myxococcota_A > Polyangia > Polyangiales > JAFGIB01 > JAOUOP01. The sequence continues at coordinate 3,337 of JAPPOT010000290.1, forward strand.
CTTGCCTTCCATCAAGTAGGCCTGCTCGTCCGCGTCGTTCTGGGCGTAGCGATTGCCGGTGCCGTAGGTGCGCGCACCGATGCCGAGCTCCAGCTTCTGGCCGCCGCACTCGACCCGCAGGAAGGTACCGATGTCGTCGAAGCCGAAGGTCTCCAACTTGTCCTCGGGGACCGCGCCCAGGCTGCGCACGGCGCGCAGGGGCGTCAGACGCTGGACCACCTTGGTGAACTTCTTGGCATCGGCCAGGAAGACGACCGGCGCCTCCGGATCGTAGGGACGCGGGTTCTTCTTCTGCTTCGCCGGCTGGGAGGTTGGATCCGCCGGCTGGCTGGTGGGCTGCGTAGTCGGCTCGTCGGCAGGCCGCGTGGTCGGCGTCTCGTCGCCCTCCCCGGCCTTGGTGTCGCCCGCCTCGTCGCTGGCTTGGTCGCCGTCCTTCGCGCCGCTCTCGTCCTTCTTGTCTTCCTTCTTCTTCTTCTGGGAGGTCACCCAGTAGACCGTCTGCGCCGCGCCGTCGGCGCCCTTCGTGCTCGTCGGCACCACCGTCACCACGTGCGTGGGGCTCTCGATACCAAAGGTCTCGAGGCCTGCTTCCTCGCATGCGAGCACCACAGCCTCTCCCTCGGCCTTCTCGGTCGGGGCTTCCTCGTCGCGAGTCCAGGTCTGGTACGCGAGCAGCAAGCCCAGGGCCGCCAGGGCCGCGTGTGCCAGCACGCTCCTCATGGGTTCGCCTCCGCCTTGCGCCGGCGTCGCCGCGCGACCCACAGCCCCAGCAGGGCCACCGGCGCGGGCACCGCGAAGGTGGTCCCATAGAACCAGACCTTGTCCTCCTCGCTGGTGTGCTCGATCGGGACGTCCTCCTCCGAGGTCACCTCGGCTGCCAGCTCCTCGTTGCCGACGAGCCACGCGAGCCCGTCGACGAAGACCAGCACGTTGCCCCCGTTTCCGGCCAGCTTGTTGGTGATGAAGTCGCCGTCGCCGATCACGAGCGCCCGGCCGTCGGTGCCGCCCTCGTTCTGGAAGACGGAGGCTCCGATCATCATCTTCGCGCTCTCCTTCTCACCCTCGCCGCGCTCGAAGTCACCGTCGGTGTCGAGCCAGAACTCCCGCTTGCTGCGCAGGGGGAAGACCACCTTGGGAGCCCCGGGCGCTGCCTCGCCGCGCTTCTTGAACGCCGTGCCACGGTAGAAGACCGTCGCCACCTCGCGCGAGTGCCGGTTGGCCGTGGTGACCGCCGGGTGCGAGTTGTAGGCGTTGGAGAAGACCACGGCGCGGTCGCTCGCGTTGTGCGTGCGGCGCATGTAGTGCTTGTCGCTGCTGATCACGCCTGGCAGCTGCTCCATGCCGAGCCCCTCGACGAGCGGGGTCAGGCCCACGTCGCCGGCGTCCACGTCGGGGTCGAGCATCAGCATCAGGCGGCCGCCTTCGCGCACGTAGCTGAGCAGCGACTCCACCTCCTCGGGCAGGAAGGGCTTGCTCGGGCCGATCACGGCGACCGCGCTCGCGCCGTCCGGCACCGCATTGCCGAGCCCCTCGCCCACGCCGACGTTCTCGGTCTTGAGGTTGAGCCGCTTGAGAATGTCCTGCATCGCCGCGGTGCCATCGGCCGCCTTGAGCTCGCTGCTCTTGGCGTTGCGCTCGCCGTGGCCGACGGTCAGAAAGAGCACACGCTCGGGCCGTACCAGCTTGCTGAAGGCTTCCTGGAAGGACGCGTCGAGCTTCTTGAGCACGCGGCGGGCCTCGGTCAGCTTGGTGCCGACGCGGAAGCTCTCGCCGCGGGCGTCGTCGCCCTCGCCCTTGACCAGCAGCACGTGACCGTTGTCGCGGACCTTGTGCTTGCGGGCCAGGTCCGGCACCAGCGCCACGTCGACGACCTCGACCGTCAGCTTGTCGCTGCCGCGGGCCAGGACGTCGAAGTAGGGCTGCACGCGGCTGAGCACGTCGCTGGCCTCGCGGTAGAAGAGGTAGGCCGTGATCGGCGCCTCGAGCTTCTGCACCTGCGAGCGCGAGCCCTCGCCGGGCTCCGTCGTCTTGAAGTAGCTGACGTCCTTGCGCACGTCGCGCTCGACGGCCACATAGTTGATGGACAGCAGGAAGACCACCGCGAAGGCCAGCGAGAGCCCCGCGTGCAGCGACGTGCGCACGCGGCGCAGCTCCACCGATCGCGCCACCGGCATGCGCAGGTAGACCAGCTCGATGAAGAGCAGGGCCATCAGTGCGACCAGCAGGCCGGCCGGCCACAGCACCGACAGGGCACCGACCAGCCGCTGTACGCCCTCGTCCTCCGAGCCCAGCACGGCCTGCCCGGCCTCGGTCGTGAGCCCGTAGAGCACGAGGGTGAGCGCCACGCCGCCATAGCAGGCGAGCAGGCGCGCCTCGACGCCGCGCACGTCGCCGGTGGACGCGCTGAAGGCGCGCAGCCGCAGGCCGGCGGAGGCGAGCAGGGCGGCACCTCCGCCATAGGTGAGCAGGTCCCGAGCCCCACCCTCGCCGAAGATGCGCTCGCCGAGGAAGATCGCGCACAGACCGCCGATCAGCAGCCAGGTGCTCGTCATGGTCGAGGTGCCGCGCGCGTCGCTCATTGCCACCTCTGGCTCTGGACCACGCGGGTCGCGGCGAAGAGCGCCAGGTACACCACCGACGCGTAGTAGACGAGATCGCTGAGCTGCACGAGCCCGCGCATGAAGGGGAAGAAGTGCTTCTCGTAGAGCGAGAAGTGGGCGATCACCGTACCGAGCGGCGGGTCCACCACCCGGGCCATGGCCCAGCAGAGGAAGAGCACGAAGATGAAGACCGCGGCCAGCACCCCGGCCATGAGCTGGTTCTTGGCCATGGCCGAGCCGAGCACGCCGAGCGACAGCGTCGCGGCCCCGACGCACAGCAGGCCGAGGTAGCCCCCCGCGATGTGCCCCAGCGAGACCTTGCCGTTGACGAAGATCAGCGCCGGCAGGTAGAGGCTCGCGAGCGTCACGGCCGCCAAGACCACGAAGGCCGAGAGAAACTTGCCGGCCACGATCTCGCTCTCCCGCACGGGAGAGGTGTGCAGCAACACCAGCGTGCCGCTCTGGCGCTCCTCCGCGAACAGACGCATGGCCAGCAGCACCGCGCAGACCGTGGTGGTCCCGCTCGAGTCGCGCAGGAAGTCCATCAGCACCTGCGAGGAAAGCTTGGCACCACCGCCCAGCGCGCGGGTGTTGAAGAGCAGCCCTTGCACGAGCAGCGTCGCAGCCGCGATCAGGTAGCCGCTCGGAGTGCGGAAGTACGCCGCGAGCTCGCGCCGCGCAATGATGCCCACATTGCTCACGTGCTCGCCTCCTTCGTCGGCCCGTCGGCCCGACCCGGGGAAGGTGCTTCCGGGGGGGGCTCGGGGGCGGTGCGGGTGTCGCTCAGCTCCAGGAAGACGCTCTCCAGGCCCGTGCTGACGGTCTGCATGCCGACCAGGCCCAGGCCGGCCTCGACCACCGCGCGGCTGACCTGCTCGGGTGCGCCCTCGCCGAGCTGCAGGGTCGCCCGCACGAGGCCCTCCTCCTGGGCCTCGACCTCGACCGCGCTGGCGCCCTCGACCCCGCCCAGGGCGGTACGCAGCGCGTCGCCATCCCCGCGCACGTCGAGCTGCAGCTTGCGCCCCTGGCTCAGGCGCGCCTCCAGCTCCTCCTCGGTGCCGGAGGCAGCGATGCGCCCTCGGTGCATCATCAGGATGCGGTCACAGGTCTGCTCGATCTCGGTCAGGATGTGGGTGCTCAAGAGGATCGTGTGCTCACCGCGCAGCTCGCCGATCATCTTGCGCATCTCGACGATCTGCACGGGATCCAGGCCCTGGATCGGCTCGTCCAGGATCAGCAGCGAGGGGCCGTGGATGATCGCCTGGGCGATCCCGACGCGCTGCCGGTAGCCGTGGGAGAGCGTGCCGATCGGCACGCCGGCCACCTCCTGGAGCCCGCACAGGCCGCGCGAGCGATCCCGCTGCTTGTCCAGCTCCGCGCCGGAGAGGCCGCGAATGCGCCCGGCGAAGGCCAGGTACTCGTCCACCGTCATCTCCGCGTAGAGGGGCGGCGTGTCGGGGAGGTAGCCGATGAAGCGACGGATCTCGTGCGGGTTCTCGACCACATCGAGCCCGCGCACCGAGATCCGCCCCGAGGTGGGAAGCAGCAGGCAGCTCAGCAGGCGCAGGGTCGTGCTCTTGCCGGCGCCGTTGAGGCCGAGGAAGCCGACGCACTCGCCCTGGCCGATCTCGAAGCTGAGGTCGGTGACCGCGCGGTGGGCGCCGTAATACTTGGAGACGTTGTCGACGACGATCATCCGTTGGACCCTGCGGTTGGTCGGCTGCCCGTCGGGGCCGTCAAGCCGGTGTGAGCTATCAAAAGCCCACCGCCCGAGTCAACGCTTCCGCGCCGCCGGGCTCCTCCCCCGGCGCCCATTAACGCGCTCCGGCGCCGACCTATTCCCCGCGGCAGCCTTTTCCTTCCGCTGGCGGCAGCCAGACACTAGATTGGGCCTGTGCACGCGCGCCTCCACGGCGCCGACGGCAACCCACTGTGGGGACACCGTCCGGAGCTACACAGCGGGCCCCTGGTGGCGCGGGCCTTCCAGCGCGCGCTCGCGGCGGTGCTGCTGGTCGCCTGGCTGTCGCTGGGCAGCCAGCTGCAGCTGCTGATCGGCAGCCGCGGCCTGCTGCCCGCCGGGCGCCGCTTCGAGGCGCTGGCGGCGAGCGACGCAACCTTCTGGGACGCACCGAGTGCCCTGTGGTGGTGGAACAGCGACGCCGCGCTGACCGCCCACGCGGTCCTCGGCGTGCTGCTGGCCCTGCTCGCGCTGGTCGGGCTGTGGCCGCGCCTGTGCTTCGCCCTGAGCGCGCCGCTCTACCTGAGCATCGTGCACGGCTGCGGTGTCTTCACGGCCTTCCAGTGGGACAACATGCTGGTGGAGGTGCTGGTCCTCGCGGCATTTCTGCCGGGCGAGCGGGTGGCACCGGTGGTCCACTTCATCCTCCGGCTGCTGCTCTTCAAGCTCTACTTCCAGTCGGGCATCGCCAAGTGGCAGTCCTACCTGGGCGACTGGCACGACGGCAGTGCGATGACCTTCTACTACGAGACAGCGCCGATCCCCGCGCGCCTGGCCTGGCATGCGCACCACCTGCCGGAGGCATGGCATCACCTGGAGAGCTGGGGCGCGCTGGTACTGGAGCTGCTGGTCCCGCTGTTGATCTTCGGGCCGCGCTGGGCGCGTCTGCTGGCCTTCGCGTCGTTCACCGGCTTTCAGACCCTCAACACCAGCACCGCCAACTATGGCTTCTTCACCTACCTCTCGACCGTCCTGCATCTCTTCCTGCTGCGCGACACCGACATCGCGCGCGTCTTCAGGCTTGCGCTGCCCGGTCGCGACGCGCTGCGCCCGCGCGTCTTCACGCGACCGGCGCTGACCCTACTCGCGACGGCGCTGTGCGTGGGCTGGATCGGGCTGAGCACCGCCGGGGCCCTGGCTCGCTTCTCGGGCGATCGGGAGGTTCGCCGCCTGCTCGCCCCGCTCCAGGACCTCCACGCGCCGCTGCGCATCGCCAACGTCTACCACCTCTTCGGCCACATCACGCGCGATCGCCTCGAGCCCCAGTTCGAGGCTCTGATCGCCGGGGGGTGGCGCGAGCTGGACCTCCACTTCAAGCCCGGCGCTCCCGAGCGTCCGCCGCCCTACGTGGCCCCGCACCAACCGCGCGTCGACTTCCGACTCTGGTTCTACGGCCTGTCCCACCGGCGTGGCATGCCGCGCTACGTGAACGCGATCCTCGATCGCCTGTGCCGCGATCCGGAGGCCGTCGCACCGCTCTTCGCCAACCCCTTGCCGCGCGCGCCCGACGCCGTCAGGATCGCGCTGTACCGCTACCACTTCACCTCGCCCGAGCAGCGCGCCGACAGGGGCGCCTACTGGACACGCAGTCGACTCGGCGCGCTGCCCCACCGAAGCTGCCGATGAAGTCGACTCAGGCCCGGGCTGATCACGAAGGCGCGCGATGATCGTGCGGGTCGTCGGTGGTGCAGGGAGCTCGGCGAGCGGAGCGAATGCTTCTCCGCATTTGCGACCGAGGCGAAAGCGCTGCAGAGTCGAGCGGCTGTGCGAGGGCGTGCGAATTCATGAATAGCCCGGGCCAGTTCGTGCTCGTGTTGCTAGCGGCCTTCGGATTGCTGTGCGCCGCGGTGGTCCTCACGGGCCAGGTGCCGCCCGCCGTGGTGGGGATCGCAACCTCGGGCACCGGCGACGACTGCCCGCGCGACTGCGCGGAACCTGCGCCGTCGCAAGCGGCGGACGCGGGCCTGGAGACTGCACCCGTCGCCGACGACACCGCGAAGGCGCAGACGCCGCTGTCACTGCGCCGCACGCAGGTGTGCGAGCGCGGGGAGGCGCTGCCCACGCTCCAGGCGATGCCCGAGGGGCGCTGGCTGGTGCACTGCGGTCCCGAGGCCCACCTGATCGCCTTCGAGGCCACCGCGCGGGGGCCCAGCCCGCGGCGCATCGCGCGCTTCGCGATCGCCGCGGGCACCGAACGGGGCATGGCGCGACCCGGACCCGCGCTCGGCCTCGATCCCGCCGGCGGAACACGGCGCGATCTGTGGGTCGGTACGCAGCGCATCGACGCGCTGTCGAACCCGGTGGGCGGCGGGCTCCACCGGGCGCCCCACGCCGCCAGCGGAAGCTGGCTCGAGCCCACCCGGGTCCTCTCCTTGACCCCGGGCGCCCTGCTGGACGCGGAGCTGGACGGCGCGCCCCCGCGCGAGCTCGTCGTCCTGCACCTCGGTGACCCGCGCACGGCGCGCGCCGCCGAGCTGTGGACGGTCGATGCGGGACCGGCGCCGCTGCGCACCCAGCGACGGCAGGCCGCCGCTTCCGCACGGGCCATCGCTGCGGCGGACCTGGACGGTGACGGCAAGGACGAGCTGGCCGCCGCGGCCCCGGGCGAGGGGCGCGTGGAGCTCTGGCCGTCATCGGGCGCGGCGGGCGACACCCTCCCGGCGCCCACCAGCCTCGAGCTGACCGCCGCCCGCGAGCTGCTGTCGGTGGACCGGAACGGCGATGGGCGCCCCGAGCTGTTCGCACTCGGCGCGCAGCTCGTGCGCGTCGAGCTGGTGGACGGCGCACCGCGGGCCACTCCCCTCTCGGAGGGCGAGGGGGTGCACGGCCTGCACGCCCACGACACGGATGCGGACGGTCGGCCCGAGCTGGTCGGCTACGCACATCCGGCGCTGCGTGTGGTGGGCGAGGAAGCCCGCGAGCTGCTGCGGCTGCAGGGGGAAGGGCTGTCGATCGCAGATGTCCGGCTTGCGCACCTGGACGCGGACGGCCGCGGAGACCTACTCGTGCTGGCAGTCGGCGACGCCGCCGACGGCGCGGTGGAGCTCGCGGTTGCGACGGCCACCCCGGGCGCGCGCGCCGCGCGGCTCTCGCGCTCGACCGAGCCCCTGAGAGACGCGCCCTTGAGCCTGCGCTTCGATCTCCGCTAGCGGGCTAGCCGAGCAGCTGGACGTGCTCCTCGAAGCGGGCACGGCAAGGCGGGCCGTCCGCGTAGAGGTAGCTGTGCACGCGCCCCGCGGTGAGCGCGATCAGGCTGGCTGAGCAGGTCCCGTAGCGCTCCGTGTGCGTACAGATGGCGGAGTGTTGATGCAGTCGCTCACGCGTGAACGAGGATCCGGCGGGCGGCGTCGGCAGGGCCGCCGGATCGGCCAGCTCGTGATCGGCGAGCACCGTGGCGAGGCGGCGCGCGAGCGATGGCCAGGCCTCGCCGGCGAGACGATCGGCCATGCGAATGGCCCGCTCGGCCTTGGGAAAACCCCGCGCACCGATCCGGTCGTTGGGCAGGACGGCCACGCCCTCGGGGGCTTCCTCGATCTCCACCCGATGCTGGTCGGGGCGGACGTATGCGGCCATCAGGCGCTGGGCGTGACCGAAGAGCAGGTTGAACGGGTTGTAGCGGCGCGGCTCGAGCGCGCGCAGCTGACCGATCACCTGCTCCACGTCTCGAGCCTCGAGCGCCCTTCGCACCACCTCGCCACGTGAGGGTGCGTCCGGATCGGGTGCGCGAAAGGAGCGCTGATTGGTGAGGCCCACGAAGAGCCCGTGCTCGTTTGCACCCATCCACGTGCCGCCGGCGCGCAGGTCCTGGCCCGCGAGCACGCGCGGAGCCGCCCCGAGCACACCAGGGGGGCGTGCGGGCCGCGCGTAGTACTCGTCGCGATTCGCGGCCACGATGAGGGGAAACTCCGGGTGCACGCGATAGAGGTAGAGGATCGTACACATCGAGCGCTACGCACCAGCTGCGGGGGGGTTTGCGCCGCAGCGCGGCATGCGGTTATATCGAAGTGTAGGGGCTGGCTGGAGCCCCAATGGGGACTACGACCGCTTTGGGGGTTCGTGTCGGTGGATCGCGTACGGCGTGATGGGGCTGCTGTCGGCTCGGAGGAGCGCGAGGACGAGGACGACGCCACACCGTCGGTGACGCGCTCGAACACCCCCGGTGCCAACCCGATCGACGTGATCGGCCGGCTGGCCGCAGAGCTCTCGCACGATCTGAACAACGACCTGGCGGCGGTGCTGAACTACACCTTCATCCTCGAGCGACAGGTCGAGGGACCGCTGCGCGAGCACGTCGTCGAGCTGCGCGAGGCCGCCTGGCGCGCGTCCGCCCGCGCACGGAGTCTCAAGCTCTTCGGCAACACACGCCGCGGCGAGCTCTCCGACTTGGCGGTCGACGGGCTGCTCTACGACCTGCGCCAGGTCCTGGCGCGCGTGGCCGGCGAGCTGTCGCTGCGCATCGACCTGCCGATCTCCCTGCCGCTGGTGCGTGGCTCCCTGTCGGCCGTGGAGCGGCTGGCCGTGGCCCTGGTGGCGGTCACGGCGGCGCGCACGCCGCTGGCCGACGAGCTGGTCCTCTATGCGCGGCAGCACGAGGGGCGCCTGCGTCTCGGCTGCCGTGCCGAGGGCGGCATCCAGAGCGAGCCCGCTCCGCCGCGTTCGAGCTGGGCGGGCGAGTCGGGGTTCGGGCGCGCCGTGTTGCACGACGTCATCAAGCGCGCGGGCGCACGGCTGGGCCACGACGAGCAGCAGGTGTGGGCCGACCTGCCGATCGCGTAGCCTCGAGTTGGCGGTTCTCGCAGGAGCTCAACCTGCCCCTACCCTCGCCCGGGTGAGCGGGAGGTCTCGCCCGCCCCCCGCTTCGCTGGGCAAGGACAAGGGCAAGGCAGGTTGGGCGCCGCCAAACTCCCTAGGGAAAGAGCTGGGGGTGGGCCTCGGCGCTGGCCTCACCGCAGCGCCAGAAGGCGTCACCGTCGAAGCCGACGCAGCGGTAGCCCGCGTCGAGGTGCCGAGCCTCCTCGTTGGGTGGACACTCGCCCAGCTCCACGCGCCGTTCGCCGGGCTGGACGCCGTCGCCCTCGGCGCGCTCGACGCTCAGCACCAGGGTGCGACCCTCGACCACGTACCGCCCGCTGCGCGAGCCGGCTGCGCCGCGTGCCTGCCAGCCAAAGCGGCCGTCGGCGAGGAAGACGTAGCGCTGGGTATCCGCCGCACCGTTGACGGGTGCCCAATACTCTGCCCACGCGCCCACCAGCTCGGGCGCGCCGATGACGCCCTCTGCACCCGTCTCGGCTTCCGGCGCCGGCACATCCGACGGCGCGGCGGCTTGCGAACAGCAGACCAGGAAGGCGGCGGTGAGTGCGAGGGTCGCGCGCATGCTGCTCCTTGTAGCACCGATCGCCTGCACGGTCCGCGCTCCGGCCATCACAGCCGACCTAGACGCTGCACGCGTCCGGCCAGCTCCGGGTCCACCCGCATGATCGCATCGCGCAAGGCCGCCGCCGGCGCGGGTCGCAGCTCGACGGCACCGTCCTCGTCGACCACGACCCCGAGCTCCTCGTAGAGCGGGCCCAGGTCGGGCAGGCGTGGTCCCCGAACCCAGCGCGCGACCAGGCGCTCGAAGACCGGCTCTCCCGCGATCCGGTCCATGCGCGCCACCACCCGGCGCGCGCTCCAGGGGCGGCTGGCCGCCGAGCAGCACTCGGCCAGCTCGGCCATGACCGCATCGAGCGAGGCCGCGTCACCGCCGCGCTTGCGCAGCTCCACATCCGCCATCAGCGCGAAGGCCGCGCCCGCCCAGTACACCATCGGGAAGGAGAAGTTGAAGAACATCTCCTCGCTCTCGCGCTCCAAGGTGTGGTCTGCTGCGCGTCCGCGCGCGGCGCCCTCCCACAAGCGCTGCCAGGCGCGCTCCGGAGTCTGCAGGCCGGCCCGCGCGCGCAGCACTTCCTGATAATAGGTGGCCATCCCCTCGGAGAGCCAGGCGTCGCCCCGCTCCACGAAGGGGTGGTAGAGGTGCGAGAACTCGTGCACGGCCACCCAGTCGCGCTGCATGCGCGTAAGGTCGGAGTTTCGCGGAAGGAAGACCCCGATCGACGGGCCGCCGCCGCGCGAAACCGTCCCAAAGCCCACCGGCTGCTCGCGCGGGTTCGAGGGGATGACGATCACCTGGGCACGCTCGCGCGGGAAGCGCCCCAGCGGCTGCGCCACCATGCGCGCGGCGGTCTCAATCCAGGGGCGCACGCTCGCGCCGAGCTCGGGCGAAAGGCCGTCGAGCCGCGCCACCTCCACCTCGGCGCCGGGCACGCGAAAGCGCTCCACGTCGAAGCGCCCGAACATGGCGTAAGCCAGGTAGGCGAAGGCGGTCTCGTCGAGCCGGTAGCGACCGTCGGCGCGCTGCGCCCAGGGCACGCTCACCGCCATCCCCTCGGGCAGCTCGAAGGCCGCCGTGACCTCGCGTGCCGAGCGCCAGGCGGGCGGGCGCCACAGCCACAGGGCCAGGTTGGACATCAGCGCGTCGCCACGCCGCTCGGCGTAGAGCGCTCCGTAGGTGTCGGCCACGTCCTGCAGCGCCACCTCATACTCGATGCAGGCGTCGCGCCCGACGCCGTCCAGCTGGACGCGTTGCTCGCGCACGGGCAGCGCCTGACCCGAGCCGCTGCGCGCGGCGCGCAGGTACTCGCGCCCCCAGCGCACGCCGCACATCAGCTCGGACGGGGCGGGCCCCTCGAAGCAGACGCGCGCGTGGATGTGCGCGAGCGACTCGGGAACGGTGAACGTGTAGTGAATCTCGGTCGGCCCCCCACCCTCGCCCGCGGGCGCGGCGGTCGCGGCACAGCCGCAGAGCGCGAAGTGGAGCAGTGCGGCCCACCACCGGGCGCGCATCGTCAGGCGGGCCCTCACGGCGCGCGACAACCGAGGATGACACCACGCTCGATGAAGTCGGCGAGCACGGTGCACAGGCCGTCGAGGAACGGCTGATCGATCGCCACCTTGCGCGCGGTCGCCGTGCGCTGAACCGCCTCGGTGACGGTCGCCTCTCCCGCCTCGAAGCAGCGCAGCAGATCGTAGGTGATCGGATTGAGCGTCCAGGTGCGGGCCCGGCGATCCTCGGGCCGCCGGTGTACGCATAGCCGCACCTCGCCTCGCTCGTACGGCGCCCCGCCCTCGCGCTTGCGATGCACGGGATACTGCAGCTGCAGTAGGCGCGTGGCATGGGACAGGACCGGGCGGCCCTCGAAGGAGAACTCCTCCAGCTCGGTGGCGGGGGCGCGATCGTCGAGATCGCCCACGGCCCAGACGGCGGCCTCGTACTCGAGCAGATCGCCGACATGGGCGGGCACGTCCGTCTGCTCCCGCAGGAACGGTGCCGCGGAGCGTGCGAAGTCGCCGACGATGCCGTGGAAGAAGCGCGAGCGCGGCGGCGCCTCGGCCAGGTGGTGCACGAAGGCGCGCTCGAAGGCAGCCTCGCCCGCATCCTGGTGGGCACGCTTGAGCGCGATCTTCAGCTCGCCGCGCAGGCGGTTGCGGACCATCTCGCGGTAGAGCGACCAGATCCGCGCGTCCCCGAGTTGCTGGAGGCGCGCCTGGGGCCGCTCGGGGGCCAGGCACAGGTCGACGGCGGCCTGCTCGATCGCACGCACCCGATCGGCGCCCTCGCCCATCAGGCCGCTCCCCGCGCGCCGTCGCCCTCGGCGCCGGCCGCGGCTGTCGCCTCGCGATAGATGCGGTCGAGCCGCTTGACCTCGGCCACCAGCTCCTCGAAGGGCGGGAAGTTCTGGTCGCGCTCGAGCAGCACCGGCACCGGGCCCGTACGACGCAGGGTGAAGTCGAGCAGCTCGTAGACCTCGTCGCGCATCGGCTCACCGTGCGTGTCGATGATCAGCGAGTCGTCGCGGACCTGGTGACCGGCCACGTGGATCTGGACGACCCGCTCGACCGGGATGCGGTCCATGTAGGCGCGCGGGTCGAAGCCGTGGTTCTGGCTGTTGACGAAGACGTTGTTGACGTCGAGCAGGAGCTTGCAGTCGGCTTGCTCGAGCACTTCGAGCAAGAAGTCGATCTCCGGCATCTCCGCCGGCCCGGCATCTGCGTAGTAGCTGATGTTCTCGAGCGCGATCGGCAGCTCGAGGCGGTCGCGCGCCTCGCGGATGCGCGCGACCGCGACCCCGACCGATTCGCGCGTGAAGGGGACGGGCAGCAGGTCGTGGAGCATGACGCCGCCGTCGCCGCTGAAGCACAGGTGCTCGCTGTGCCACGGGATCGCGTTTTCGTGGAGGAAGTCCCGCAGCGGCTTCACGTAGCTGTCTTCCGGCCGGTCGACTGCGCCGAAGCCCATGGTCAGGCCGTGGGTGACGAGCGGGAAGCGCTCGCGGGCGCGCTCGAGCACATGGCGGAAACGCCCGCCCCGCTGCACATAGTTCTCCGGGTGGATCTCGAGCCAGCGGATCTCGGGCACGTCGCTCGCCAACGTGCGCTCCGCCATCGCGTAGCGGAGCCCGATCCCGATCCCGTCGACCTTGCGCGTTTCTGCCATCGCGTGCCTCGCCCGTGTCCGGCCGGTTAAACGAAATCAGCGCGCCGGATGCCCTCGCAAGGCATACGCGACGCGCTGATTTCAGGATTGCGCCTGCCCAATGCCGGGTCAGGCGACCTGAGGCTCAGCTGCAGGAACCCTCGCCGCAGCTGCCCTCGCCACCTTCGGCTTCGCCGCCTTCTTCGGCCTCGCCGCCCTCTTCGGCAGCTTCCTCGCCGCTGCAGGAACCCTCGCCGCTGCAGGAACCCTCGCCACCGGCGGTCTCCTCGGCTTCGCCCTCCTCAGCAGCCGGCGCCTCGCCGCCGCAAGCGACGCCAAAACCAGCCAGTCCAGCAGCCGTGGCCATCACCAGCAGCTTGTTCTTCAGTCCCTTGTTCATTTCGTCATTCCTCCAGAAGAGTTGTTCTCGATGTGCTCAAAACAACTTCGCTCTGGCTCGGGGCCCGAAGTTGTTGCTCGACTCTGGCCCTCGCGACCAGACCCCCGAAAAGGCATGGTCGAGGAGAGCGCATCCACAGCAGGGCGGTACTCTGCCACAGTCTGATCGGAAAGGGGAGATGTTAATAACCCGGTGAATGCAGGGGGTTTTTCGACAATTTGGAGCGCCTGCAAGCGCGCTGCGTCCGCTCTCCAGTACGACGCGCCGCAGCCCCCGTTACGTCCCTCCGCGGGCCGAGACAGCACCACTTTGGGAGATTTCTGCGGCAGGGGTCAGGGCGAGGTGTCGCGCTGGGGGTCGAGGAAGAACTCGCGCGTCTGATCCTCGTCGGCACGCGTGCAGATGATCAGGACCTGGTCGCCTGCGCGCAGATCGTCCTGGCCCGAGGGGATGATCAATTTGCGCCCGCGGACGATCGAGCCGACGCGCGCGAAGGTGGGCGGCTCCAGGTCGCTCAAGAGCACCCGCTCGTAGTTCTCCGGCAGCGTGAGCTCGATCACGCAGGCGTCGCCGTGCTCGAGCTCGGCCTGGATCTCCAGGTGCCCGAAGTCGATGCTGCGCACCACCGAGCGGATCGCGGCACCCTTGGCCGAGCGCACCACGTCGACGCCGACCTTCTCGAACATCAGCTCGTTGGCGAGGCGACTGGCGCGCGTGACCGTGCGCTTGACCCCCAGTTGCTTGGCCAGCAACGACACCAGCAGGTTCTTCTCGTCGTTGTCGGCCACGGCGACCAGCACCGACGAGTCTCCGATGCTCTCCTGCTCGAGCAGGTCCAGGTCCGCGCCATCGCCGTGCAGCACGAGGGAGTCGAGCTGAGCGGCCACCTCCTCGCAGCGGGCGCGGTCGTGCTCGATCAGCTTCACCTGCCAGCCGGCGTCCTCGAGCCCGCGCACGACCGCGAAGCCCACGGTGCCGCCGCCCACGACCGCGGCGCTTCGGCGCTCGGCGCTGGTCGACTCCTTGCGCAGAAACTTCAACAGCAGCCGGCGCAGGGACGTCCAGCGCCCCATTGCCGTGACCTTGTCGCCCGGCTCGATGCGGGTGTCACCGCCCGGCACGATCATCTCGTCACCCCGGCGCAGCATGATGATCAGCACGTGGGGGGGCAGCTTCAGGGCGCGCAGGGGGGCGCGCGTCACCGGGGCGTCCTCCTCGACCGCGTAGCGCAGGAGCTTGACCCGGCCCTCGGCAAACTCCTGGACGTCCAGCGCCCCCGGCACCGTCACGATGCGCAGGATCTCCTCGGCCAGCTGCTCCGAGGGGCGCACGACGGCGTCGATCCCGAGCGCCTCGGCGAGGGCGATGTCGTCCTGGGCCACGCTCAGGAAGCCCGGGCTGGTGAGCATGCAGATCGTGCGCTTGGCCCCGAGCCCCTGGGCGGCAACGCAGGCGACGATGTTGCTCTCGTCGCGGTTGGTGCACGCGACGAAGACGTCGGTCTCCGCCATGTTGGCGGCGCGCAGCACATCGGGGGAGGTGGTCGTGCCCTGGACGGTCGCCACGTCCAGGCGCTCCAACCGCGTGCCCGCCGGGTTCTCGGGGCCCACGTAGGTGACCGCGTGGCTGTGCATCAGCTCCTCGGCGATGCGGTAGCCGACCACGTCTTCGCCTGCGATCACGATGTTCATCGGGGACTCCGTGGCGGGGCCGGAGCGGGGGCGCGGCCAGGGTGGACGAGGTTGTCGGGCGGAGCAAGCCCGGTTGCTTCCCGGGGCCCGCGCCCTTGCGCTAGACTCCGGCCCGGAGAGCCGATGGGAATGTCGAATCCGAAACCCGCCCCTGGACTGGCGCCAATGCGACTGCTGGCAGCCCTGAGCGTGGCGCTGGGCTGCACCGCCGTCGCCGACTTCGACGACTACACCGAAGCCGAGGACGGCGACGACGGGCCCGGCGACACCGGCATGGACGCCGGCGCCGGTGACGTGGACGCCGCGGCCGGCGACGGCGACGGCGACGGCGACGTGGATGCTGCGGCCAACGTGGACGCAGCGGCGAATGTGGACGCCGCGGCCGGCGACGGCGACGGTGACACGGGCGACGGCGACGCGGAGCCGGTGCTGGGCTGCGACAACCCCGCGACCCTGTGCGTGCGCGTCACGAGCTTCAGCCCCCACGTGGATGAGCGAGTGGAGATCGAGCTGGTCACCGAAGACCACCTGCTGCGAGCCCGCGCGATCCTCAACCCGATGTCGGACGGCAGCACCACGGCGGACGTCGTGATGCCGCTGGCAATTCCGGATGTGGATCTCCCGGAGGAGGGCGACACCGAGCACAAGCTCCACCTCGAGATCAACGCGGACCAGAACAAGAGCGGCGACTACGACGACCCGCCCGACGATCACGCCTGGATCGTGGACCTTCCCCTGGACGGCAACCTCACCTATTCGCACAACACGGTCTTCGAGCGGCTCGATCCGCGCGCCGCGGGGCTCGGGGCAGACCTGGTGGTCGAGTTGCGAGAGCTCGACGCCATCCACATCGGCCGGATGATCGAGGTGATGCTGGTGGAGGCCTCGACCGGTCGCGCGGTGGGCCTCTACCGGCTCGGTGAGTTCGATGGCTTCGACCAAGACCTGGTGCTCCCGGGCGTCGTAGACCCCGGCGACATCGCCTACGAGATTCAGATCTACATCGACATGGATGACAGCCGGAGGTACGGCGGCACCGATGACGATGACTCCTGGAAGGCTCCCCGCACCTCGGATGGCGGCAACGTGGTCGTGACCTTCGACGACGCCTTCCGCGACGCGGACGAGGCCGAGCTGAACTACCAGCAGGACTTCCCGGACTGAGCTCGTCCGCGCGGCTCCAGTTTACGGGCGCGCGAGCGGCGTTGTGTCATACTCCCGCGATGGTTCCGAAGCGGGAGCACCTGCCGCGCGTATTGGCGATCATCGGAGTGTTGGGCGCAGGGGCGGCTGCCTCGATCGCCTTCACTCCGGTCCTGCTCGGCCACGCGCCCCTGCTCTTCATCGCGCTTGGACCATTCGGCCGACACCTGGTGATGGCGGCACCCGAGTCACCGATGGTTTGGTTCATCGTCATCGGCACGCTGCGGCGAGCGCTGGCGAGCGGGCTCGCCTACTACCTGGGCTACATCTTTGGCGACGACGCGCTGGTCTGGGCGGAGGGCCGCTACCCGCGGCTTGGGAGGTTCGCGCGCGTGCTCGAGCGCTTCTTCAGGCGAGTCGGCGCACCCTTGGTGATGGTGGCTCCGTTGCTCTCGATCTCGGCGCTGGCCGGAGTCGTACGGATGTCCTTCTGGTTGTTCGTGCCCGTCGCGCTGGTGGGCCACGCCATCTGGGTCACTGCGATCTTCTTTCTCGGAGACGCGCTCGGCGAGTGGATCCGACCGATCAACGCGTTCCTGCGCGAGCACATGTTCGTGGCCACCGCCGTCTGCATCGCGGGCGTTGCCCTCTATCAGCTCTATCGGATTCGGACCCGGCGCGGCGACGCGCTCGCCGAGCTCGCCGCCGCGAGCGAGAAGAGCCAGCAGTAGGCACCCGGGCTACCGGCAGTAAGGGCGGCCGGGGCTGGGCTTCTCCGACCAGGCCTCGCGGCGCTTGAGAAAGGCGCGCACGTCGCGGTGGAGCTTGCCGTATTTGCGTACGGCCTTCTTGCGCGCCTGCTCGCGTGTGGTGATGCGGGCGGCGACTGCGCGCTTGGCCTGCTGGCGGTCCTTCCAGGTCTCCATCACCGGCTCGACGCCGAGGGCCTTCAGCTGCTGCCGGTGCCACGGGTACATCGGTGCCTTGTCGATGCAGCCGGCCGCGATGTCGTCGGGTGCGCAGAAGAAGCGCACGTGCATGTGGTCGTCGTGGGGCGTGCCGGGCTGGCAGGTGATCATCGCGAAGCGATCGCGAATGCCGCGCGGCGCCTTGGCGCGATCGGCCGCGTCGAGCAGGGCGGTGCGCACGTGCTCGACGATGAAGATGCGCTGCACGTGGTCGCCCGCTTCCTCGAGCAGGGCCTGCATGAAGCGCCAGGTGCGGTCTGCATCGAGCCAGAGCTGGACGTCGTCCTCGGGCACGCTCAGGTCCTTGTAGTCCCAGCCGCTCAGGTCGGGCTCAATCGGCACGCCGACCGCGGGATAGGGCTTGCCGTCTCGGTCCTTCGCATAGAAGAGGATGTCGGCATCGCGACCGTTCTGGTGGGAGCCGTGCTGACGCAGCGGACCGCCTTGCTCAAGGCAGATGTCGTTGACGACGAGGCCACTGCCCGGCATCTCGCGCTCGACGGTCATCGCGGCCTTGATGATGGCCTGAACCATCTCGACGGTGCCGAAGCGCGCCTCGTGGGGCCGGCGCGGGTTGTGGATGAACCCGGGCCCGACGTCGGGCAGCGCCACCCCTCCCTGCAGCGTGCCGAACCCCGGCGCCCCGAGCGAGGTGGTGTGGGACGCATCCAAAGTCAGGACGCGAGCCGTCGCGTCGGCCCCGGTCTCGGCCCCGGTCTCGGTCTCG
>JAPPOT010000153.1 GCA_028817855.1 Myxococcales bacterium
GGGCGGGGCTCGGGGACGGCCCCTAAGAAGTTAAGTACTCGCGCGCCATCGTCTTCCAGAGCTCGAAGAGGCGGCGGCGGTTCTCGTCGTCGTCCTTGAGGATCTTCTGCAGGGCCATGCCGCGCAGCAGGTGCAGGGTGAGCGTGACGAGGTCTTCGTAGCGCTTCTTGGTCTCGGCGTCGCCGCCGCCGACGCCGACTACGCCGGGTGCGACGGCCTCGTAGGCGCGCCGAATGGCCTTGCCCATCACCTGATCGACCGGGTAGAGGGCCGCGTGCAGCTCGCTGTCGCAGCGCGCGGCTACCCACAGCTCAAGGGCCGCGTGGAAGAGCGGCCCCTCGAAGAAGGCGTTCCAGACCGTCTCGAAGACCGCGTCCAGGGGGTCGCCGGCGCCGGATACGGCCTCGACGCTCGGCCGCGTGTCCGTGGCCCGCAGGGCTGCCAGGTGGGAGACCGCGTGGACCACCAGCTCGGCCTTGGTCGGGAAGTGGTGCAACAGGGCGCCCCGAGACACCCCGGCACGCCGGCAGACCTCCGGTGTCGAGGTCGCCGAGTAGCCCTGCTCGATCAGGCACTCGAGGGTCGCGTCCAGGATCTTGGCGCGGGTCTCGGCGCTGCGCATCTCCTGCGTTCGCCGTCCTGTGCTCTCGGAGCTCATCTTGGAAGGATAGTGAATTCGACCACTTCGCAGAGGGCCTGGTCAAAGTCAAGGGTGGGCCGCCGTCCAGGGTACACCGCCGAGGTCCGCGATCGCCCGGGCGTCGATCGGGTGGCACGGAGTTGCTGCCTGGGGACGGATTGTCTAGAACGCCACCAGCGCCGCCGCCCGCTACCGGGAGTCGACCCGGGGCGGCGCCATGCCCGATGCCTCACGTCGCTTCGAATCGCCTGGCCTGGCTCGCTTCGCTCCTCGTCGGGCTGCTCGGCTGCGATGCCTTCGACTCCGGGCTGTTGGACCCGGCTTCTAGCAAGAATGGGGGCAACGGGATGGACACCATGGATGGTGGCCCGGACGAGGATGCCGCTGCGGCGGACGAGGATGGTGGGGGCGACGATTGCCTGCCGTCCACGGAGACCTGCAACGGCTTGGACGACGACTGCGACGACGCGGTAGACGAGGACACCCTGGCCCAGTGCGAGGAGCAGATCCTCAACGCCAACACCGGCTGCTTCCCGATCATGGACGGGGCCCGCTGCTTGCTGGTGCGCTGCGAGCGCGGCTTCTTCAATTGCGACGGCGATCCCACCAACGGCTGCGAGCAGCCCTTCTGCGCCTGTAACCCGTGCGACGACGCGGGCGCCGACGACGACGCCGGGACGCTCTAGAACCCGTCTCACAACCTCCTCGCGGCGCCTTTCGGGCGGGACGGCGCCGCCCGCGCCATCATCTCACGCTCAACAAAACCCGCGCATTGCCTCGGCTCAGCTCGAGGCGTCCTCCGGCGAGTGGATCTCGGCCTCGAAGGCACGGAAGTCTCCCTGCAGCAGCCGGTAGAGCATCTGCATCGCGTCGGTGGTGGTGAACACACCCGCGACCTTGCCGTGGTCGGTGACCACCGCCGAGCCGAGCTTCCGTGTCGCCATGTGCTTTGCGACGTCCGACACCGGGGTGTCCACGTCGACGCAGTAGGGCACCCCGGCCATCGCCTCCTCGACGGTGATCGTGTCCATCTGCTCCGGCACGACCGAGCCGATCAGGGCGATGTCGCGCTCGGTCAGGACGCCCACCAGCTGACCCCCATCCAGCACCGGGAAGTGCCGGATGCCGTACTCCGCCATGCGTTTGGCGGCCAGCGACAGTGGCTGATCGACGCCGATGCAGTGCGGTGAGGCTGCCATGAAGCAACCCACCGTCAGCGTCGAGTTCTGGTCTCCCTTCATCATGCACTCTCCTCGCCGGCGGCCGTGCGCCCCGGTGGATCCGATTGCCTCTGCGTGTGACCGGGGACCACATAACCATCGCGGCGCGCCAGCCAACGCAAAATGTCCAGCGAGGAGACGATTCCGACCGCGGCTCCTTGCGGTGATGTGATCACGATGCGGTGGATGCCCTCGTAGGACATCAGGGCCGCAGCCCGGCTGATCGGCGCGTCCTGGCTGAGTGAGAAGACGATGTGGGTCATGATGTCGCGCACCGTGGCGGGCGGGTCGGCCAGCTCCACCCGGATCTCCGCGTCGTCCACGGTCAGCTGCGGACCGGCCGTGTCTTCCTCGTAGTAGCGCTGCAGCACGTCGGTCTTGCTCACCAGGCCGATCGCCTTGCCGCGATCGTCGACCACGGGTACCGCGCTGATCGCCTCTTCCAGGAAGATCCGCGTGAGCTCGCCGATGCTCGTCTCCGGCGAGACCGAGCGCACGTTGACGGTCATCACCTCCGCCAGGGTGGTGGGTAGCTGTGGATCGAGCCCCGCGCCGGCCCGCGCCGATTCGCCATGGCTCAGCTCCATGCCACCGCCGTCCGCGGTGCAGCGCAGGAACGTCTGGCGATCGCTCGGGTCCACGCACAGGCCCTGACAGTGGTCGCACTGGCGGCACTCGGTCAGCCCGACCGCGCGCGCCTGTCGCGGGCAGAAGACCGCCAGCACGCGTTCGGTGCCCGCGGCCTCGGCCTGCACGCGGCGAAAGGTGACTCGGAGGTGATGGCTGGCGACCTTGTCTGCGGAAGTGCTCAACTACGGCTCCTTGGCAGGGGAACGGTTCCCGACCTCACTACCGGTGCAAGCCGTGTGCCGGGCGACCAGGTTGGGCCATGGGGAGGGATTCCCCGGATAGGAGGGGGAGGCACGCTCGGCGCATCGCGGGGCTCTCGCGCAGAATCTGCGTCGCACGGGTGATCCCGCGCAGAACGCGCGCGGCGGGGAGGGAAATTTGCCGGAAGATGCGCGAAAAATCCCGCACAGGCGCGTCATCCGGACCTTGGCACAGGCCGTGCTTCGGGTTGGGTGCACGGAGGAGGTCAACGTGAAACGAGACGACCGAAGCCTTGGTTTGGAGTCGATGCTGCGGGCCGCGAAGCAGGCCCCGATGCTGACCGCGGAGAAGGAGCTCGAGCTCGCCCACAAGGCGGCCGAGGGTTCCGAGCAGGCTTTCGAGGCGCTGCTCAAGTCCCACCTCCGGCTCGTGCTCACGATCGCTCACGAGTTCAGCTCCTACGGGCTGCCGCTCGACGAGCTGATCAGCGAGGGGCTGCTCGGTCTGGTCGAGGCGGCGCGCCGCTTCGATCCGGAGCGTGGCGTGCGCCTGGCGGCCTACGCTGCCTGGTGGATCCGCGCGTACATGCGCCGCTACACGATCTTCAACCGCCGCATCGTGCGCACGCCGTCCTCCCGGCACGGGCGCAAGTTGCTGGCGAACCTGCGTCGCACGCAGCGCGAGCTCGCGCAGCAGACGGGGGAGGCGCCGGACGCGGAGACCGTTGCCGAGGTGCTCGGCGTCGGAGTGCGCGACGTGGAGGAGATGGAGGCGGCCCTGTCCGGTCGCGATGTTCCCTGTGGGCACGACCCAGAAGGCCGTGCGATCGAGCTGCCCGGTGACGGGCCGACACCGGAGGGCGTGGTTGCGGACGCTGAAGAGCGCGAGCTGTCCATGAGCGCTGTAAAGGGCGCGATGACGCAGCTCACCGACCGTGAGCGCCACATCATGGAGCAGCGCTACCTCACGGACGAGACCAACAGCCTGGCCTCGATCGGTCGTGGCATGGGCCTCTCGCGCGAGCGCGTTCGCCAGCTCGAGCACCAGGCGCAGGCGAAGATGCGACACGCGATCACCGCCGCCGTGGCCTGACGCGACCGCACTGGCAGCGGGGCGGCGCCGTTGATCTGGCCGCCCCGCTTGCTAGATTGCGCACTGCGCCCGTGGACCAGCCTGTCAGCGAAGGGAATGACGCGAGCAAGGGTCGAGTGCTCGTGGTCGACGACGAGGCCAACGCCCGTGAGGCGCTGGTCGAGCTGCTAGCCGACGAGGGCTACGACGCCGACTCCGCTGCGGACGGCCGGCGCGCCCTGGAGGTGATGGGGCAGTTCGAGCCGCACGTCGTGCTGACGGACCTGAAGATGCCGGTGCTCGACGGCCTCGGCCTGCTCAAGCAGGGGCGCGAGCGACACCCCCACGTGGCCTTCGTGGTGATGACCGCCTTCGGGACCATCGACACCGCCGTGGAGGCGATCAAGAGCGGCGCCGAGAACTACTTGACCAAGCCCGTCGACCTGGACGCGCTGAGCGCGCTGGTCGCGCGGGCGATGGAGAAAGCCAAGCTCTCGGAGGAGGCCGCTCGCCTGCGCGGTCGACTCGACGAGCGGCTCGCCCTCGACAACATCGTCGGTGACCACCCCAGCATGCAACGACTGGGCAAGCTGGTGGCCCAGGTCGCCAAGAGCCGCGCCACCGTGCTGATCCACGGCGAGACCGGCACGGGCAAGGAGTTGATCGCGGCTGCCATTCACCAGCACTCGCCGCGGCGCGAGGGCCCCTTCGTGCGGCTCAACTGCGCGGCCCTGGCCGAGACCCTGCTCGAGTCCGAGCTCTTCGGGCACGAGAAGGGCGCCTTCACCGGCGCCACCGCGCGCCGCCACGGGCGCTTCGAGCAGGCCGATGGCGGCACGCTCTTTCTCGACGAGGTCAGCGAGATCCCGCTGCCACTGCAGGTGAAGCTGCTGCGCTTCCTGCAGGAGAAGCAGTTCGAGCGCGTGGGCGGGAACGAGACGATCACGGTGGACGTGCGGATCGTGGCCGCCAGCAACCGCGACCTGGCCGAGCAGGTCAAGGACGGCGACTTCCGCGAAGATCTCTACTACCGCCTCAACGTGGTCCAGCTCGACGTGCCCCCCCTGCGCGCGCGCCGCAGCGACATCCCGCTGCTGGCGGAGCACTTCGTGAAGAAGCATGCGGAGGAGAACGGCTTCGACGTACAGGGCTTCAGCGACGAGGCCCTCCTGGCGTTGATGAGCTACCCCTGGCCCGGCAACGTGCGCGAGCTGGACAACGCGATCGAGCGCGCCGTGGTGATGACCGCTGGCTCGACCATCGAGACCGAGCACCTGCCGGCCCTGGCGGGCTCCCCCCAACAGGACAGCCTGGGCGTGCTGGTCCCGGGCCTCACCCTGGCCGAGCTCGAGCGCCAGGCCATCCTCCAGGCCCTGGAGGCCGCCGGCGGCTCTACCCAGAAGGCCGCCGAGCTCCTGGGCATCTCCCGCCGCAAGATCCAGTACCGCCTGAAGGAGTGGGGCCAGGACGGGGGGGAAGGAAGCGAGACGTAGAGGGAATCGTCGAGGTTCGGGCCCGCGTGCCCGCAGGGAAGGCGGCACAACAACAAGAAGAGGAGGGAAACGCACGCGGGGGGGCGCCCGCGGCGCGC
>JAPPOT010000032.1 GCA_028817855.1 Myxococcales bacterium
CTACAGGGACCGATCCAACCTTGACCGAGAGGCCACTTCATAGTCGGTCTCGGTCTCGGCCTCGGATCCGGACTCGGTCACCGCCCCGGCCCCGGCCCTGGTCACTCCACGTACGGGTAGCCCGGGTCGGTCGGCTGGGGCAGGCCGAGGGCTTCGATCATCTGGGGCTGGAGCATGAGTACCTGCATCGCCTGGCTGCCGGAGGCGAGCATGATCCCTCGGGCGTCGTCGTAGTGGAAGACGCCGGAGTGCACGTGACCGCGGCCGTCGTTGTAGTACGCCACCTCCCGTGGGTTGTCGCCGTCGCGCAGGTCGAAGACGCGGAGACCGGCGCCGCCGTATTCGATCATCACGAAGGCCGCGCCGTTTCGGTTGTACATCGAGGTCTCGCTGATCGAGGCCCTCGCGCCCGATGCCCTCGCGGCCTCGCAGTTCTCGGGCTTGTTGATGTCGAGGGTCAGGGGGAAGGGCTCGCCGAACTGGTTGTCGGTGACCTCGACGATGTAGGCGTCCAGCGCATTGCCCAGGTTCTTCGGCCTCGGGTACGGCACACAGGAGTCCGCTGCGCCGAGGCCCTCGTTCGCGCCGATGATGAACTCGCGACCGCTCCGGGTCCTCCACCAGTTCATGCTGTGACCCGGGAACTCGGGCAGCGTGTCGAGGATCGTGATGCTGCCGGGGTCCGAGATGTCGACCATGCGCGCCGTCGCCGGCTCCATCTGCGATGCGGAGCCTTCCTGATTCGCGCCGTACCAGACGGTGCCTTCGAGGTTGTCGTCGGACGAGTGGGAGTACTGCCGCCCCACGTCCTGGTGGGCGTCACCCTCGCAAGCGTTCGGGACCGTACCCGGGAAGTCCGACTGGATGTTCATCTCGCAGCTCCAGTTCTTCACGGTCCAGGTGTCCGGCTGGTCCAGGTTCGAGATGTCGGCCACGGCGAACCCGAGCCCCGAGTACACGCGCTTGGCGTCGTGGCTGATGGCGATCTCGTGCGAGGTCAGGGCCGCGAGGTAGAACCCCAGCTGCGCGTTCTGGCTCGGCCACGGGATCTCCCCCTTCTTGACCATGTCCTCGCAGTTGCTGACGTCGTAGACCCCACTTCCAGAGACCAGGACGGCCCGTTCGTCCGTCGTGTGAGCCCGCATGCTCTCCGAGCCACCGATCGCAGGCTCCTCGTCGGTCTCCACCGGGTTGAGCGGGTCGGCGAGACTGTAGGCCTTGATTACGCTGCCGGTGTACGGTGCGGGGCCGGGAATGCGGAGGTAGGCGCAGTGGCCCGAGCCCTGCACGTGGCCGCCCATGGGAACCTCGCTGAGCAGCGTCAGCCCGCAGTTGACCGTCCCCGGATAGGCGTCGCCCTGAAGACCCGTCTCGGGCGTGTCGTTCGGTCCGCACTCGGCCTCGATGAACACCACGGGCTCGTCGTCCATTGCGTCGGCGTCGCCGCTGGTGTCGTCGCCGGTGTCGCTGCTCGCGGGGGCGTCGTCGGTGGACCCGCCGGGTCGTGAGGCTTGCCCGGGCGCGCTGTCAGGGCCCGAGGTCTGGCCGTCGGTTGCGGCGTTGCCGTGCGCGTCGTTCCCCGCGTTGCTGCGGCTCCCCGCCGAGCCGTCGTCGACACCGTCCGTGCCCGGGCCTGCAGCCGCGTCCGATCCCGAGCAGGCCGCGAAGACCGCACTGGACCAGAGCATCGCGCAGATCCCGAGCAGCGGTCCCCGCGGCCCGGTAACCCCCAGCATTCTTGTCGACTTGCCGCCTCGCATTGCAGACCTCCTGACTACCCCCGTTTGGCACGTGGTCGGTCTGCAGATCCTTTGGAAAGGGTTTGATCCTCATTGGCAAGGACGGAAAGGCGCCTCGCGCCTACGCGTTCCACGCAGCCGGGCAGCAAGCATCAGGAACGCCGCGAGCCATGCCTGCCACGCCGGTGCGCCGACGGCGGGATCGCGCATGACGCCGCAGCCTGCTCTCGCGCGTCGCGCCCGCTCCCTGCCGGTGGCCCCCGGTCCAACGGGCGAGGCCTCGACGCGGGGCCGGACTCCCCCGTCGAGGCGCGCTGCGCCCCCATCGGGCTCGGGCTGCCCAACGATCTCCGGCGCAGGGCCGTCGCACAGGGCGGTCTCCGCCCCGACCAGCGGAGCGATCTCCTCCCACGCCCGTCGACAGGTACGCTCGAGGGTCGACGGCGATGCGCAGGCCGCGGGGCACGTCTCGGCACGCTGCCACACGGGCACGAAGGTCTCGAAGCCTGCGGCCGGGTCGACCGCGTGCGCGAGGCTGTAGGGCGCGTTGGGCTCGAGGGCACAGGTGTACAGGCCGCTCCCGTGCCAGCGCAGGCAGGTGACCACCAGGTCGGCGACCCTCGACGCAGGCGCGCTGCCATCGGCGGGGGCGACGAACAACCCGTCCAGTGGCCCGCCGAAGGCCACACGATCGCCCCGAGGCGAAACAGCGAAGCCGAGCATGCCGCCCCCCGTGTCGGCGATCTGCTCGAAACTCGCGGCCCCATCCGTGCTCAGCCACAGCCGTGCGGGCAGCACCCCATTCAGGTCGCCCAGGCCGGGCACTCGAAACCAGAGCGTGTCGGGATCCGTGGGATGGATGCCGCTGACGAAGAGGCTGCCCGAGCCAAACGGCAGCTCGACGGTGCTCTCCATCCAGCTGTCCCCCCCGTCGTCGCTGCGCATGACGATGCCCTGCAGCGGGTCTGCGGTTTCGGTGCCGCTGACGTAGATGCGACTGGGATCGGACGGGGCGACCTCGAGCGTCTCGACGCGCATGTCGTCGGGGAGCTCGGCCAGCACCTCCCAGCTGCTGCCGTGGTCCAGCGAGTGCGCCACGAAGTTGCGGAAGAGCGCGCGGTTGCGTTCGTCGATCGCGACGATCCTCGACATCAATGCCAGGACGCGGCCGGCCTGGCCCGGATCCAGCGTCAGGTCCACGCCACGATGGCCCTGAAGCGGCCCCATCGCGCGTTCGAACGAGCAGCCGTCGTCCCGGCTCACCAGCACGCCGCCATTCGTGAGGGAGACGACGACGAGGGTGCCGTCGCCTGTCATGACGATCGACGGGTCCACGTTGCTGCCGTTGCCCTCGATCTGCTGCTCGCACATCCAGGCCCAGCTCGCGCCCCCATCCCGACTCAGCGCCAGGCCGAAGGTCAGTCCCAGAAGCAACTGCGCCCCGTCGCGGGGATGGATCGCGAGCCCCGTGGCGCCCGGCATCCGCCCATTGGCGTGGGCCGTCGCGGTCGCCAGGCAGACGAGCGCTGCCAGCAGCGGACCCGGTTGTGAGGACTGGCGCCTCACCGGCGGTTCGCGCACGTCCGCTGGCGCCGGCAGCCGACTGGATTCGGAACGTCCCGAGCATGGGTGCGAGCTCCAGTGGCGCATGACGAGCCTCCCATAGCAGGCCGATTCGCGCCGTACAAAGTGCCGTGGCGTCGGTGCGCGCCTACCTGGCGGCGCGCAGGTTCGCGAAGGCCCGGATCTCGGAATCCAGATAGGCCTGGTGCTCTTCGTTCCACGGGCCGCCGCGCTCGATCACAGCGAGCTGGTAGAGGATCTCACGCCTCAGCCGCCGGCGGATGAAGGGCACGAGCAGATCCAGCTCCGTGCTGCTGCACGGCGGCGCCGCGGACCGATAGCGGTCGACGAATGCCCGGGCGCGCTCGCGAGAGAAGTCGTCGCCCTCCGCGTGCTGGCAGAGCTCCCAGACCGTCCACGCGAGCTCCGCCATGCGGTAGTCGATCTGGGCCTCGTCCCAGTCGATCACCCCCGTGATCCGCTCGGTCGTCGCCAGCACGTTGCGCGGATAGAAGTCTCCATGGATGGGCAGGCGGAGAAGGCCGAGGCGCGGCAGCGCGCGCTGCCACGCGTCCAAGTCCGGGTCCTGCACGACGTCGGGCAGGGGGCCATCCTCGATCGCGGTCGGCGGTCCGCCTGCGGGCGGCGCGGGCGAGAACCGGGCGCTCGCTCGATGGAGCGCGGCGAGCACGCTCGCGGCCTGCAAGCGCAGCTCGGCATCCTCCGCATCCAGGTCGTCTCCGGCGACCCACGGGAAGACGCTCACGGGATGGGCCTCGAGCATCGCGACCGAGCTGCCGGAGGCCAGCGTCAGTGGCGCCACCACCTCGGGGACCGCGGGACTGCAGTGCATCGCGAGCGCATGCGTCCAGCGAATGCGCGGCGCGCGGTGGCGGTCCGGATGCACGCGCACGATCCGCGACACATCGTCCGTGTCCACGCGGAATACGCGGCACTCGTCCCCGTTGTGGATCTCGGTCCAGCTGCCGCCGTCGATGCGGGCTTCCCGGGCTAGCAGGCCGCGCAGCGCTTGTGAATCGATGTCGAACACCCGGCGTTCAGCATGGCACGTCACCCGAGCGTGGGCACGCGGCCTCGGCCAGGGAGCGAGCTCAGTCGTTGGCTTCGAAGCCGAAGCGCGAGGAGTCGGTGACCGCGCCGAACGCCTGGACGGTGGCGCCACCCGGCAAGTAGATCGTGTCGCCCAGGGTTGCCGCGCCGAAGCCGTGTCGCGGGACCTCCATGTCGTCGAGCTCTTCCCACTGATCGAGCGCGGGATCGTAGGCCTGGATGTCGGGGAAGACGCCCGAGGGGTCTGCGGAGTTGCCCTCTCCGCCGAAGACGTAGAGCCGGCCGTGGAGCACGGCGCCGGCGGTGCCACCGCGCGGGATCGGGATCGACGCGCGCTCGCTCCACATGCCCACGGCCGGGTCGTAGGCGTAGGTCGGCGACTCGAAGCTAGAGATGCCGCCGGCGCGGCCGCTGGCGACGTAGAGCACGCCGTCGATCGCGCCCGCGACGCAGTGCTCGCGGGCGGCGGGCAGCGGGGGAAGGCTCGCCCATTGGCCGAGCGCGGGATCGAAGGTGGAGGCCTGGGCGACGGCGCCGCCGCGGCTGCCGCCGATGACGTAGAGCTTGCCGTCGAGCGCGGCGACGCATGCGGAGCCGCGCTCCTCGCCGGCGGGCATGACGCTGAGCGGCGTCCACTCGTCCTGGCCCGGGTCGTAGCTGTAGACCTGCCCCTGGGCCGAGAAGGTCAGGCCCGTGAGGTAGCCCGCCACGTAGATGATGTCGTCGATCACCGCGGCGTTGGCGTGGTGCATCGCGACCGGCAGGCTGGCGGCGGGCTGCCAGCTGTCGCCGGCGGGGTCGTAGGCGAGCACGGTGGCGGTCTCGCCAGGGGCGAAGCCGCCGAGGACGTAGACGCGGCCGGCCGCGGCGACCACGGCGTGGTCCTGGGGCGGCGTGGTGAGCGGAGCGCTGGGGTTATCCGCCGGGGGGCCCGAGGGCGTGACCGGGCCGGGGTCGTCGTCGCCGGGGCCG
>JAPPOT010000143.1:0-6180 GCA_028817855.1 Myxococcales bacterium
GACGACGCCCTGTCGGCGGCGGACGCGGCCATCGTGCTGCGCGCAGCGGGCGGCACCGCGGGCGAGCGCGCCGGGGCGCTCGTGAGCGACGACGTCCGCGACGCCGCCGCCGCCCTCTTCATCGCGCGGGCCGCGCGGGATGGATCCCTGCGGGCGGTGGCATTGGCCTCCATCGCCTTCGCGACCATCGTGGCGGCGGCTGCCGCCGGGTTGATCGTGCCCGGCATCGCGGCGCTGCTGGCCGTCGGCGTGGACGCCTATTGTCTGCGGGCCGGCGCGCGACTTCTGCGCCGAATCGCGCTAAGGCTCCCTGCTCGTACTTAGACAACGCCATCGCCGAGCCTCGCCGTCACCCCGGCAAGGGGAGAGGCTCGGGCTCTAGATAGACAGGGACGCACGATGAGCAAGAAGGCCTGGGGAGGACGGTTCGACGAGGACATGGACGCCGCCGCGCTCGCGTTCAGCGAGAGTGTGAGCTTCGACCAGCGCCTGGCGCCGCAGGACATCCGCGGCTCGATCGCACACGCGCGCATGCTCGGCGAGCGCGGCATCCTCTCGGCCGACGACGTGCAGAAGATCGTGCAGGGCCTCGAGGAGATCCGTGGCGAGATCGAGCGCGGCGAGTTCGAGTGGGACCCCACCAAGGAAGACGTCCACATGAACGTGGAGTCGGCCCTGACGGCGCGCATCGGCGACGCGGGTGCGCGCCTGCACACGGGTCGCAGCCGCAACGATCAGGTCGGCACCGACATGCGCCTGTGGACGCGCGAGGCTTGCCAGGCTACCGCCGCCCGCATCGACCGGCTGCTGTGCGTGCTCGCCGTGCGCGCGGGTGACGGCGTGGACGTGCTGATGCCGGGCTACACCCACCTGCAGCGCGCGCAGCCGGTGCGGCTGGCCCACCACCTGCTGGCCTACTGCGAGATGCTGGAGCGTGACCGCGGGCGCTTGCTGGACGCGGCGCGGCGCATGAACCTCTCGCCGCTGGGCTGCGGCGCGCTGGCGGGCACCACCTTCGACCTGGACCGCGAGGCGACCGCCCGCGCGCTCGGCTTTGACGGGGTGACGCGCAACTCGCTCGACTCGGTGGGGGACCGGGACTTCCTGGTGGAGGCGGTGGCTGCGCTGGCCAACTGCGCGATCCATCTGTCGCGCATGGGCGAGGAGCTCGTGCTGTGGAGCAGCCAGGAGTTCGGCTTCGTGCAGATGAGCGACGCCTTCACGACCGGCTCCTCGATGATGCCGCAGAAGAAGAACCCGGACATGGCGGAGCTGGTGCGTGGCAAGAGCGGCCGCGTGGTCGGCGACCTGGTCACGCTGATGGTCATGCTCAAGGGGCTTCCGCTGACATACAACCGCGACATGCAGGAGGACAAGCCACCGGTCTTCGACGCGTTCGACACCGTCGACGCCTGCCTCGACGTGATGGCGGGCTCGCTGGCGGGCGCGCGCTTCGATGCGGAGCGCATGAGGGAGGCGCTCGTGCGCGGCTTCCTGGACGCCACCGAGGTGGCGGACTACCTCAGCGCCAAGGGCGAGCCCTTCCGCAGCGCGCACCACGTGGCAGGCCGGCTCGTTCGCCTGGCCCATGACCAGGGCAAGACCCTGCCGGAGCTCACGCTGGACGAGATGCGCGCCGAGTCCAAGGCCTTCGACCAGGACATCTACCAGGCGCTCGACATGGAGACCGCCGTGGAGCGCCGCAAGCTCGTGGGCGGACCGGCGCGGGCGCGCGTGCAAGTCGAGATCGATGCGCTACGCTCGCGCCTCGAGGAGCGCGGGTTGGACGTGGCGGCCATCGCCCGCCAGCTCGGCGCGGACGCGAAGTAGAAAGAGGACACGAGATGGCCAACCGAGACGTCGATCCTGGACCGGCGGGGATCCCCGCCTCCGCGAGCTTCCGCTACGAGGGCGGAGCGCTGCACGCGGACGGCCACAGCCTGGAGGCCGTGGCCGACCAGGTGGGCACGCCCGCCTACGTCTACAGCGCTGCCGCGATCGACGCGGCGTACCGGGGCATCGACGCCGCCCTTTCGAAGGTCCCGCACGTGGTCGCCTACGCCGTGAAGGCCAACGGCAACCTGGCGATCCTCTCGCGCCTGGCGGCGGCGGGCTGCGGCGCCGACATCGTCTCGGGCGGCGAGCTCAAGCGCGCGCTGGCCGCGGGCTTCCCGCCCTCGCGCATCGTCTTCAGCGGGGTCGGCAAGACCGACGACGAGATCCGCGCGGCTCTCGAGGCCGGCATCCGCTCGATCCACGCGGAGAGCGCGGGCGAGGTCGAGGCGATCGAGGCGATCGCGGGCGAGCTCGGCACGAAGGCGCCGATCGCGCTGCGCGTCAACCCGGATGTGGACGCCAAGACCCACCCCTACATCTCCACCGGGCTGCACAGCACGAAGTTCGGGCTGGAGCTGGATGTCGCCGAGGCCTTGCTGCCACGGCTGCTCGAGAGCCCGGCCCTGGAGCTGGAGGGCATCGCCTGCCACATCGGCTCGATGGTGCTGGACCCGGATCCAATCGGGGAAGCGGTGGAGATCGTCGCCCGCTTCGCGCGCAGGTGCGCGGACGCCGGCGCGCCCATCCGCACGGTGGATGCGGGTGGCGGATGGCCCATCCTCTACGGTGACGAGGGACGCGAGGCTGCCGGGCACGCGACCTTCGGGCGCGTGATCACCGACGCCCTCGAACGCGGCGGCGGCGACGGCTTCGAGCTGATGGTCGAGCCCGGACGGTCCGTGGTCGGCGACGCGGGCGTGCTACTGACGCGCGTGCTCTACACCAAGCAGCAAGGCGACAAGCGCTTCGTGGTGGTCGACGGCGCGATGACCGAGCTGATCCGCCCCGCCCTGTACGGCGCCTACCACGCGACCGTCCCGGTGCGGGAGCCGGCGGCGGACGCGGCGATGGAACCGGTCGACCTGGTCGGCCCCGTGTGCGAGTCGGGCGACTTCCTGGCCAAGGACCGCCCCATGCCGCCGCTGCAACGCGGCGACCTGATCGCGATCCGCGGCGCCGGCGCCTACTCCGCCGTGATGGCCAGCAACTACAACAGCCGCCCCTTCGCCCCCGAGGTCCTGGTGATCGACGGCCAGGCCAAGGTCATCCGCCAGCGCCAGAGCGTCGAGGACCTCTGGCGCGACGAGACCAAGGGGTGAGCCACTCAACTTGCCCCTGCCCTTGCCCGAAAGCGACACGGATCCGAAAGGCAGGCGGCAAGGGCAAGGGCAAGGGCAGGTTGGGGAGGCAGTGCCTCGCATCAAGCGGGTTCGTCGTCGCCGACGCGCATCCAGCGCTCGCGCTGTGCGGGCGTGGCGAGGTTGTGCTCGAGCAGATAGAGGATCAGGTCGTCATCGATCAGCTCACACATGGCCGACACCCGCGTGAGCAGGACCTGCGCCGCGGCCGCGGCATCGAGGTGTGCCAGATCCACGTCCGCCATCACCAGGAGCATGCCCTGGGCGTCCAGGCCCACCTTGGCGTCCCAGTAGAGCGTGTTCATCGCCAGACACCAGTTGAAGAACCCGGATCCCGCGCCCGCCGGCGGCGGAAGCAGCGTGTATGCGCGTACCGAGCGCGCAGCCGGATCGTGATCGAAGACCAGCGAGAGGATCCCGTAGCGGGTCTCGAGGCGGGCCTCGAGCCCGGACTCCACCTTCTCGATGGTCGGGATGTGCGGCACGAGCGCCGCGTGCAGCTGTCGCAACAGGCCTCCGTCGCTCATGGCGACTGCTCCAGCTGCGCCAGTGTCATGCCCAGCAGCATCGCCTTGGCCACATCGCCATCCATCTTGAGCTTGCCGGCCATGAAGAGCTGATGCGGACGCATGCCCTGCTCGCGCGCATCCTCCAGCTCGTCGTACTCGATCTCGAGCGTGAACTCCGACGGCCCATCCAGATCGGTCCGCCCCAGGCCGATGCGCGCCCGGACGTCACCCAGCACGGGCACGGCCGTGATGGTGAGGTCGAGGCAGTAGCTGTTCTTCTCGAACAGCTCGCGCGCGTGCTCCGTCGCGAGCAACCCCAGCGCGCGCCCCACCCCCTCGGCCTCCAGCTGCCCTCCGTCGAAGCGGTCCACTCCGTAGGCCGCCGCGGCGATCGGAAGCTCGAGCGCGTAGCCGAAAGCGGGCACCTCGCTCACCACACGAAGTGCGCGCCCATGGGACGACAGCCCGACCTCGCCGCCTCCCTCGCCGGTGAAGCGCAGGCGCGTCCCAACCGGCTGCGCGCTCATCGACCGAATGCGCTGGCGCAGGGCTTCATCTCCAGCCTGCGCGCGCTGCTCCAGGCTGGCGAAGGTCCGGGTGAAAAGCTCCGGCAGCCGGTTGCGGCAGAAGTCGAGCGGATCACCCATCACTGCCATTGTAGCGGAGGCGAATCCGGCCTGTCAGGCCAGCGGCGGCCTCAGCGCTCGAGAGCGCGGGGCGTCCCACCCTTGGCCGGCTCGAACGAGCCCCGCTCGGTGAACACCTCCGTGACCAAACGCGCAGGTGTGACATCGAAGGCGGGATGCCGGCAGGGGATGCCGTCGCCGACCAGTACCTGGGCACCGACCCTCGCCACCTCGTCCCGGGAGCGCTCCTCGATCGGAATGTCGTCACCCGAGGGGCACTTCAGGTCCACCGTGCTCCACGGCGCCGCCACCGTGAAGGGCACGCCGTGCTCCTTCGCCAGCACTGCCACGTTGTAGGTGCCGATCTTGTTGCAGACGTCACCGTTCGCGGCGATGCGATCGCTGCCCACCACCACGAACTGGATCTCGCGCCGCTTGAAGAAGTGGGCCGCCATGGAGTCGGTGATCACCTCGACCGGGATCTCATCCTGGCGCAGCTCCCAGGCGGTCAACCGCGCGCCCTGCAGGTACGGGCGCGTCTCATCGGCCAGCACCCGGACATTCTTGCCGGCCTCGTGGGCCGCGCGGATCACGCCGAGGGCGGTGCCGTAGCCGCCCGTAGCGAGCGCGCCGGCGTTGCAGTGCGTCAGGATGGTCGCGCCCTCGGGCACCCGCTCTGCCCCCAGTCGCCCCATCGCGCGGCAGGCCGCCACGTCCTCGCGGTGGATCGCCTCGGCCTCGGCCTGCATCGCGTCGGCGCGATCCGGCGCGGGTAGTGAAGCAACCTGCGAAGCGCGCACGCCCATGCGCTCCACCGCCCACACCAGGTTCACTGCCGTGGGGCGAGCGCCCGCCAGCAGCGCCGAAGCGGCACCGATCGTGCGGCCGAAGCTCTCGGCATCGCGGCGCTCGGCGCGCGCCTCGAGGGCGAGCCCGTAGGCGGCCGAGACGCCGATCGCAGGTGCGCCGCGCACCACCATGTCCTTGATCGACTGGGCGACCTCGGCCGCGCTGCGGTAGCGGTGGTAGAGGATCTCGGCCGGCAGCAGACGCTGGTCGAGCATCACCACCTCGAAGGCCTCGGGATCGAGCTCGACCGCGTAGTAGCTCGCCTCGGAGAGGGGCTCGCGGGATAGCTTGGGCTCGCGCTCGCTCATGACTCACCATCCAGGATATTGCGCAGGGCCTCGTTGACCAGCTTGGGGTTCGCCTGACCCTTGGTCGCCTTCATCACCTGCCCCACAAACCACCCGAGCACGTTCTTCTTGCCGCCGCGATAGGCCGCCACGTTGTCGGGGCTGCCCTCGATCACCTCACGCACGGCCCGCTCGATGACCGAGCTGTCGCTGACCTGGGAGAGGCCCTTCTCCTCCACGATCGTCTTCGGCGCCTTACCGGTCTCGATCATGTCCGCGAGGACCCCCTTCGCCATCTTGCCGCTGATGCTGCCGTCCTCGACCAGCGCGAGGAGCTCGGACAGGGGCGCCGCCTGGACCGGGAGAGTCGCCTGCAGGCCATCGAGGCTGACCTCGCGCATGACCTCCGCCTGGATGAAGTTGCCGACGCGCTTGCCCGCCTTGTCCGCCGCGAGCTTTCCGCCCGACGCCTCGATCAACGCCGCGGTGGTGTCCTCGAAGAGCGCGGACAGGACGGGGTGCGAGGTGAGCACGCCGGCGTCGGCGGCGGTCAGACCCAGCTCAGCCCGATAGCGCGCGCGCCGCGCGGCGGGCAGCTCCGGCAAGCTCGCGCGCGCCGCCTCGATCTGGGCGTCGCTCACTCGTAGGGGCGGCAGGTCCGGGTCCGTGAAGTAGCGGTAGTAGTTCGCGTCATCCTTGCTGCGCGGCGCGACCG
>JAPPOT010000143.1:6190-21094 GCA_028817855.1 Myxococcales bacterium
CGGCATGCTGGCGCGCGCCGCCGCGATCTGGGCGTCGCTCACTCTTTGGTGCGGCAGGTCGGGGTCCGGGAAGTTGCGGTAGTCGTTAGCCTCCTCCTTGCTGCGCATCGCGACCGTCTTGCCTTGGGGATCGTTCCAGAGGCGGGTCTCCTGCACGACCTCGCCGCCGCCACCGAGCACGGCCGCCTGACGGGCGACCTCGTAGTCGATCGCCTTGCGCACGAAGCGGAAGGAGTTGATGTTCTTGAGCTCGGTGCGCGTGCCCAGCTGCTCGCTGCCGCGGGGTCGGATCGACACGTTGGCGTCGCAGCGGAAGGACCCCTCTTCCATGTTGCCGTCGTTGACCCCGACGCACATCAGGATCTCCCGCAGCCGGCGCAGGTACTCCTCGGCTTCCGCCGACGACCGCATGTCCGGTGCGCTCACGATCTCCACCAGGGGCGTGCCCGCGCGGTTGAAGTCGACCAGGGTCTGGGTGCCCGAGCCGACGCCGTGCAGGTTCTTGGCCGCGTCCTCCTCCATGTGGATGCGGTCGATGCGCACCGTGCGGGCCTGGCCCTCCACCTGGATCTCGAGTGCGCCGTGCTCGTTGAGGGGCAGCTCGAGCTGGGAGATCTGGTAGCCCTTGGAGAGGTCGGGGTAGAAGTAGTTCTTGCGCTCGAAGACGCTGTGCCCCCGCACCTGGCAGCCGACGGCGAGCGCGCCGCGGACGGCGAGCTCTACCGCGTGCTGGTTCGCCACGGGCAGCGCGCCGGGCAAGCCGAGGCAGACCGGACAGACATGGGTGTTGGGCTCGGCCCCGAACTCGGTCGAGCAGCCGCAGAAGATCTTGGACTGCGTCAGCAGCTGGGCATGGACCTCCAGCCCGATCACGGTCTCGTAGCCGCTCGCCATCAGGCCACCTCCCCCGTCGGCGCCTCGGGCGGTGCCACCTCCCAGCCCAGCGTCTGCTCGAAGGCGTGGGCAGCGCGGACCAGCCGCGCCTCCTCGAAGTGCGGCGCGGTCAGCTGCAGGCCGATCGGCAGCCCCTCGGGGCTCTTGCCGCAGGGCGTGCTGATCGCCGGCACTCCGGCCAGCGGCGCCGGCAGGGTGAAGATGTCCTGCTTGTACATCGAGAGGGGATCGGCCAGCTCGCCGATGCGGAAGGCGGGCGACGGCGCGGTCGGCGAGAGGATCAGGTCGCAGCGCTCGAAGGCCTGCGCGTAGTCGCGGCAGATCAGCGTGCGCACGCGCTGGGCCTTCACGTAGAAGGCGTCGTAGTAGCCGGCGGACAGGGCGTAGGTCCCGAGCATGATGCGTCGCTTGACCTCCGCGCCGAAGCCCTGCTGGCGCGTCTTGGTGTAGGTCGCGCGCAGGTCCTCGGCCTCGACGCGCAGCCCGTAGCGCATGCCGTCGAAGCGCGCCA
Organism: Myxococcales bacterium; assembly: GCA_028817855.1. Taxonomy (GTDB): domain Bacteria; phylum Myxococcota_A; class Polyangia; order Polyangiales; family JAFGIB01; genus JAOUOP01. Next base: position 7,596 of record JAPPOT010000143.1, read on the forward strand.
GGTTCGACGAGGCCTCGGCCGGCGCGACGATGTAGTAGACCGAGAGGGCGTGCTCGGCGTGGGGCAGCTCGACGTCGACGAGCTCGCAGCCGAGATCCTCGAAGGTGGCGATGGCCCGACCGACGGCGTCGACGACAGCGGCGTCGCAGCCCTCGATCGCCGAGCGCATCACGCCGACGCGCAGACCCTTCGCTTCCTTTCCGCACTCACCCTCGTAGTCGGGCACCTCACGCGCGAGGCTGGTGGCGTCGCGCGCGTCGTGGCCTGCGATCGCGCCCAGCATGCGAGCGCAGTCGCGCACCTCGCGTGCGATCGGCCCGACCTGGTCGAGCGAGGACGCGAAGGCGACCAGCCCGTAGCGCGAGACGCGCCCGTAGGTGGGCTTGATCGCGGTGACGCCGCAATAGGAGGCAGGCTGCCGCACGGAGCCGCCGGTGTCGCTGCCCAGCGCGCCGGCGGACAGGCGCGCGGCGGCCGCGATCGCGGCGCCCCCGGAGGAGCCGCCGGGGGAGCGCGTCGTGTCCCAGGGGTTGCGCGCGGGACCGAAGGCGGAGCTCTCGGTCGACGAGCCCATCGCGAACTCATCCATGTTGAGCTTGCCGAGGATCACTGCCCCGGCGTCACGCAGCCGCTCGATCACGTGCGCGTCATAGGGGGGCACGTAGCCGTCGAGGATGCGCGAGGCGCAGGTGGTGGGCACACCGCGCGTGCAGAGGTTGTCCTTGACGCCGATCGGTACGCCGGCGAGTGGCCCTAGCTGCTCGCCGCGGGCGCGCGCCGCGTCCACCTCGGTCGCGCCGGCCAAAGCGCCCTCCCTGTCCACGTGCAGGTAGGCACCGAGTGCGGCGTTGTGAGCCTCGATGCGGTCCAGGTAGGTGCGGGTCGCCTGTTCGGCGCTCAGCTCACCCGCCGCAATCGCATCGGCCAGGGCACACAGCCCCAGCGCCTCAGCTCCAGCGCCACTCACGACTCGCCATCCAGGACCTTGGGCACCGCGAAGCCGCCGGCCTCACTTGCGGGAGCGGCCGCCAGCACCTCCTCGCGGGGCGTGGAGGGGCGGACCGCGTCGTCGCGCAGGGGACCGGTGTTGGGGACCGGGTGGAAGGTGGGGTCCACCCCGGTCACGTCCAGGCGATCCAGGGCTGCCATGTACTCGAGGATCGAATCCAGCTGGGCACACATCTCGCGCGCCTCGTCATCATCGAGCTCGAGGGCCGCCAGGACCGCCACACGGTGCACATCGTCGAGGGTCAGCCGGGCCATCGCGCGCGGAAGGTAGCTCGCAATCTCGACAGCGTCACGCGCCAGATCGGCGGTGCGCCCACCGGTTTGGGGCTGGACCCTACAATTGTGCAAAATTCCGCCCTCCCGGTGTTGATTTGGCTGAAACTAGCCTTGATTCTGGCCGCCGGGCGCGAGATATCCGGGCCTGCGTCACGCGGCACCTAGATCCTGGGGCGTTGTATGGTGGTCTGGTGTCGTGTAGGGGGATGTTCACCACGGCGCGACTGGCCGATTGACGTCATGGGTACGCCAGAGTAGGCTTTAGTAAACGTGGACTTTTTTACTGAGGTCAGATCTTGATCGACTGGATCCGGGATAGCTCCGGCCTCTGCGTCTTCAAGGAGGACGCCCAGGGGCGCGCGGTGCCGAACGCACCCGCGAGCCGCCTGATCGCCGGCCTGATCAACGATCAGAACAGTCCCCGTTTGGTGATAGTTCTAGAACATCTCCTCGGCTCGGCCTACACCGGTGACGAGCTCGCCAAGCTGCTCGACCGCGCCCGCCGTGGCGAGGAGGTCGAGTTGGAGGGCGACGGTGGGCGCCGGATCCTACTCGGGCAGGAGGGGCCCCGCCGGGCCTTCGCGGCGGTCGCAGCCGGGGACCGCAGCGCCCAGGCGGATCGCGCAGCGGTGGTATCCCACGAGCTGGCCAACGCGCTGGGCGCGATCGCCGGCTGGGCGCGGCTGGCGCGCCAGGGCGAGCGCCTGAACGAGGCCCTGCAGCTGATCGAGAGCAGCGCGGACGCGGCGTGGGCCGCGGCGCGCGGGATGCTCGACGAGATCGCGGGCAAGCGGCGACCACTGGAGGAGACCACCGACCTCTCACTCTTCGTGGAGGAAGCGGCGCGCCTGCTCACCCCGAAGGCAACCGAGAGGGGCGTGACGGTCCGAACCCAGATCGAGCCCGGCCTGCGCGTCCCTGGCGACCGCGGGCACGCTTGGTCGATCGTGTGGAACCTGGCGACGAACGCGGTCGAGGCCCTGCCCAAGGGCGGAACGGTCGAGCTGCGTGTCAGCAGCTCCGGCGACAGTGTCGTGCTCGGCATCGAAGACGATGGGCCGGGGATGAGCGAGGACGATCAGACCCGCGCCTTCCAGCCCTACTTCACCACCAAGACCAGCGGCACGGGCCTCGGACTGCCGACCGTGCGCCGCTGCGCCGAAGAGGTGGGCGGGCGCGTGGAGATGCGCAGCGAGCGTGGTCTCGGCACCCGCTTCACGGTGGTGCTGCCACGGGTCGAGGCCCCCGCGCGGCGCCCCGGAACGAAGCGCTCCAGCGGTGTCTTCTACGCCGAGCCGATCCAGGGGCGCATCCTAGTGGTGGACGACGACCTGGGCCTTCGCGAGATGATCGCCACGGCCCTCGGCATGCGCGGCGCGGACGTCGTCGCGGTCGACACGCCCGAGGCCGCGCTCGGCCAGACGGGGCGCTTCGAGCTGGCGATCGTGGACCTGCTGCTGCCGGGGATGCGCGGTGATCTGCTGGTCGCGGACCTGCGCCGCGCCGGCATTGCCCGTCGCGCGATGCTCGTGACCGGCACGGAGCTGCCCGAGACGCTGGCCCAAGGGGGCCAGCCGGACGCGGTCCTGCGAAAGCCCTTCGAGCTGGAAGACCTGTTCGAGCGCCTCGCGGCGGTGCTCGCGTCCGATGCTGCGGCCGCAGCGGGTTGAGGCCCCCAACCTGCTGCCCTTGCCCCTGCCCGACAGGGGGCTAGGCGAAGGCGTCGTGCAAGGGCACGCGCCGGAGCGGGGCAGTTTCCGCCGCAGCGGGCAAAATTCCGCCATCAGCGAATCTTTTCGCTTGCACTGCGAAAAAAGACCGCTAGACCAGTATTCAGTGGTTTAGCACGGTGACGAAGATCGAGCAGCGCTGGGCACGGCATCTGATGGCCGCCTTCGCGCCGGAGGGCAACGCAGGGCTCGCGCCGGCAGAGGGCGAGATCGATTATCTCGCCGCCTTCAAGGTCATGCTCGGCGAGGCCACGCCCCGGGGTGCCCTGGGCATGCGTCTCGCGCTGTGGCTGGTCGCGCTGGCGCCCATCTGGCTGTGGGGTCGGCTCACGACCTTCTCCGCGCTCGCGATCCCGCGTCGCACCGCCTTGCTGCGGGAGCTGCTGCGACATCGCTCCTTCGTGGTCCGCGAGCTCACGACGCTGCTCAAGTTCTGTGCGGCGATGGTGCTGCTGGGCGACCCCGCGGTGCGCGCGCGCTCGGGCTACGACAACGTGCAAGCGACCGAGGAGGCCGAGAGCGGCGTGCGCCGCAAGCTCCCGGTGGTGGCCGATGACGCGGGCGCGCCGGTGCGCGTCTGGCCCGGTCACGACGCCGGCGACGGGATCGACGAGGAGGGGGCCGAATCGACGCGGGAGGTGGGATGAAGCTCCCGCCCCTCGAGGACAGCGCCGACTTCGTGATCGTCGGCACCGGTGCGGGCGGCGCCACGGCCGCGCGCGTGCTCAGCGCGGCCGGCCTGTCGGTGATCATGGTCGAGGAGGGCCCGCACCTGCGCCCCGAGCAACGCGAGCGCGGGCTGATCGCGGCCATGGGCCAATCCATGCGCGACATGGCGACCCTCTCCACCAGCGGCTCGGCTCCATTCCCGCTGCTGGCCGGTCGCTGCGTCGGCGGCAGCACGGCGATCAACTCCGGGATCATCTGGCGCCTACCGGAGAGCGTTCGCGCCGAGTGGGCGCGCGACTTCGGGTTGGGCGAGCTGCTCGACGAGCGCGGTCTTGGCGACACCTTCGACGTGCTCGATCGGGAGTTGGGCGTGGGCGAGGTCGCTGCCGACGTGCGCGGCGGCAACGCTCGCTTGATGCAGCGCGGCGCGGAGGCGCTCGGCCTGCCAGGCCAGATCATCAAGCGCAACGCTCCGGACTGCAAGGGACGCGCGCGCTGCCTGCAGGGCTGCCCCGACGGGGCACGCCAGAGCATGGACGTCTCCTACGTGCCGCGCGCCCTGGCCGACGGAGCACGCCTGTTGGCCGGGGTGCGCGCGACGGGCGTGCTGACCGAGGCCGGCCGCGCGACGGGAATCGAGGGTGAGCGACTCGGGCAGGACAAGCGTCCAACCGGTCAGCAGGTGCGGCTGCACGCGCGGCGCGGTGTGATCGTGGCCGCGGGTGCCTTGCACACGCCGGTGCTGCTGCGCCGTAGCGGGCTGCGCGGACAGGTCGGCGATCACTACCAGGCCCACCCGGGCGTGGCCGTGGTCGGACGCTTCTCCGAGCAGGTGGGGATGGGCTTCGGCGCGACCCAGGCCTACCAGGTGCCGATGTTCGACCGCGGCTTCAAGCTCGAGTCGATCTCGCTGCCCCCCGAGCTGTTGGCGGCACGCCTGCCCGGGGTGGGCGAGGAGTGGCAGCGACTGCTGCGCAACCTGGACTACTTTGCCCAGTGGGCGAGCATCACCCGCGTTCGTGCGACGGGGCGCATACGACCCGGGCTGATCTCCGGCGTCCACGTGCGCTACGAGCCCGGGCCCGAGGATGTGGCGCGCATCCGCGCGGGCGCGGCGACGCTGGTGCGCATGATGTTCGCGGCCGGCGCCGAGGAGGTCTATCCGGGCGTGGCGCGGCTGCCGGAGGTCTTCCAGTCCCCCGACCAGGCCGCGCGGATCGAGGATGCGGGCGTGCGACGCCAGGACTTCCACCTGATGGCCTCCCATCACTTCGCCAGCGCGCGGGCCAGCGACGACCCACGCCACGGCGCGGTCGACAGCACGCTGCAGAGCCACGATCTGCCAGGACTCTACGTGATGGACGCCGCCACCCTGCCCACCGCCACGGGGGTCAACCCGCAGCACACGATCATGGCGGTCGTGATGCGCGCGGCGGAGAAGCTCGCGAACTCGGAGCGCCCCGCGATCACCGCGGCCTGATCAGGGCGCCAGGACCTCGTCGGGCGAGCGCACTTCCGAAAGGCCATCATCCGGCGCCGCCTCGCGCGGCCGACCCTCGCGCGGCGGCTTGGCGGCGGCGCGCTCGGCTGCGCCCGCGTCGGCTCCCCCCAGCACCTCGTCCGGAGAGCCCACGGGCGACAGCCCATCGCGCGGCGGCGGCTCCGGCTCCGAGACCGCGATCGTGTCGACCAGCAGCCGGTAGAGCCGCAGCTCGCGGCTGCCGAGGCGGTCGGGCGGCAGGCCATCGTCGGAGAGCAGCTTTCGGTAGGCGACGCTCGCCCTGCCCTTGCCCTCCGCGCGCGTGGCGTCCGGCAGCAGATAGCGCCAGGCGCCCTTGCGCTCGTAGGCCACGCCGTGGGTCTCGCCGAAGACCCGGTCGACGAATGCGGGCTCGACCGAGCCGATGGTGCCGTCGTCGGCGAGCAGCGCGACCTCGATCTTCATGCGCGGCAGCAGCTCGTCGATCGGGCCGCCCATCGCCTGCTGCCGCTCGAACCAGCGCTTGCGCGCGACCACCGCCGCGGTGTTGAGCGCGCGCGCGATCGAGTTGCCACGCGCCGAGCGCCACAGCCGCGGGCGCGGCCCCTGGCGGATCAACACCATCACCTCGACCGGACGCAGACGGCGCAGGGGCTCCGGAAACGACGTGATGCGCGGTGGGCGCGCACCGCGCAGCAGGCCGCGCGCCACGCGCGCGAGGGCCGCGCGATGTGTCTCGCTCAGCTCGGCGGCCGGGTCGGGCGCGTATAGCGCCGCGCGCGGGGACAGGTGCAACCCGCGGAAGCCGTCGACCGCCCCGTAGCTCGCGAAGCGCCCGGCCAGCGTGCCCTCCGCTGCGCCCGCCTGGGCCTCCACGAGCACCGCATCGACGTCGACCGCACGCATCGCCGCGAGCAGGTCCGCCGGCCGTTCTGCGGCCAGCGCCGCGGCGACCTGCGGCACCTGGGATGGCGACAGCAGGCTCGCGCCCTCGGCGTCGAGCCCGAGCAGCCCGCCGTCGCCGTGCACCGCGATGCGCCCGCGCCGCACGAGCGCGTCGCGCAGGGACTGGTCGGCCGACAGGCCCACGGGGTCAAGCCACCACACCCCGCCTGCGGCGGCCGCGATCACGGCGACGATCAGCACCATGCGAAGCAGGCCGCGCCCGCCGCCGTCACCACCGCTCGCCATCGCGCCGCTCACAGGGTGGCGCCGAGCGCCAGGTTGAAGGCCACGTGGCGCGCCGCGCTCTCGCTGCGCAGGTTCGGCTCGCCGCGCGTCTTGGCCGCCTGCACCGTCGGGCCGACCAGGTCGAAGTGCACGCTCATCGCCAGCGTGAAGAAGTCATAGCGGGCCTGCGCACCGAGGAAGAGGCGCGCGCGCTCGTGGCTGACGGGGTCGAACACCACGTCGTTGTCCAGATCGCTGCCGTCGCCGTTGCACAGGATGTTCGTCGGGCGCCCCCCGTCGAGCGCGTTGCCGGGCTCCGGGATGCAGCTCTCGACCGCGTCCTCGACAGGGGCCGTGCCCGGAGTGTCGGACACGCCACCGGGTGTCAGGTCGACCACGTCGCTCTCGACGTCGACCAGCAGCACCTGCAGGCCGGCCAGGGGCGAGAAACGCCAGCTGCGCGCGACCACGAAGGGCTTCGACAGCGTCAGCTCCGCGCTGCCGACGTGGAAGATGGCCTGGCTGGTGCCGACGCTGCGCGAGAGCGAGCCTGACAGGGCCACGTCCGGCAGCTTGCCGGTGCCCGTGCGGAAGCCCTCCACCAGCGACCACTTGAGGCCCGCCCCCATGATCCACATCGAAGTGCTCATGCCGTGGCCGAAGTGGGTGGCGACCTCGAGCCCGAAGGGCAGGCCCTTGCGCAGCTCGAGCCGGTTGACCACAAGCGCCTGCTCGGGAGCTGCGTTGAAGGGCTCGGCCGCGCTGGCGTCCGCGCCCTCGGTACCGAGCAACCAGTAGCTCTGGTTGGCCTCCACGCTGGTGACGGTGGTGCTCAGCCCCAGCCGCAGACCGCTGGCGCCGATGCTGTGGGCCGGGGTCGAGACGCCGGGCGCGATGGCCACCGCCACCTCCGAGACCAGACGCTCGAAAAGCTCGTTGTTGGGGCTGAACTGCTGCTCGGTGCGAGCCGGGGAGCAGCCATCCTGGCCGCCGACGATGCGCAGCCGGCCGAGTGCCAGATCCATGTCGTCGGCGCGCGCTGGGGCGGCGGCGCACAGGGACAGGACGAGCAGCGGAGCGGCGAGCCGGAGCACCGGCGCAGGCTAGCCCGGATCGTGGAACCTGTCAGGACTACGGCGCTGGATCGGCGGCGACGGCGCGCCTATTAAAGCCCCGTGCCGAACACCCCCAAGCTGCGCTGTCCGCCCCTGTCGCCGCCGCTGCGCGTCGTGCTGGTGGAGCCCGAGATCCCGCCGAACACCGGCTCGGTTGCGCGCACCTGCGCCGCCACCCAGAGCCCGCTTCACCTGGTCGAGCCGCTGGGCTTTCGCATCGATGACCGCTCGCTCAAGCGTGCCGGCATCGACTACTGGCACCTGGTCCAGGTGCACGTGCACAGCAGCTTCGAGGCGTTCCGGGACGAGCACCCCGGGGGCCGGCTGCATCTCTTCAGCTCCCAGGCCAGCAGGAGCTACCTGGACGCGGACTTCGAGCCCGGCGACAGCCTGGTGTTCGGCAAGGAGTCGGTTGGGCTGCCGCGAGCGATGCTGGAAAATCACAGTGAACGCGTGTGGGGCATCCCCACAAGCGGACAGGTGCGGAGCCTGAACCTGTCCAATGCGGTCGCGATCGTGCTGTACGAGGCGCTGCGCCGAAGTAACGCATTGGGGTCCACCTTCATCCAGTGAAGGGTGCGCTGCAGCCCGGCACCATCATCTGGCATACTGCCCCCGGGCGGCCTGCCCGACCCCGAGAGACTCTCCGTGCGCGCCCTCGCCCCATTGCTCCTCGTCCTGCTGATCAGCGCGACCGCGACGGCCCAACCGGTGCCAGAACCCGCGCCCGAAGGTGAGCCGGAGCCCGCGCCCCCGCCCGCGGAGGAAGCCGCGCCGGCCGAACGACCCGACGCGACCGACGCACCTGCACCGCGCGGAGAAGCGGCGGACGTGCTGGTGGTGGCCGCGCCCTCGGAGACCCCGCAGCCGCCGGGGGTCGGCCCCGAGGAGCAACCCGAGGAGGCCGGAGAGGGCGAGTCGCTGCCCTGGGGCTTCAGTCTGAGCTGGGAGCAGGGCTACAACGCCGCTGGCTTTCACCAGGGCGGGCAGCAGAGCTTCAACCCGGAGTACGCCTGGGCCTTCGGCGCGGCCTTTCGGTGGAACTTCGAGGACAGCGACTTCATCTTCCGCTGGAGCCAGGGTCTATCGCTGGAGTTGACGGACTCCGACTCGACCGTCTCGCGCCAGCAGGTGCTGCTGGGCGACTCGCAGCTGCTGCTCTCCCACCCCTTCGAGTTCGAGCTGGCCGACGATCGCAGCTGGTCGCTCGATCCGTCGGTCGGGTTGTTCGCCCCGGTGTCGAAGGCGAGCCAGGCAGCCGACATCATCGTGGCCACCCGGCTTGGCCTCTCCGCAACATACCGCTACCAGGGCTGGCTGGAGGGCGTGAGTGGGAACGCGAGCTTCAGCTACACGCGACGCTGGGCCAGCTCCAACGTGGTGTCGGCGGAGCAGGCCTTCCCGTGCACGCCGGCTGGGCGCGAAGCCTCGCTCGACTGCGTGCATCTCGGCACCTCCACGACCAGCCGCGACCTCTTCGTGCTTTTGTTCCGCGCGGGCGCGAGCATCACCGAAGAGCTGTCCGCCGGAGCCGCCATCTCCTTCGGCTGGAACCTCTCCCATCCCTTGGCCACGGTGGAGCGCGAGATCGAGAGCGGCACGGTCCTGCGGCTGCAGGACGACGAGACGCACCTGCGCACCTCGCGCGTGATCACCGCGGACATCGGCTACTCCGTGCTGCCCTGGCTGTCCACCAGCGCCTTCGTGCGCAACTCCTTCGGCGAGCTGGGTCCCGATGGCGAGCGCCGCGGGCCCTTCAATCCTGTCGACACCGTGGTGGGCACCGAGCTGAGCGTGAGCATCGACCAGCTCTACCTGGGAAGCTCCGGGGATGGCGGCTAGCCCGCATGCCGGCTAGGGCCGTCGTCCGGGTACCCGGACCCCATACCCGCTACACCTTCGCAGCGGAAGCGGCAGCCGAGTCCCGGGTCGCGCAGGACTTGGCGCGCCTGGCGACGGGTGCCTACGCCGAGCTGGGCGACCACCTGCGATCGCTCGTGCTGGTGGGACCCTTCGCGCGCGCCGAGGGAGGCTTTCGGCTCGGGCCCGATGGCGAGCCCCTCGCCCATCCGGGGTATGACCTGCTCGCGGTCTTCAAGCGCAAGCCCGAGCGGCACGCGCGCGCGACCGGAGCAATGGCCGCAGCCTGGTCGCGACTGTTGCACACGCGCGTGCGCATCCGCGTGCTCGCACAGCGGGACCTGCCGCGCGTACCCGCCACGCGCTTCTGGTACCACACCGGCCGTGGCCAGCTGATCACACTCGCCGGCGATCCGGCGCTAGCCGCGAGCCTGCCACGCTACGACGCGGCGCAACTGGTGCGCGAGGCCTGCGCCTACGCGGTGGTCGAGGGGCTGACCGCGCTGGCGCTCGGGCAGCTGCTGGAACAGGACGAGCCGGCCCTGGTCGGGCACACCCACCGGGCCGTATTGGCCTGTGCCGACGCGATGCTGCTGTCGCGCCGCGCATACGCACCCAACTTCGAGCAGCGCGTGCTGCGGCTCCAGGACGCGATGACGCCGACCGCGCTCGTGGCGGCGTACGAGGACGCGATGGCCTACACCGGACAGCCGGAAGCCTGGCAGCCAGCGGAGGGGGCTCGCTCCGACTGGCTGTCGGTGACGCGCAAGCAGCTGGCCGGCTGGCACCTCGGCTTCGAGCAACGACGGATCGGCACGCCCCTCGACGCGATGGCCTACGCGACCCACGGCACGCCGCTCTTCGAGGATCCGGAGCAGCGCGTGCGCGCGCCGGTGCGCTCGGCACTGCGTGCGCTTCCGCTGCTATCGCCGGAGCTGTCCTCGCGCCTGGCCGACCCGCGCGAGCGCGTGCTGCGCTGTGTGGTCGCCCTCGCCTACCGCCCCGGCGACCCCGCCGCGAGACAGCACGCCGCCACACTGCTGCGGTGCGGTCGCAGGGAAGCGCCTCCGGATGGCGCCACCCTGGCGCGGGCGCTGTGTGCGCTGGCCGAACAGGCGCTGCCCGAGGACCTGGGGCGCCCCTTCGCTGAATGGAACGCCGGTGTAACGGGCAACAACTAGGGGGGGCCTAGCTTCTGCGCCGTTGCGAGCCAGGAAGGCTCGAGTGAAGTCGGGCCGAACGGAGTGCGAGCAGCACAGGCGTACTCGACGTACGTCGCGCAGCGCCGCGCGAGTACGGGTCGAGTTCGCCGAGAATTGCGGGCGCAGTAGGCGCAGAATCTAGGGACACCCCCTGGAGCGCCTCTGCGCCTGTCAAAGGTGCTCTCCAGTTCAATGCCCCATGGCGTCGCAGGCGGCCTGGCTGCCCTGCTCGCAAGCGAACCGGAAGATGTCGGCGGCGCGCTCCTCGTCGGGCGCGATTCCCTTGCCATCGCGGAGCAGCTCGGCGAAGCGCGTGCACGCCTGGGCCGCACCCAGCTCGCAGCCCCGATCATAGAGTCCCGCAGCGCCAGCCGGGTCCCCCGCCTTCTCGGCGGCCGCGGCAGCGGCGAAGCACGCATCGCCATCGGCACACGGGCCATCGCCCCGCTCCATGGCCTCGGGTTCCGGCTCGGGCGGCTCGAGGCTGGGCTCGGGCACCGGCAGCTCGTCGACCATCTTCGGCGCGTGGGCCGGCGGCGCGCCCTTGCGCCGATCCACGCTGCGTTCCTCGCTGCAGGCCGAAACCAGAAGCACCGGGAGCACCAGGGCGACGAGGGCGACACGCATCGGGGCGATCTTCTACGAGACCCTTGTCGGAAGCAACGGGCCGGGCTACTCGCACAGCATGGCCAAGCGCAGATACTGGCTCATGAAGAGCGAGCCTGACGTCTACTCCATCGACCACCTGGCGAAGGAGAAGCAGGATCACTGGGACGGCATCCGCAACTACCAGGCGCGCAACCACATGCGCGACATGGCGGTGGGCGACATGGTGCTCTTCTACCACTCCAACGCCGACCCACCCGGCGTCGCGGGCGTGTGCAAGGTCTGCAAGACCGCCTATCCGGACCACACCCAGTTCGACAAGCGCTCCAAGTACTTCGACGCCAAGTCGAAGAAGGACGATCCGCGCTGGTGGATGGTGGACGTGGAGTTCGTGGAGAAGCTCCCCGAGTACGTGCCACTGGCAACGCTACGCGACGACCCGGCACTCGCCGAGATGCTCGTCATCCGCAAGGGCATGCGCCTGAGCGTTCAGCCCGTGGACAAAGACCACTTCAAGCACGTGCTCAAGCTGGCCCGCGCCAGGACCCGGGTGCGCTAATCGGGAGCTTGCCCCAGCCCGTGCCCGACGATCGGCACCGATGCCCGACGGGCAGGAACAGGTCTACTCGCCGCGGGGCTGGAAGCTCTCGTTGATCTGGATGCGGGCCGTGAGCAGGCTTGCGAAGGGCAGGTCGTCGAAGGGCTGGCCCTCGAAGCAGGCGACCTCCACGCTCGGGAAGCGCTCGAGACGGCGGCGCAGCTCGCCCTCATCGTCGGCGACGAATGAGAACTCGTTGGGGTTGAACCAGATCTGGAAGAGGAATTTGCGGCACTCGTTCGAGACGACCTGCTCGCTACCCGCCTGGCTCGTCACCACGATCTTGTCGCAGTCCTCGGGCGCGCCGCGCAGCGTGAAGGCGTAGAGCCGGCCGCGGTCGTAGCTCCAGTTCTCCACCGAGGGGCAGATGCAGCCCTCGACCGCTTCGCACTCGCCCATCGGCCCGGCCGCGACCTTCTCATCGGTGGGCTCGAGGTTGACCGGCTCGACGTAGAACTCGCCCGGCAGCCCCTCGTAGAAGAGGAAGCAAGCGCCGGGCTTGTAAGACTCGTTGTCATCGAAGACGGCCCAGGCGAGCACGCGGTCCGGCGGGCTGCCATTCACGCAGTCCCAGTCGGGGCGCTGGATGGCGGCGCTCAGGCTCTCCGGGCAGGCCTCGTCGGCGGGCTCGCAATTCTCGTCCAGGTTGTCACCGCAGATCTCATCCGCGACCGGACTCACCCGCGGGTCGTCCGGCGCGCAGTCCCCTGCCGAGCGCGCAAAACCCGCGACTTCCTCGTCGTCGGCGAGGCAGACGTCCCGCGTCTCCTCGCGAACGCCAAAGCCATCGCCGTCATCGTCGAGGTAGACGCGCAGCTCACGACACACGCGGCCGTCCGGAAGCGTGATGGGGGCATCCTGGGCGGGGGGCGGCGCAGCGTCGTCGTTGCCGCACGCCGCCCACAGGAGCGCACACGCGATACGAAGGATGGGAAGCCATCGGCCCGGAGTCACCACCGGATTGTACGACGCCTCGGCGGCGACAGCGTTTCAGGCCGGTCGTGATCAGCCGCAGAGCGTGCGCGCCTGCGCGATCCACGGCTGCACGCGCACCGTGGGTACACCCAGGCTGCGCGCAACGCGCTCGAGATCTGCGGGCTGCCAGGCGGCGATCTCGTCGAAGCGCTTGATGCCAAGCCCGTGGAGGGCTCGCTCGTACTTCGGCCCCACGCCGCCGATTCGCTTGAGGTCGTCCGGCGGACGGCGGGCGGCCGCCCGCTCCCGCTCAGCAACCCGATGCCGGGCAGAGGCGAGCTCCGACTCGAGGCCCGCGGTGCGGTCGTCGCGCAGCTTCAGCCCAAGCCGCAGACGCGCGATGCTGGCGCGATTGTCGCGTGCGCCCTTCTCGAGCCTCTCCAGCTCGCGCTGCAGCGCCGACACATCGGCCGCCAGCGTCGGCGCCGGCCGGGCGGCCGGCTCAGCCACGCGCCAGGTGCCCGAGCGACTGCCCGGGGTGTGGGTGCGCTCGGACCCGCGCGCATCGGGAGGCAAGGGTGGTGGCACGCTCGCGCGGGCGGGAGGCTCGGCGTCGCTCCCGTCCAGCGCCTCGAGCTCGTCCACATCGAGCTCCACCTCGTCGATCACATCGTCCCGAATCTCACCTGCATTCGCCACGGTTTCACCCATCTTCCACACCACCACGGGTGAGTATGACGCAGGCCTACATCGTTGAACATCCCCAAAACTACACGTATGCGGGCGCAGGATATGTGGGAGGGAATGCAGCGACCGCTCCGCGAATCGACCGCCCCCTCCCCACGCGGGTGGTAGGATCTTGCGATCGTG
>JAPPOT010000317.1 GCA_028817855.1 Myxococcales bacterium
GATCCCCGCAGCACCGATCTGTAGTAAAGAGGCAACGGTGGCGCGCGGGTGGACGCCATGGAAAGGGCACGGACATGATCGAGGGACCGATCACGGGTGGAGCGCACGGGTGGGCCTTCGGGCGGTCGCTCTTCGACCTCTCGGAGCGCGGCTACGTGGAGCAAGAGTTCTTCCTCTCGGGCGAGGCGACGACCTACCAGGGGGTCGAAGGCACTGAGCTCGGGCGTGACGGCTGCTGGCAGGTGCAGCCCTCGGGTGCGATGCCGTTCAAGACCCGGCTCCTGGTCTACCGCCCGGCCGACCCGGCGCGCTTCAACGGCAAGGTCGTGGTCTGCTGGAACAACGTCACCGCGGGCTACGAGCTCTTCCACGGTGAGAGCCCGGAGCTGCTCGACGGCTATGCCTTCGTCGGCGCCACCGCGCAGCGGGTGGGCGTGCACGGTTTTTCCGAAAACTCCCAGGGCCTCGCGGCCTGGGACCCGGAGCGCTACGGGGCGCTGAGCATTCCCAGCGATGCGGCCTCCTACGACATCTTCGCCCAGGTCGGCCGCGCGGTCGGTCCGGCGCGCGACCGCTCCGGCGTGGATCCGCTGGGCGGGCTCGACGTGCAGAAGGTGATCGCCATCGGCGCCTCCCAGTCCGCTGCCCGCCTCGGCACGTACATGAACGCGATTCACCCCATCGCCCCGGTCTTCGACGGCTTCATGCTGCAGATCTACTTCGGCGGCGGCGCGCCCCTGGTCGGCGACCGCACCATGTCGCCGGCCAGCCGACCCCGACGCGCCCTGCGCGGGTCGAACCTGATCCGCGAGCTCGACGTGCCGGCCATGATCGTCAACTCCGAGCTCGAGGCGATCGCCTGCTATGGCGTGCGCCAGCCCGACACCGACCGCTTCGTCACCTGGGAGTCGGCGGGCACCACCCACGTCTCCGCCCAGGCCCAGGCCGTGCGCAACCAGAAGTACGCCCGCGAGTTTGGCGTGCAGCCGCCCCTGAGCCAGCGCATGAACCGCATCTCGATCATTCCTTTCTACGACGCGGCCGTGCACCACCTGTCGCGCTGGGTCGACGGCGGCGCAGCGCCACCCAGCCAGCCGCTGATCGAGTTCGCGGGCCCGCCGCAAGAGGGCAAGCGCCCCGAGGTGGTGCGCGACGAGCACGGTATTGCGGTCGGCGGCGCACGCCTCCCCCAGGCCCAGGTACCCGTCGCCACCAACAGCTCCATCCCCGTGGTCAAGGACTTCGCAGGCTCCCTGCGCGGCACCAACGAGCGCTTCGGCGCCGACAAGCTCGACGCGCTCTACGGCAGCGAGGCCGACTACCTCGCGCGCTTCCGCGCCGCCACCGAAGCCGCCATCGAGGCCGGCGTGATGCTCCCCCGCGAGCTGGAGCCCGCGGTCGAGGAAGCGGCGCAGGAATACCGCCGCGCACGAGAGTAGCGCCCACGCGAACCCGCCCTTGACCTTGCCCGACAGAGAGAGCTGCGCTGACCTTCGGGCAGGGGCAAGGACACGTTGGCGATGGTGCCCAGCCGCGCCCCCGATGCTTTACCTCCTCGGCTGCTTGAGCACGGCAACCCTGGGAGACGCCGCGGTCCGTCACGCGCGCGTCGACTTCGACTGCCCACCGGAGTCCCTCGAGCAGTCGCGCGTGGAAGGCTTTCAAGGGAGGTACTACGTCTCCGGCTGCGGCAGGGCGACCGTCTACCGATGCTCGACCGAACGCGGGCCGATCGTCCATTGCGAACCCGACCTGGAGGCGTGCAGCGCCGCCGGGCTGGAGTGCTCCTGGCCCCACGTGCCGACCTTGGGGGACGCTCCTGACGCCCTGGCCCTACGGCCCGAGTCCGAGTCCGTGACCGAGACCGAGACCGAGACCGAGACTGGTCGTTGTGCGGGCGGTCGCGCTGCGCTATGGCTCATACATGCGCCCAACGGGAGCCTGGCTCGTGTCGCTGTGCTGCGTGCTCTGCGCGTGCGCCGAGCCGACCCCGCAACGCGACGCTCAGGGCGACAGCGAGCAGAGCCGGGGCGGCGCTGGCGCGATGGGCGACGGCGTGACCGCCACGGGCGCCCCCGATGTCGCAGGAATGGGCGACGTGCAGGCCCGCCCGGCGGCCGCTGCGCCGGACATGGCGGCCGACCCCGCGGGCGGTGACGCGGGCGCGCCGGCCGACGCCTCGACCGACGACGTCGAGGCTGACACGGCGAGCGCATCGGCCGATGCAGGCGACGACGCGGGCGCCGGCGGCTGCAGCGATCCCGAGGGCACGTGCAAAGCGGAGCCACCCCAGTGCGGCGACTGCGAGCCCACGGCCTTCGACAGCTTCTGCGGCGACGACGACCACGAGCGCGGCGTGCTCTGGGTCTGCTACAGCGGCCCGACGCCGCAGCAGATCCTCGACAACTGCACCGACCTGGCCACGCAGATCCCCCGCTATTGCTGCCCGAGCTTCATCCCCGCGTGCGCAGAGTGAGCGCCGGCTGCGCGCGCTGGCTCTGGCTGGGACTACAACAAGTCGCTCCCTGCAAGACAACAAGTCGCTCCCAGAGTACTTTCAACAAACCTTCCGTGACTGGCCTCATGGCTACTATGCAAGACAACAAGTCGCTCCCAGACGACAAGTCGCTCCCAGAGTACTTTCAACAAACCTTCCGTGACTGGCCTCATGGCTACTATGCAAGACAACAAGTCGCTCCCAGACGACAAGTCGCTCCCAGAGTACTTTCAACAAACCTTCCGTGACTGGCCTCATGGCTACTACGCCCGCGATGTCCCACGCCAAACGCCTGCTGCTCAGTGTGGCTCTTGCCGCACACTTCGCATCCGCCTGCAACGACGGCGGTGAACCCGAGGAATCTGGTGCCATCGGCGATGCCTGCCGCACCGATGACGATTGTCGGAGTGACCTGGAGTGCGATCTACGCATCTGCACACGTGAGTGCAGCAGCGACGACGATTGCGACGACACGTTCTGCGTCGCTCGCGCCTCGGATCAGATCTGCGCGCCGGGATGCGTAGCTCGTGATGTGCTGCCCGGCTACAGCTGCGTCGGCGGGCGTCCGGTGTTGTGCGACGATGCGGGGCCGGATATCGACTGCTCGAGTTGCGAGTGTCCAGATGGCCGCTGTGTGCCGGGCGTGGGCTGCGCTCCGAAGGCCGGCGTGGGCGAAACCTGCACGGCAGACGCAGACTGTGACAGCGACAACTGCAGCCGCTTCGCGGGCATATGCCGGGTAGGGCTGGGTGATGCATGCGATGCGAGCAACTGCGACAGCTGCGATGTGCTCGGCGACTGGAGCTCATGCAGTCGCTCGTGTCAGTCCGATTTCGAATGCAACGGCGGTCTTTGCTGGGGTAGCCGATCCTCTGGCCGCTACCGATGCTACGAGCGTTGCAGCGACTACACGGCGCGCAACTGTCCCGTTCCCTGTACCTACGCCAGTGCCGAAGCTGGACTGTACTGCGAGTGCGAAGAGTGCACGACCGAGATCTCGCTACGCGCGTTGGGCGTGCTTTGTCAAATCGGCCCGGAGTGCGCGACCGGGATGTGTCTCGGGGCAGGTAAGCCCTGTGGGGTGCTCGATGAATGTACATACCGGCCGGGCCTCTGCACCCAGTCGTGCGCGGAGGATCACGAGTGCGGTGAGGGGCACAGTTGTGTGGAAGGTCAATGCATGCGGCTGTGCGCGCTGGACTGCCCAGGGGGGGACAGCTCCCAGAACTGCCAGGCGGACTTCGAATGCGACGACGGGCATGAGTGCGTCGAGAACCAGTGCATGCCGCGTTGCGACGACGACTGCGCGGCGGGCCAGTGCCTCAACTTCGACCGGCGCGGCGGGCGATCCGTGTACGCCTGCGAGCCCAGGGGAACGCCCGGTGCCCGCTGTTCCACGGGTGCCATGTGTGCGAGCGAGAACTGCGAGAACGAGAGGTGCCGTGGTGCCGCCGAGCCTGGTGCGGACTGCGTGACGGATCTCAACTGCGCGAGCGGCGCCTGCTGCGGTGGTGTCTGCCGCAGCGCATGCTGATCCCAGCGCGCAACAAGTCGTTCCCCAACAAGTCGTTCCCTCGATAGAGCGGCGCCCGTCAAGGATGCACGGGTCCCTCCCGACCCCGCAGGCTCGGTGCGGTGCGTGGTGTTGTTCGGCGAACAAGTCGTTCCCAGAGTACTCTGTCGTTCGTGGTCTGTGGCGTTGGTGTTCGGCGAACAAGTCGTTCCCTTCGGCGAACAAGTCGTTCCCAGAGTACTCTGTCGCTCGTGGTCTGTGGCGTTGGAGCCGGTGCTCGGTGGCGGGGTCAGCGGCAACGTTGGCGCCTGAGAGTCGACGGGCGTCGGCGACTTGGACCTGCGCGGCGTTCGCTTGCGGCTCTCGGGACGGACCTGTGCGTAGAGCGGTGCGGTGCGCGCGGTGATGGAGGAGATGGAGAGGCTGGCTAGGTGGCGAGCTCGCACCAGCATGCTGCGTCGAGGGGCTCGCATTCGACCCGGAAGCGCCTTCGCATGAGCAGCGTGCCGCCGGGGAAGAGGGCGTCGCCGAGCTCCTTGAACTGCTTCCACGCCTTGCGGTAGGCGATGCGAAAGAGCTTGAGTGCGGTGGCGGCGGCGGTGAGCGCCTTGGCATCTCCACCGGCAGCGAGTCGCGGGGTGAGCTCGCGTCGGGGTCGCGGAGTGTTCGGCGAGTCGAGGGGGGAGGTGCGCAGCACGACCTTTGCGCCAGCGAACGAGCGGCCTTGGGCGCGCAGGTTGGTGACGACCTGGGCTTGCTCGCGGCGGATATGACCTTCGACGTCGGAGATTACCCGCTCGACGTCTGTGCCGAGCTGTGGCGGGGGCGTCAGCTCGTAGGTCAGGGTCTCAGGGGTGTGCTTGAAGTAGAACTCCGGACGCTCGATGGTGCGTGGGCCCTGGCGCCAGTGGGAAGGGCGGGTGTTGAAGCCTGGCCACTGGCGGTAGTCGCGCACGAGGCCGTCCTTGACGGGGTTGGTGAAGGTGTAGACGAGCTTGTCGAGGATGGCGGCGGCGTTGACGAGCAATGTGTCGGTGAAAGGCCCGGCAGCGCTCCACAGGCCCTCGAGGCGCGCGAACGGGAACCTGGCGCGGTAGTACAGCATCAGGCAGCGCGCGGAGGTGCGCTGGAACTCCTGGATGAACTCGGAGAGCCGTCCTTCGAGATCGGTCACCACCATATGGTAGTGGTTCGACTCGACGCTGACGGCGTGCAGCAGAATGCCGCGCTCGCGCGCGGCCCATGCCATACAGTACTCCATGACCTGGTTGACGTAACTGTTTACGTAGGGACTTGAGCCGTCCCGCCGGCGATGCGACTGGATGGGC
>JAPPOT010000273.1:0-8715 GCA_028817855.1 Myxococcales bacterium
TGAGGACAGAGATGACGAGCAACATGTCGCAATCCGTTGGCAGCTCAGCCCAGTGAGCGAAGGGCAGTGCCAGGTGCCCGATTTGCACCACGCCCGGGCGAAGTGTGTGCTTGCCTAGCTGCTGGTGTCTGGCGCGCAAGTCGGCTCGGCTGACGATCGTCTCCTGGAGTTGCCGGTAGTGCGTTGCGAGCGGTGGAAAGCCGCAGAAGCGATCGAAAGCCGCGGGCCGTTCGTTGGCGAACGCAAGCAAGACTCGGGCGTCCTCCAACTGCCGCTCCGCCCGCGCCCAGATCTCGTGTGGAACGCGATAGGAGGTCCAATCGACGACGGCCGCGGCTATGGCTTCAATGCCCGGCTGCGGGACGCCCGCATCTCGGATCTTGTCTACGAGGGCTTCGAAGGGGATCGCCCGCGTGCTGGGTCTCGACGTTGTTGTGCTCATCGGACCCGCAATGCCTGCCGAGCATGCCAACGTGCAAGTCTGGCCGCTTCCAGCCCGCATTACGCAATCCGCGGAATGAGTAGTGCGAGATCCTGTGCGTCTACGAGAACATAGAGGCGTCTTCTTCGGCGCTTTTCTCTCCAGATCCGTGTTTTGGTGCGAATGCTCCGTTGGGCGCCATAGGTCATGAAGCCCTGGCGGGGTGCCCGAAACTGTCGGGACGGGGCGGGAGATCCGGTGCCGTTGCCGGCGCGGAAGGGCGCTCGCGGGCAGCTCGACTGGATTCGATCTGCTGATCCTTGACGCGATTGCGGAATGGTAGGGGCCCTACCTGGCGGGCACACCTTGGAGCGAGAAGAGCTTCAGCCTAGCCATTGCGCCGGCTTCCCAACCCAGCTGACCAGCAAGCGTTCGCGGGCGCGGGTGCATGCGACGTATAGTAGGTTTCGCTCGCGCTCTTCGAGGGCGGCGCGGTCGCCGGGGTCAGTGGCTTGCTTGAGTAGGTAGGCGGGTGGCAGCTTGTTGTTGTCACATCCGATGACCGCGATGGCGCGGAACTCGAGGCCCTTCGCCCGGTGCATCGTGCCCACGTGGACCGCGCGCTGGTCGGGGGCGACTTGCTCGTCCAGGCCGGCCTGGCTCAGGTCGCGCTGTGCGAGGGCCGGCAGAGCGCGCTCTTCGAGCAGCTTTTCAGTACGCGCAAGGATGGCGATCTGGTCCCGTGGGATGCCGGCGGCTTCACAGGCCTCGAGCCATGCCGCGAGGCCTGCGACTTCGTCGCCGAGTTGCTTGTGGGCACCGCGCTCCGGGTCGGGCCCGCTGAGTGGTGAGACTGCACCACGCTCGAGCGGCTCGCCGTCCGCGTCCTGCAGGCGCCGCGGGAGCAGGTGGTCGGCCTCACGGCGGATCTGGGCTGTGGTGCGGTAGTTGACCTTCAATCGGAAGCTGCGGCCGCGTACGTCGAGCCCCAATGCGGACCAGCGAAAGGCGGGCTTGTAGATGCGCTGGCCCTCGTCGCCGCACAGGAAGACGTCATTTTCGCCCGCTGGCACCAGCGCGCGCACCAGCTTCAACTCGGCGGCGCCGAAGTCCTGGGCCTCGTCGACGACCACATGGGAATAGCCCGGTTTGCGCGCGGACAGTGCGGCCGTCACCTGGCCTACAAGGCCGCTCCAGGTTGACAGGTTCTCTGCTGCCAATTCGCCAAGCACGGACTCGAAGATCTGCCACAGCGCCTTGCGCCGGCGCAGGCCGATCGGCGTACCGCGTCCGGCCCGCGGCGCGGTTTTGTAGCCTTCGAAGTCGGTCAGGCCCTGAGCATCCACCACCGACCAGAATTCATCACGCACGAAGGTCGGGTCTTCATCACGTGACTTGGCGTGCTGTTCGAGCAGGGCACTGACGTGGCTGTCCTTGGCTGCCTCGAACCTCGTCTGGCTGTGTTGGCTGTACAGCTTCATCGTCAGACGGTGGAGGTGTTCGACTTGGAGGTTCTGGGTGACCACCCGGTCATCACTCGCCAGCAGCCGCACCTGCCGCCTCAGGTGTCCTGCCAGGGTCTTGGAGAACGTTGTCAGCAGGACCTTGCCGCTACCCTCGCGGGCCAGGCGCACCGCCCTGTGCACGGCGACCACCGTCTTGCCGGTGCCGGCGCCGCCGTAGACCCGCACGGGCCCCCGGTAGTCGGCCTCGGCGTAGCGGCGCTGATCGGGGTGCAGAAACACCAACCATTGGTCCCAGGGCGCGTCGAGCGCGCGCGCCAGCTCATCCCGGTCGTTCATCACGCGGAAGTGGCGCTGGCTGTCCGGGTGCGCATAGGGGTCGGCCGTGGCGCCGGTGGTGGCGCTGGCGGGACGCGGGACGGGTTTGCCTTCTGCCAGCTCCAGCAGCCGTTCGGCGACTGCGGTCGGCAGGTTCTCCGCCAGGTCGAGGAAGCCTTCTTCTCCGACGGCGAAGACCGCGTCGAGCCAGCGCGCAGGCACGCCGAGCGCCGACAGGTAGTCGCGCTCGTATTGCGCGAACAGGGGTGGCTCCTTTTCCCGGACCACCTCCTTGACGACTTCTCGGACCACCTCCTCGACCTCCACCAGCTGGACGGCGCCCGTCTCCGGATGGACTTCCAGCACGCGTCGCTCGGCCCAGGCATAGGCCGCGTCGTGGTGGTCGGCGTAACAGAGCATGAGGGTGTGGCTGCCGTCGCGGTGGATGATGAGGCGCAGGTCACGGTTGACCCGGGCGGAGCTGAAGCGCTTGTCCTTGGCCCGGTCGATCTTGTGAAACTGGAAGCTCGGGTGGGCCGGGTTGCACTGGAACTCGAAGGCAGCTTGCTTGATGAGCTTCTGGGACTCGCCGTCGAGCCGGCTGAGACTCCGCTGAAAGGTGTCCGCGATGATGAACTTCACTCAAGCCTCCCCAAGGTCTCTTTCACGCGAGCGGCCAGCGTAGCCAGGTCCGAGGTCATGTCCATTTCGATGACCTGGCCGTCCACATCTGCGCTCGATGCAGCCAACACGCCCGCAGCGACTAGCGACAGTCGCTTCGTCCCCTGGCCCCAATGCATCACGCTGATCTCGGCCAGAGCGATGCCGCTGTCTGTAAGCTCCATTCCATAGTCCGCGGGTCCCGGCACGCCCGCGGCGATCAGCGCCGCGACCAGTGGCAGGTACGGCGCGTCTAGGAATTCCTCGGCATCCGCCCAGCTTTCCGGGGCCACTGTCGCCTCCGGCGCGTAGCCGGATGCCGTGGGGCAGGGGATGAGCCGGCCTTCGGCGATCAGGGCCTGCCACTGTCGGGTCAGGTCGGTGGCGAAGCCCGCGTCGCGGATGAGCACGCCCGTCTCGATGTTCTTGTGCTGCCCGAGGTAGGTGAAGTTGGCGCTGGTGATCAGCGATGCATGGCCATCGACCACGATGCACTTCGCATGCAGCTTGACCATGCTGCCGCGCTCGGTCGTGCGCGGGTCGAAGAAGAAGTCGGGCAGGGGCGGCCCGAAGGGCCAGTTTTCCTTCAGGAAGGCGGTTGCTGCCGCTTGTGCGCTAGCGAGCGGCGTGTCGGCGTCCCGGTGGGCGTCGCCCACGTCCATGCAGAAGGTGACCCGTACCCCGCGGGTGAGCATGGCCGTGTGCAGCGGCTGCAGGATGTCGCGGCCATTGGTGAAGTAGCAGCCGCCGATCAGGACCTCGCGCTGTGCCCGCGCCAAGAGCTCCCGAACGATCACCGTGGTGTCGCGGGCGCCCCCTCGCAGCGGGTCCGGCCCCGTCCACACCAGGGTTAGCTCTGGCCCGCGTGAGGCGCGCCGCTCCGCTAGCACCGCGCGAATCAGGGCGCAGGCGCCCTGCCGGCCCAGGCCGTCGAGCAGCCGCAGCCGGTCGCCGAGTGCCTGCAGGCCCACCGCCATCAGGCCCGCGGGCTGGGGTGGCCAGCGCAGGTCGCCGCCTTCGATGGCCGCGAGTAGTTGTTCCAGCTGGGGCTGGGGCACGGCCGTCAGGTCACTCACGCCCACTCCGCAAAGAACGCAAGCTCAGGCGCCTGGCCGAGAGCCGGCACGACCAACGCCCGGTCCAGGAACCGGTTGAAGCGTTCGCAGGCGCACTCGGCCACGAACAGGCAGCCGTGGCAGGCGGCGCCCTCCAGGTAGCGCTCTGTCGGGTCCCCGCACGGCAAGTGGTGGGCACACACCGGGTCGCTCGAGCACAGCAGCGCGCTGTCCCAGGCGTGCTTGAGGTGTTCGACGAGGCGCGTGCCCTGGCCGACAAGGCCGCCGAGGGTGCCCTCCGCGCCCGGCGAACCGGTGGCGATCAGGATCCCGGCCATGGGCGCGGTGGCGTCGGCTTCGCTGCAGTACAGGCGCTCGCGCAGGGCGCTGGCCGGGTAGCCACAATCGAGCGAGATGGCCGTCATGAGCATGTGGGAGAGGCTGTGCAGCAGATAGTACCGCGCGCCGGGAAACGCCGCCGGCGGCCGGCGCAGGGTGGCTGCCCAGGCGTCGTAGCCCCGCGCCAGCTCGGCCTCCCGCGCGCGTACGGCCGGTCGCGCCGCCCACTCGGAAAGACACGCCTCGTCCAGGCGCACAAACAGGCCCTCGCCCCGGATCTCCGCCGCCGGGAGCCAGTTCTGCTCTGACGACAGCCGGGCTTGCTCGACCTCCAGGTCGAACTCGCCGCTGAGGCGCACGGCGGGCGGCTCCAGCCGCGTGAAGCCCAGTTGGACCATGACCTCGCGCAGCTTGTGGGCCACCACGATGCGCTCGATCTGGAGTGATAGGTCAGCCGGCCGCGGCAGCCGCCGCGCAAAGAAGTCGTCCTGCGCAGGAACCGGCTCGAGCGCAGCCGCCTGTGGTTGCTCGAGCAGGGTACGATACTCTGCGACCCGAATCGGGATCGGCGTCGGCCGCTGGCCTGTGCGCAGCCGCTGGAGGCTGGCGAAGACGGCCGCCGGGTCGAAGGACGCGAGCGCCTGCTCCAGCTCTTCGTCCAAGGTGCACAGGGCCTGTAGCTTGTCGACGCTGTCTACCCGGGTCAGGCGGGGGGCAAGGCGCTGCACGGCTTGGTCGAGACCCTGGGCATCGCCGCTCGGCAAGGACAGCGCGCTCTCGGTCTGGCTGAAGTACGCGTTGCTGGCCGTGCGAACCAGCAGACGCAGGCGCTCGTTGCATTCTTCGCGGGCATCGGGGCCCAGCCATGGCTGGCGACCCTCGCAGGTCGGGCGGCCCTGATCCCGCATGGCCGTCGCGAGCGCTTCCCGGGCGCCGCAGCTGCGGCAAGCCACGATGATCTCGCCGAAGTCGCCAGTCGCGCCCTCGCGCAACACCAGTCGCCCGGGGGCGTCGCAGCGGCCCTTGTGCTGACGGTGCGCGAAGTCACGCCATGGATAGTCCTGGAGATGGCCCTTCTTGCACGCGCCGACAAAGCGAATCGGCACCATCGGTGCCCGCGCGCCGTCGTCGCAGTCGTGCCAACAGCGGCCGTCCGGGCCCGCCTGGGGGCCCTTGCGTAGCGCGCGGCAGCGACCGTTCTGGCACACGAACCACCACGGGAAGGTCATCACCTGGATGCCTGCGCGGAACGTGGGCGAGCGCTCGTCGCCCGGGGGCGGCAGCCGAAACGGTCGCTGGGGGTCCAGCTCGCGGCCGATCTTGCGAAAGCGCTCGGCGAGCGCCGCGGCAAAGCGCGCCTCCGGCACGTCGACGTCCGTGCGACAGCCGTCGTAGTGCCAGTCGTCCAGGCCGCGCACGAGCACCGCCTGGTCGGTCAGGTCGACCATGGCGCCGGCGCCGTAGGTTGTCAGGACCTGGCTCTGCCTCACCTCGCCGTCCGGCGGGATGTACTGGCCCCGCCGCGCTGCGCCGCCTTGCCTGCTCATGCTGCGCCTTCCTTTCGCTTGCGCGGGATCCACAGGTGTACCGTCGGCTCCACATCGCGCATGGAGGTGGGGGCCGCAAACGGCGCGCCGGCCTCGGTCTGCTCGGGCGCCCGGTCGAGGGCGCCGCGCAACAGGGGCGTCGCGTTTTTCGTCTTGCCGCGCTCGTGCTGGTGGTACACGCGCGCCTCGCCCTGGTCGCGGCTCGCCCGCACGGCCGTTTCCCAGTCGTCGAGCACGCCCTGGGCCCGCATGCTGAGTTGCCTGGCTTCGGCTTCGTCCAGGCCGCCCGGTCCGGCGCCGGCCTTCTTCACCAACGCCGTGACGGCCAGCTCGAGCACCGCACGATGGTGGGCCAGCTCGCCCGCGCCCAGGGGCGGTGTCATGTCGTCGTGGGCAAAGCGCGCCATCGTGACCAGCACGCCCACCAGCCCGCGGTCGAGCGCGGGCAGGGAGAAGGGCGTCACGCTGCTGGCCTCCACGCGGCGGTAGAAGCTCTCGTGGTACACGCCGAAGCCCTCGTAGTGGCTCCGGTCACGGGGCTTGGCCAGGTTGAAGCAGGTCACCACCAGGCCCGCTGCGGACCCCGGGCGACCCACGCGGCTGCTGGCCTGGATGTACTCGGCGGTGGACTTGGGTTGGCCTGCCACCACCATCACCCCCAGCCGGTCGATGTCCACGCCCACCGAGATCATGTTGCTGGCGAGCAGCACGTCGGCGGCCGGGCTTTCCTGGCTGAGAAACGGCGTGGAAAGCCGCGCCTTGTTGCGCGTGATGGCGGTGGTCTTCTCGCGGCTGGTCAGCTCCAGCGGTTCCATCGCGAGGGTTCGGTTGCGCCACAGGGGATGGGGCCCGACGTGGTCCACGGGTACGCGGCCCTCCGCGTCGAGCGCGCGGGTGCGCGCCTCGTCCTCGACCAGCCGGCGCATGCCGCCCAGCTCGCGCAGGGCGTTGAAGTAGCCTGCGACCGTCATGTAGTGGTCCGCCGCCTGCGTCGGGTCCCCTTCCCGGTCGAAGCACCACTGTGCCGCCGTGAGCAGGTTCACGTAGGCCCGCAGCAGGGTGGCCTTCATGGTCCGGCCGGGCGCGGCCACGCCGACGTAGAGGCGGCCCGGGCGCAGGTCGGGCTCGGGCTCCACCTGGGCGAAGAAGGTCTCGTTGTCGTCGATGCCCGGCGGCGGAAACATGCGCGTCTGGTGGGGAAGCCGGCCATAGAGGGCGGCGATTTGCTCGCGGGCCCGGCGCACGGTGGCGGTGGAGGCGATGATCTTGGGGCGCTGGGTGGTGCCGTCGGCGAGCGTGCGCGTGCACAGGTGCTCGATCGCCGTCTCGTACAGGCCCACCATGGTGCCCAGCGGGCCGCTGATGAGGTGCAGCTCGTCCTGCACGATCAGCTCCGGGGGGTGCAGGCCCTCCGGTAGCAGGGTGGCGCCCGCCGGCACCGCGCGCTTGGAGGCGGCCAGCTGGGCGGGGCCGTAGAAGCGGTCGCCCTTCTGTGCCCGGACCTTGCCGAACAGGGCGCCGGCCTCCGCCCGCCAGGGCAGCATCGCGAACTTGTCCACGGTGGCCAGCAGGAACGACGGCAGCTCCGTGTAGACCTGTTCGTCGACGTAGACGATCGGCAGGCCGGCGGGGCTCTCCCGCGCCCGAAACTCACAGGTCCGGCCCATGCACGCGGTGATCAGCCGCGTGGGCTTGCGCTTGTCATCCAGCGACAGCCCGCCGGGCTCGATCGGGCCCAGGCACCAGGGGCAGCGGGTCAGGGGGCACGGCGAGCTACCGCGCCGCTCGCGGAAGTCCTCGATCCTCTTGGCCACGTCCTTGAGGTGGTTGTCCGTGGCGCTCTTGCCCACCCACAGCCCGATGGAAAAGCGCGTCTTGCCCAGTCGCGCGGGGTCCTTGCGCCGCGCTAGTTCCAACGCGCACATCAGGGTGGTGGCGCGCTCCAGCTGGTCGAGGGTGAGCAGCCGCAGGGGGTAGCGCAGGATCACCGCCACCCCGAGGCCCCCGTCGGGCCGGTCTTGTCCCCGCATGCGCCGCAGCAGCAGGGTGAACGCGATGACGCCCAGGTAGGCCTCGGTCTTGCCGCCGCCGGTGGGAAAGAAGATCAGCTCCACGTCCGAGCGCAGGCGGTGCTTGGGGTCGGCCACGGCGGGCAGGTTGAGCAGCACGAAGGCCAGCTGGAACAGCCGCCAGGCCGGGGCCCTGTCCCGGTACATGTCTGGATTGCGCTTCGTTGCCTGGTCGGCCATGGCCTGGTTCGCGAGCTGAAACGCCTCGAGCACGTCCCGGTCCCGCTTGAGCAGCTCGATGCCCTCGCGGATGCGCTCGCAGGCATGGTCGGCCTGGTGCATGAGCTCCTGGCGGAACTTGTCGCGCAGGTCGGCTTCGGGCCCGTCGCCCAGGGGGGCGCTCTTCTGGTCGGCGATCCACCGCGCGTAGCGGGTCGGCAGGCCTCCCAGGGCCGCCTCGATGGCGTCGGCGTTGCTGGCGTCGGCGTTGCTGGCGTCGGCGTTGCTGGCGTCGGCGTTGCTGGCGCCCGCGTTGCTGGCGTCGACCTGTGACAGCGTACCGAGCGTGGCCATGCGGGTCTCCACCTCGTCGCACTCGCGGGTGGTCACCCGCGGCACCTCGTGGCGCGGCAGCCAGGTGGTCTCGACCGTCGTGACGCCCGCGCCCTCGGCGGCGCCCGACTCGGGCACCCGCACCGAGATCCCATGGCCCACGGCGTATTCGAACACGTTGCGGAACTGCAGGTCGGCGATGCGCGCATCCCAGTCGTCCGCCCGCAGGCCCGTCAGGTTCGGGCGCGGCACGAATCCGGCCGGGCAGGCCACCTGCAGCTTGACCTGAAAGATGAACTGCAGGTCGGCCCGGTTGGCCAGGGCCTCGGGCGTGCGCCGGTTGACGATGAA
>JAPPOT010000273.1:9017-20338 GCA_028817855.1 Myxococcales bacterium
GGGAGGCGGGGAACAGCTTGCGCTGCTTCGGGTCCGGGTCGCCCGGGTCCGAGTCTTCCCCGCCGGCCGTATCAGGGGCGCTCAGCTCCGCTGCGCTTTCCGGGTCCTTCAGCTCGCGCCCCTGCTCCGGCGCCAAGAACCCCGTCAGGTACCAGCGGGACCGCGAGAGCTTGAGCACCTCCTCAGCGTCGTGCCCCTCCGACAGGCGAAAGGGCCCGATCAGGTCCGCCTCGAGTGCGCCGAGCAGGTGCCCGCGGATGCCGCGCGGGGTGGTGGGCTTGTCCTGTGCCGGCCCGCGGTCAACCACGGCCCGCAGCGGTGGTCTCGAAGGCGCGGTCGCGGGATCGCCGGCCGGGGGCGGTGAGGTGTCGTGGCCCGCGTGGCTCATCGTCTCTTCCTCTGGCTACGGGCGGGCTTGGCGCCGCTACCGCGACCTGGCTTGGCGTTTCGCGGCGGCTTGAGGGGGCGGCCATTGCCGATCGCGACCCGAGCCGCTGCTTCCGCCGCGTCGTTGGCGGGGGGATGCTCGCTCAGCGTCTTGGGTGCGGTCTTCAGTGGCAAGCCGCCCGCTTCGGCGGACGCGCGTTCGGCGTTGAGCACGAACAGGCGGTCGATGACCTCGGCCTTGAAGGCCTCGAGGGCCTGCTGCTCGGCGGGAGTCGCAGGGCAGAAGAGGGGGACCTGGAGGTCGCCCCAGCCGTAGGCGGCCAGCACGGCGGCGTCCATCTGCTGGTGCAGGTCGCGGAGCTGGACGACGGCTGGGTCGTGGCAGCCTGGGTCCTTGAGCGCGTTGTAGGTCTTGGTCAGGCCCTGTTGGGTTGTGACCATGTACTCGGCGCGGGCGGTGTAGAGGGCTTCGCCGATGGACTCGAGGTCGGGGAGGACGGTGCGGGGGTCGGGCGCCGGGAAGGGGAAGGTCTCGAAGCAGTCCGAGGCGGCGTAGCGGATGCCCGCGTTTCGCATCGTCGAGGACAAGAGCCACGCCCAGCCCTCGTGGACGCGGGACTGGAGGACGGCGAAGGCGGTGTAGGCGTCAAGCGGGAAGACGTAGAGCTGTTCGGAGAAGACGCGGTCGGTGGGCTGGAAGGTGAAGGTGAGGTGTTTGGTGACGCGGGAGTTGACCAGGCAGCGCGCGAGGGGGGCGATGGCTTGGTAGAGCTCGGGACGCGGTCGAAAGATCTGCCACCAAAACCTCCTTGCGAAGGCGTCGCGCACCTTCTCTCGCTCGGGCCTTACCTTCTCAGCGACGATGGACAGCAAGTCAGGCCAGGCTTCGGCTTCCTCGAGGCTCATCTGTCCGAAGCTGATGACGTAGCGATCGAAGGTGTGCTCGGGACTGGTGTTGACCTCCTGGCCACCCAGGTAGGGGAAGACCCGCTCGGCATTGCGCGCGCCCTTTGAAATCAGGGAGTCGCGCTCTTCGGGGGCTAGGATGAACCCCGTTCCGAAGATGATGCATCCCTGGAAGGCCGCGCCCGCGTTGGCAATGAGCTTGTCGGGGTCGTTCCGCTCGGCTCGAGGGGCGAGCTGTGAATTGATCACGGTGCAGGCACGTCCCTCACAGCGTCGCTCGGCCCGCTGCGCCGGTAGTCCGGCAGCCATGTGAACGATGGACACCGTCACGGCCGCGTCGCTGCCTGCGGACTCCTGTGACCAGGGGATGTTCGTCCGGGCGTCGTACACCTCCAAGCCGTCCTTCACCAGGCACTGCAGACCGGTGGCCCGCGTGTCCCCCTGTCCGATCGTGTTGGTAGCGATCAGGCCGAAGGTCCCGTGCGTGCCGATGATGTCGGCAACGCGGCGGAAGAAATGGGCGGACAAGTCTGCGTTTTTAGAGCCGCCGTGTTGGCCTGAAATGAACGCGCTGTAACGCAGACCCAGGTTCTCCGAGATGCGGCGTCCACCCATGAACGGCGGGTTGCCCACGAAGGCGTCCATCATCGCGTTGCCGTTCCACTCCCCTCCTGCAAGCGGGTCCGGCCGCTGCTCCCACATCACGTCCGGGAACTCGAGCAGCCAGTGAAACGGTCGCTGGGTCTCGTGTAGCTCGGCTTGCAGCGCCTGCAGCTCAGCCTTGAGCGTGGCTGCCAGCTCATCGTCGTGCCGCTTGTCCGCCTCCAGCCAGGTGACCACGAGGTCGCGACGCCGGACGCGCTGTCGCTCGCGGGCCTTGTCTTTGGATTCGGAGAAGAACGCGCCGAGGCACACGTCGCCGATCAGTGTCACGCGCTCCATGGCGTCCTGGGCGTCCTCGTGCAGGCGCTCCTTCTCGCGTGGGTCGGGGTTGTAGCCGTTTTCCATCATCGCCATCTGGCGCAGATCTTCCCGGGCTTTCACCGCTTCCCGCAGGACATCGTCGATGGCGAGCTCGACCAGCTGGCCCTGCCGCTTGTCTCCCGCACGCCAGTCGAAGGCGCGGATCTGGTCCAGGGACAAGCCGACCAGCGAATCGCCGCACTTGAGGTTGGCGTCGAGGAAGGTGAAGGGCCTGTGGTCGGACAGGGTGAAGAGCCACAGCGAGAGCTTCGCCAGCTCGACCGCCGCCGGGTTCTTGTCGACGCCGTACAGGCAGCACTGGGCCACGCGCCGGCGGGCGGCCAGGGTGGGCTCCGTGTAGTGCCCGAGCTTGCCCTCCCGGGCCCAGGCCGCTTCAAGGTGATCGCCCAGCTGGCGACAAGCTTCGACCAAGAAGGCGCCGCTGCCCATGGCGGGGTCGCAGATGCGCAGTTCGAGTAATCGTTCGCTACTGGGGCCGAGAGCGCCTTCTAGTGTCATGCACGCGAGCAATGGCTCCAGCGTGCGCTGCACGACCTGACTCGTGAGGCTACGCGGCGTGTAATGACTACTGGTGCGCCGGCGCTCCTGGCCCGGCTGTACGACCAGCTGACCCGCGCCGGCCACGCCCTCTGCGCGCGCCGCCTTGGTACGGCCCAGGGCGTAGCCCTGCAGTACCGCGAACGCGGTCTCGCTCGCCTGCCTATCGTCGGCTTGCTTCTCGGCCGCTGTCATCTCGCTAGCGAGTTTCTTCGCCTGCTTCTTGTCCAGCCCTGCCTTGTCGACCAGATACGCCGCCCGCCGACCAGGCTTTTCCGCCAATACCTCCTCGGCCGTCAGCCACACGCCTTCCGGGCGCATGCGCACCGCTGGATGGTCGACCCGAACGATGTGGTAGCCGAGCAGGCCCTCGTAGCAGCTGCCGAGCTGCTCTTCGGACAGGGAGCGGTAGCTGAGGCGCTGGCCGTCGAGCATGACGAGCTTCTGCAGGGCCAGGTAGAGGGTCTCGTCGTCGACGCTGGGGAGGTGCACCTCGGCCTGCTGGGGCAGGTTGCCGATGGGGGAGGCTTCGCCCTGCCAGCCTTCCAGGAAGGCGAAGCGGTGGGGGGAGAACAGCTCGCCGCGGCGTTCGGGGATCTGCAGGTCGCCGGACCTGGCGCCGCAGAACAGCATCCGAAAGAGCGCCGTGACGCGGCCCCAGGCGCCGTAGCGGCGGGACATGGTGTCGGGGTGCAATCCGTGGTCGGCC
Source organism: Myxococcales bacterium (assembly GCA_028817855.1). Taxonomy (GTDB): domain Bacteria; phylum Myxococcota_A; class Polyangia; order Polyangiales; family JAFGIB01; genus JAOUOP01. The sequence goes on from JAPPOT010000273.1 coordinate 12,541, forward strand.
TGCAGCTCGTCGAACAGCCCGAGCAGGCTGTAGTGCTGTTCGTACAGGGGGTGATCGATGGGCAACAGGCCCTTGTCCTCGGCGTAGAGCACGAACACCGTCCGCAGGAGCAGGGTGAGCAGGCCGTTGTAGAGGTGGTCGCCTTCCCGTGCGAGGGCGGCATCGAGCAGCGCGCGGCCATCGTGCTCGCCGGCGGCGCGCTCGAAGCCTCGCAGCAGGTGCGTCAGCGCCTCGAGCACCTGCTCGCCCAGCTCACCCGTGACGTCGGCCTGGCGGCTGCGGCTCTGTGCCAGGAGCGCCGGCAGGGCCTGATCCTCGGCCACGGCGAAGAAGCGGCGTTCATGCAGCAGCATGACGAAGGCGTCGAGCAACGGCGCACCGCCGACGCTGACCATGGCGTCGAGCCGGAAGTCGATGTGCCCCGAAGCTTCCCCATGGGGCGCGTAGACCAGCCGCACCACCTCGCCGTTGGTCAACAGGCCGATCGGCACGCGGCAGTGGCGGAGCAGGCGGTCGAACTTGGCGCCGGGCGGGTAGTGCCAGGCGCCGGTGGTGGTCTCCGCCGTGTCGAAGGGTAGCCTAGCGGGCAGCTCCCACAGCAGCAGCGTGTAGGGGCCCGCGTCACCCGTATCTTCTGCCTCCGCCGTTCCAGAGGTGCCGATGCGCCGAAGGGCCAGCGTCGGCCGCACGGTTTGCGGCCCTTCGGGCGCGTAGAAGCTCAACTCCGGGTCGATGACCCCCGCCCATGCCTGGTCCGGGCGGTAGCCTTTCGCCGCATCCCACAGATCCGGAGTGAGCCCGAGTAGCTCCGACAGGAACCGCGGCAAGTCCCCAATACGCGGCGCATGCAGTGCATCGCCTCCCCCTTTGGATCTCTTCCCCCTGGTGGCAACGGGCTCGCCCGCTTCCACCAGTTGCCGCAGCAGCTGGCGGGTCTGGGGGGGCTGGCGCTCGAAGCACTGGGCCTCTTCCAGCACGGGGCGGGAGACGACCAGGCCCTCGATGGGCTGGGCCATGCCGAGCCAGGTGTCGTGGAACCTCCGTTCCAGATTGCCTGCGGATGAACGGCTCATGAACGCTCCTTCGGCCACAGCACGACCAGGCCCACCGGCGACAGCCGTTTGAGCGCCACCGTGTACAGGCCCTCGATGTCCCCGGGTTCCGTGTCTCGCTCGCGCGCCAGGCTAGCCAGCCGCCCCTGCATGTGCTTGAGGTCGGCCTCGAGCTGGCGCTGCTGCTCGCGCTCGCCTGTCGTGAAAGAGAGTTGCTGTTCCTCGGCCTCGCCGATGCGTCGCTCGATGGCATCGCGCTGGCGGTCGAGCAGGGCGGCCAGGGCATCCGCCTCGCCGCGGCCGCGGGCCTTGAGCTGCTCCTCGGACGCGACCGCCCGCGCGTCGGCCTCCTCGCGCAGGGAGGACCACAGCTGACCGAACAGGTCGGCCGCGGCCTCCGTGACGCGCGCTTGCACCCGCTTGGGGATGCGCTCGAGGCGCGGCGCTTCGGCCAGGGTCTTCTCGAGCAGGGTGATGGCGCGCTTGTCCCCCTCCTCAGCGAAGGGGCGGAGGGGCTGGCCCTCGACCCAGCGCGCAGCCACCGACAGGACCTCATCGTGCAGGCGGGTGGCACCGCGGCCGAACAGGGACAGGCGCCCGAAGGCGATCACCCGCACGAGCGAATCGTTTCGGTTCTGCAGTACGGTCACGCGGCTGAGGTCGTGGCTGCTGTAGCCCTGGGCCAGGAAGCGTCCGAGCACCCGCTGGACCAGCGGGTGCGACAGGTGCAGGTGGATGCTCTCGTCCGCCAGGGTGGCCGGCGGCTCGAACGTGACCGGCCGTGGCGGTCGCTTGCGCCATTCCCAGGGCGCCTCGTCACGGTGTCTGGGCGGCCGCAGGTGGTCGAGGGTTGTCTGCCAGCCAGCGCCCAACTCCGGGACTCGGAAGGCGGGCACCGGATCGCCGCTCTTGCCATCTGCGTTCTGTGCGACGGTCTGCAGGGGCTTGGCGCCGGCCAACTCGAAACCCACATCGAGGGCATCGCGCAGCAGCGCCGAGTCGAACTCCAGCACCTTGCGCGAGGCCTGCAGGAGGGTGCTCGCCTCCTCGATCTCCTGCTTCACCTTGCGCTGGGTGGAACGGGCCTGCTCCAGTTCGGCGGCGGAGGTGGCGGCGCCGGCGCCGCCGGTGCACTTGGACAGGGCCGCGTCCACACGGCCACTGCTCGTCCCATCGATGCCGTGCTCCTCCAGGTCCTGCTCGAGCCGGTCCATCACAACGTGGCCGAGGGAGCCCAGCTCCCTACCGATGACCTGGACCTTGTCGGCCAGGGTGGCGAGCACCGGGTCCTCGCGCCGCTGGATGTACGTGAAGTAGTGGCACTGCACGACGTCGGCGGGCTGCAGCGTCCGGTCGATGCGCCCGTTTCGCTGCTCCATCCGGGCCGGGTTCCAGGGCACATCGAAGTGCATCAGGTCCGCGCAGTGGCCCTGCAGGTTGATGCCCTCGCGGGCCGCGTCGGTCGCGACAAGGATCCGCACGGGGTGGTGGGCGGGGTCGCCGTTGAAGGCTCGCTGCACTTCCTGGCGCTGCTCGTCCCCCATGCCGCCATGCAGCTGGGCGATGCGCTCGTCGCCCAGGTGCGTGCCCGCCACCGCCGCCTGCAGCACCTGGAGCAGGTAGCGCTTGGTGTCCCCGTACTCGGTGAACACGATCAACCGGCGGTCGGACCACTAGCCGGCCTGCTTGGCCTGCCTGGTCTGCTTGGCTTGCTTGCCCTTCGCACGCGGCCGGTCAGGGCCCAGGCCGTCGCCGTTTCCATTGACGTGCAGGTGAACGCCGGCGCACTGGTGCTCCGCGACCCAGGCGACCAGCGCTCGCACCTTGGCGTCCGGCAGCAGCCGGGTGCGTTCAGCCTGTTCGAGCAGGCGCGCGAGCAGGGCCTTCGCTTCGCCGGCGGGTGCGGTCAGTGCCTGCGAGTGCCGGCTGACCTGCGCTGCGGCCTCGAGATCGAGGGCCTCGTCGTCCACCCCAAAGGCGTCGTCCTCGTTGTCGGCGAGTCCGGGCTCGGGGTCAGCGAGCTCGGGGACGGTGGCCTTCGCCTCGCGCTCCGCCCGCTCGACGGATCGCGCGTGGGCGTGCAGCGTGCGGGAGAAGGCCTCGACGCTGCTGAGCAGCCGCTTTTGCAGGTTGATGAACACCAGCCGCGCCCGACCGCTCTTGGGCGCCATCAGCGCGGTGTAGCGTGCCAGGTCCTCGGACAGCGTCAGTTCCTGCGCGTCGGCAGGCCCCAGATCCCGTTCCGGGGCGATGTCCATCTCGCCGGTGCTTCCCCGGCGCGACCGCGTCTCCAGATGCCAATGCCCATCCCGGTGACCCAACGCCAGCTGCACTACGCAGCGCTCGGGGAACCGCAGCCCCCCGCTCTCGCCGGCGGAGATCAGGTCCTGCTTGAGCCGCCGCACCATCACAGGTTCCAGGTACCCCTGGCCCGTCACGGGCACCCCGCGGGTGAAGCGCTGGGGGTCCAGGATCTCGAGCAGGGCAGAAAACGAGTTGGAGTGCCCATTGTGCGGGGTCGCGCTCAGCATCAGGCGGTTCTCGAAGCGCGGCGCGATATCCCGCACCACCTTCGTAATAGCCGAGTCCACCGCGTATTTGCGCGCCGTGGAGGGCGCGGCGATGTGGGCCTCGTCGAGGATGAGCAGGCTCTTCCTCGCCCGCTGCCCGAGCAGCGACAACAGCGGGTCCCGGTACTCCGGCCTGCGCAAGAGCGGATAGCTGATGATGAAGCGCCGGTGCGTGCCCCAGGGGTTGACGCCGAAGCCCCGCTCCTTGCGCCGCTCGGCGATGAAGGCGCGCGTCATCACCTCGAACTGCAAACCAAAGCGGCTGGCCATCTCGTCCCGCCACTGCAGGCACACGGACGCCGGGCACACCACCAGCGCCAGGTCCACCCGTTGCCGCAGGGACAGCTCCGACAGCACCAGCCCCGCCTCGATGGTCTTGCCCAGCCCCACGTCATCTGCGATGAACAGGTTGGCGCGCGGCAGCGACAGGGCCTTCTTGAGCGGCGTCAACTGATGGGCCTGCAGGTGAATGCCCGCCCGGAACGGCGCCTGGAACAAGCGCCCGTCGGTGGCCGTGACCGCGTTCCACTTGAGCGTATGCAGGTAGGCCGCGAAGTGGCGCGGGGGGTCGAGCCGACTGACTTTCGTGAGCCCGTGCGCCTCCGGCCGATGCACCCGCGCGCCAAGTTCAAGCTCCCACAGCAGCTCGGTCACACGCCCCTGGGCGTCATCGTCCAGGCACACCAGCCGAACCCGTGTCATCTCCCCCTCGGTCTCGGGAAGCCCCGCGTCCTCGACCAGCCACTGTCGATGCCGGCAGACAACCACGTCGCCCGCATGCGGGACATGCCGCGCCACCTCGGCCGCGCTGAACACAGAAGCGGGCGGGGCCGAGTCGGGCCCCTCACGTGCCTCGAGCAGACGCGCCGACAGGGACTGCCGCGCCCGCCCGCTATCGTCGAGACCATGCGCCCGGCACGCCGCCTTCAACTCATCGCGCTTCAACCGCCCAAGCAGCTCCCGCAATTGCACGCGCCCGGACCCCCACAGGGTCTGCACCTGCGTCTCCTTCGTGCCCACGTTGGGCACCGCCACGTCCAGATCGCGCCCAAGCGCCGCCAGCCGCGGCTTGGGAAGAACAGAAAGAACAGAACGCGCCGACGGCGTTTGCATATAGCCCGACCCTCCAGTCCCTCACCCGGCGTGCAGCCCCTAGCGCGGCGCGAGGAGCACTGATCGTATGACGCTCAGGCTAGAAAGCTCCACGCTGATCGAGCGTTGCGTGCGCCCGTCTGCGGTCATCTGGGCACTCGCCGGCGACTGTCGGTGGGTGTATCGGCAAACCGAGCAAAGGTCCCTATGCCTACAGGGGAGGTCGGCGCATGTGATCGTCTGGTTGGACCGGGTCTGTCGCGAGGGGCGGTCTCGCTCTGCACTCGCGCCGCAGGTCCAAACGCGCGAGTCGCGCACGAGTCTGACTGGGCGTGCGGACGTAGCTGGCAAGAGGCGGTGCGGCTGCGTCTCGTGGGGACCGGTCAGGAACCTACTCTCATCCGGATCGCGACAGCCCGCTGCATTGACGCGCACGCCGTGCCCGAGTGAAATTGGAGCAAAGCGAGAGGGGGCGTGTGTCACATGTGGGAGTTCCTTGTCCGACTCTACCAGCGGGGCGCGCGAAGGCCGCATGGCTTCTGGATCTTGTTGCCAGTTCCGGTCGCGCTTGCGGTTCTTATCTTCGCGACATCCTACTCGTGGCCATTTCGTATTGGCGTTGCCACCCTTGTTGCAGGTGTCAGCGTGCTGCTGTTTTTTCAACGCTTCACGCAGATTCTTCAGTACATATATTTCCTTCGCTTCCCGCTACTGTTCGCCACCTTGCTCGTCGTCTTGCCGGTAGTGCTCGGCGGTGCACTGCAATCAGTGCAGCCTCTGGTGGGCAACCTGCTTTCGATAACTGTGGGCGAGGCCGTGACCCTCGGCGCATTGGTCTCCTTGTGGGTCGGGGCTGTGACGACGATGTTCCAGGTGCTCTACCGGGGCACAGCAGGACGGGTCTGCTTGCCATTCCGGAAGCCTACTGGAAACGCCGATGAAAGGGGTGCGCTGATCGACCGACAAGCTAGCGCCAATGTTCACTGGATCTGGTGGTGCTACGCGGCGGCGACCGCTGGGCTTTGGACACGCGCGATTGCGATCAAGGATCCCACCGCGACCCTTCGATACTATCCGGGCCACGTGGCCGTTGGTGTGCTCGCTTTTGAAGCACTAGTTGCCATCACCGTACTTCTTCCGCAGATCCGGAGGCCCCTGTTTAGCTATGCAGGCCTGTCCACTCGCCCGCCCTACCACTCATCGTTTCGACGGCCTGGCTGGTTCTTCGGAGTCATCGCTTCCTGCGTCCTGCTCGCACTACTCTGCTCGTCCGGCACCGCCTGCTGGGGCGCATTCTGGTTCTTGGTGTCCTTCGTGCTGACGTTGCTTCTGCAGTACGCGGCGCAACATTGGACGCTCGCCGTTCTCTTGACCCGCGAGACCGGGCCAAGTTCCAGCTCAGACGAACCAGCCGTGGACGGTCGAATTCTCGGCCGTGGACTCCGCTTGCGAGACATCGTTGTTGGCCTCGTCCTTCTCACCGGCTTTGCGGTGCCGACCATCGGGGCCGGATTCGCATACCCCGCCGCGTGGTTCCCCGCAGCAGGTTACTTGGTCGTGCTCGGCATCTCTCTGGCGTGGATCCTACCCTGGGTTTCACTCTGCCTCGACCAGTGGCGCGTGCCGACGGAGATTGCGGTGTTTAGTGTGTGGCTGGTCACGCACTCGATCTTCGAGTCGCACTATTTGTACCCGGTCTACGACACGCAATGGAGGCCTTCGAACCGACCTCCCGTAGCCGCCGCGTTTGAGGCCCGCATCCAGCACGCGCCGAAGGCCGACGGAGGCGAGGCGCGTACGATAGTGGTAGTTGCTGCCTCCGGTGGTGGCATTACCGCTGCGGCGTGGACTGCTCGTGTCTTGACGGGGCTTCAACAGGAGCTAGGGTCCGGCTTCGCCGAGGCACTGACGCTCGTGTCCGCTTCGTCGGGCGGTGGTGTCGGCGCCATGCACTACGTGGGTGGCTACCATGATGGCACACCACCAGACACGCGCCGTGTAATGGAAGAAGCGTGCCGTCCTACTCTAAAGGCTGCCTTGTGGGGGCTCGCATATCCGGACTTCTTTCGACTTCTGTTCGGGTTTTGGATTGGTGACAAGTATTCGGATCGTGGTTCGGCACTCGAGCATGCCTGGGCGACGCCTGCGCTGGATGGCCTTCGCTTGGTTCAGGACTGGGGTCCCGATCTTGCGGGCGGTACGCGTCCGACGCTCGCGTTCAACGCAACCGCAGTCGAAACCGGTGCACGGGTGGTATTCTCTGGGGCGCAACCTCCGAATAGCGCCGTTTCTGGGATTCCGGGCGATCGCGACATCCGAGTCACTACGGCCGCGCGCTTGTCAGCCACGTTTCCGGGAGTATCACCTGCCGCGGTAGGTTGCCGGGTGTCCGGCGCTTCTTGCAGCGGGAATCTAGGGCGCGTGCACATCGTGGATGGTGGCTACTATGATGCCTCCGGCGTCTTGACTGCAGTGGAGTGGGTCAAAGACTATCTGATTGCGCGTGATGCTAAGCCGCGTGAAAGCCAGATTCCCTTGCGAGTTGTATTCATTTCTATTCGCGTGGGGGACAGGTGTTCGACGACAGAGGCAGCGCCAGGCGTGTTTTCGCTGCCGCAGTGCTCGACTGAAGGGTCGTCCTCCAAGGCAACGGCTTGCTGCGTGCCCCCACTGGAGTCCAGAGCCCTCGATCATGAGCCGATGGTGGGGCTCGGTAGTCCCGCGTTGACCATGCTGGCAGTTCGCGGCGAAAGCCAGGTCTCGCGGAATGCGCTAGAGCTCGAGCTCCTGCAGAATTGGCCAAGTGAAGAGGTAGAATTTAGCACGCTTGAGTTTGCGCTACCTACGCAGATTGGCGGCGTGGGCACCCGGGGTAGGATCGAGATGCCGCTTTCCTGGAAGCTTACGGCGCAGGAGAGACGCGCAATCGACAGCGCATGGGAGGTCGAAAGGCGCGCGGCTGCTAGTAGATTGCGAGCGTACTTTCCCACCCGGCACGAGCTCTGAGGCCTAGAGTCTCGTCACATGGGCGAGGGTTGTGTGTGCTGCAGTCGCGGGCCGGCGTGCTATGGAGCTGCTTTTGGG